>DATKKH010000228.1:0-9856 GCA_035543035.1 Terriglobales bacterium | reverse complement strand
TGTGCAAGCTATGAAATTTTCTCCCCGCATCGATGCGTGTTTTTTCTTATCCGGCATTTACCTTAAAATAGGGAGATTAGGTGAAGCAGTGGCTGAGTTGGAGAAGGGACTCAAAAGATATAGCGGGAATCGGGCATACCTCAGCATTTATGGAGTGAAGGCGTGTTACCTCCTTGGCTTAGCTTATGAGAAATCAGGCTGGAAGGATAAAGCAATTCAACAATACGAGGAGTTTTTAGATATCTGGAAGAATGCTGATCCGGGGATACCAGAAGTTGCAGATGCGAAGGAAAGGCTGAAAAAATTAAAAAAGTAAACAGCAGACTGCATACAGTAAACAGGGAAAGAGGCGACCCGTGGTCGCCTCTTTTGTAGGGACAGAACATTGTTCTGTCCTTTTTTAGACAGTACCCGCTTTGTTGGAAATTAAATAACTCATCCTGAATCCCTCTCTTAAAAAGAGAGGGATTTTTCTTCCCCTTCTCTATAAGAGAAGGGGTAAGGGGATGAGTTCAAAAACGCCCTTAGGAGACTGCCGAGCCTTGAATCATCACGGATGATGCGCTCCATAGACCCCACCCTATCCCTCCCTAAAAGAGGAGAGGGCAGGGTGAGGCCATCTTCCGTCTTCCTTCTTTTATCTTCCTTTTTCTTTTTTTTATCTTGTTTTTTTAAATTTCCGTATTATATTAGTCCGAAAATTAGACTGAAGATGTATGTTTAAAGGAGGAATAAGTTTTGAAAGAGAAGATTCATCCCCAGTATTTTGAGACCACCATTACCTGCGCCTGCGGGAACGTTATCCATACCCGTTCCACAGTCAAGGATATCCACGTGGAAATCTGCTCCCAGTGCCATCCTTTTTTTACTGGTAAGCAGAAGTTGGTGGATACTGCCGGTAGGGTGGAGCGTTTCAGGAAAAAATACCAGAGAGAAGAAAAAAAACAAGAGAAAACTGAGGGTAAGTAGCTTTTTACACAAGGATTTACTGTCTTTCACATTTAGCTTGAGAGGCAGTAAATCTTTTTTATTTGGCTGGCAAGCGTAGCGTCTTCACTCCTGAGAAGATGAGGTTCGTTGCCAAAGGTTTGGCAAAGCTACGGCAATGATAATGATTATGTCTGAATTAGCAGAAAAAGAAAAAAATATCGGCGGCCAGGCAGTGATCGAAGGGGTGATGATGAGGTCCTCCAAAAGGGTCTCCACTGCCGTCCGGAAGCAAAGCGGCCAGATCGTGGTCAGGAACGAGGATTATGTCCCTCTTCCTAAGAGGTATAAGCTTTTAAATATCCCCGTCCTAAGAGGCGTGATTTCCTTTGTCGAGATGCTGGTCATAGGCATAAAAAGCCTGAATTTCTCGGCAGACGTAGCAGTCGAGGAGATCGAGGAGAAAGAAGGTAAAAAAAGAAAAGAGGGCAAAGAAAAGGGATCAAGAGGCTTGATGTTAGGTTTTGCCGTGGTTTTAGCCTTGGGCTTGGGGATTTTAATCTTTTTCTTCCTGCCGATATTTTTTTCCAGCCTTTTGGGAATAAAAAGACAAGCCTTATCTTTTAACCTGGTGGCTGGGATAATCAGGGTGGCGATGTTTTTGATTTATATCTGGGCGATCTCCCGCTTTAAGGATTTCAAGCGGATTTTTGAATATCACGGCGCAGAGCACAAGTCGATCTATGCCTATGAGGCAGGAGAGGAGCTGACCTTTGATAAGGTCAAAAGGTTCAGCACCAAACATCCGCGCTGCGGAACCAGTTTCATTCTGATAGTGGCGATCTTTGCCATATTCATCTATTCGATCTCGGATACAGTATATACTCTGGTCGCCGGAACCTACCCTCCCCTGCTTAAGAGATTTCTGCTTCACTTCCTGCTCTTGCCTCTGGTAGCGGGCGGCTCTTATGAGCTTTTGAAGCTCTCCGGAAAAACCAGGGAGAACAGGATCACCCGGATACTCTCGGCTCCCGGCATCTGGCTGCAGAAAATCACTACCCAGGAGCCGGATGATTCCCAGCTGGAAGTAGCAATCGTCGCACTGGAAAGCGCCCTGGGAAACCCTGAGCAGTCAGCTGAAACGGATAAGAGGATTGTTGAGAAAATATGATTGAGATTTTGGAAAAAATCCTAGAAAGATACAGGGAGCTTACCCTGCTGCTTTCTGATCCTCAGGTTTTGTCGGATCAGAATAGATACAAAAAACTGGCCAAGGAGCAGTCCGAGTTGTCAGAGATAGTAGAACTCTATTCACAGCTGAAGCAAACTTTAAAGCAGATGGAAGAGGATGAGAAGGTAAAATCAGAATCCAGGGATAAAGAATTGATCGAGCTGGCCAAGTCCGAGCTGGAGGAACTTCAGGAAAAAAAGAACAAGCTGGAAGAAAAACTGAAATTCCTTTTGATACCAAAAGACCCTAATGATTCCAAAGATACTATCGTGGAGATCAGAGCGGGGACTGGGGGCGAAGAGGCAGCTTTATTTGCCGCAGACCTGTATCGGATGTATGTAAAATACTCGGAGAAAAAAGGATGGAGAACCGAGATCTTAGGCTCTAACCCCACGGGCTT
This sequence comes from Terriglobales bacterium, assembly GCA_035543035.1. GTDB lineage: Bacteria > Zixibacteria > MSB-5A5 > MSB-5A5 > RBG-16-43-9 > RBG-16-43-9. Next base: position 7,298 of record DATKKH010000228.1, on the reverse strand, counting down.
GGGCGGATTTAAGGAGATCAACTTCTCGGTGGAGGGGGACAAAGTTTACAAAAATCTGAAATATGAAAGCGGGGTGCACCGGGTGCAGAGGGTTCCCAAAACCGAAGCCTCGGGCAGGATTCATACTTCAGCTGCTTCGGTTGCGGTTTTGCCGGAAGCAGAGGAAGTCGATATCGAGATAAAACCCGAAGATCTGAAAATCGACGTGTTCCGCTCTTCAGGCCCTGGCGGACAATCGGTAAATACGACTGATTCTGCAGTAAGGATCACCCACCTGCCGACCAACACTGTAGTCACCTGCCAGGATGAGAAATCACAGCTCAAAAACAAGAATAAAGCCCTGAAGGTTCTTAGGGCGCGTTTATTAGACAGAGCCCGGACCGAACAGGAGGAAAAAATCGCCCAGCAGAGAAAATCAATGGTGAAAACCGGGGACAGGTCTGAAAAGATTAGGACCTATAACTTTCCGCAGAACCGGATTACGGATCACCGTATCGGCTTGACTCTTTACCGCCTGGAGGACGTACTGTCCGGGGATCTAGATGAGCTGATTGCTTCCCTGGAAAAAGAAGAACAGGCTGAGAAACTGCAAAATGAAAAGGTTTTAAAATAATGAGGGTGGAATGAAGTTTTTCAAGTACATCTTAGCTTTTGTCTTGACGGTTGTTTTACTCGGAATCGCACGGCATCTGGCATTACGCATACCTCAGTTTATGGAGTCCAGTTCAAACGGCGTTGAGCTCTCTCATACGACTGTAACTGAAAAGGTTGGGTCAGGTGATGTACAGATAATAGCAAACCTGGTTAATCCAAGCTCTGACGAGAATTACTCCTTGTATCTTTTTTATAAGATCGGAAAAGGGGAAAGCCAATTCACCAGTTTGAAAATGCAGCCAGTGGAGGGGACAAATGACCAGTTCTCAGCAGTCATTCCTTCCCAGCCCAAAGGAAAAAGGGCATATTATTATCTTTCCTTGTCGGACAGTCAGGGGAAGAAAATACTGACCCTGCCAGAAAAGATTGACCTTTTGAACAACCCTTTCCTGATCAAATTTAAGGGAAAAGTGCCTCCTTATGTCATCGTGCCTCATGTGCTTTTCATGTTTGCCTCGGTTTTTTTCGTGTTCTTGGTTATGTTTGCCTCCTGGGAGATATTGTGGGGCAAGGATTCGCTCCGGAAGCTTTCTTTAGATAGTCTATGGGCATTGATTCTTTCCTTTGTCGGAGGAGTTCCCTTAGGAATTCTGATGACCAGTTTAACCTTCGGCGAAACCTGGGGAGGCTTCCCGGTTTTCACGGATATAACCGACAGCAAGACCTCCATCCTTATATTTTACTGGCTTATTTTTGTGATACTCATCAAAGGGTCTGCCTTCAAAAAGGATAAGACCAAGAATCTTTTGCCGGATAAAATCCTGGCCTGGTTTGGAATATTAGGATATATTTTAACCTTAGCCATTTACCTTATTCCTCACAGTATATGATAGACTTTAAAAAAGCCTCTGAGATAGCCCTGAATTCGGCAAAATCCAAAGGGGCATCTTACTCAGACATCCGGATTGTCGATATTGAGGACGAGAACATCTCGGTAAAAAACGGTGCTGCAGAGCTGATCGAGAAAAATAATTCTTTCGGCTTCGGGATCAGGGCAATTGCAGATGGTGCCTGGGGATTTGCCTCCTCCGCTGACCTGAATGAGGATAACCTGAAGAAAACTGCTGACCTGGCAGTAAAAATTGCCATAGCCTCGTCCAAACTAAAGAAAAACGATTTAGTCTTAGCTCCTGTCACCAGGTCCATAGACTCTTATAAAAATCCAGTCCAGATAGACCCTTTTACCATTCCCTTAAATGAGAAGTTAGATTACCTTTTAGCTTTGGACCAGCTTTTGAGGAAAACAGAGGGCATCACCACTGCAACTGCTTTTATGGATTTTCGAATAGAGCATAAATTCTTTTCAAGCTCTGAAGGCTCTCAAATCGAGCAGACCATAATCCAGAGCGGAGCAGGCATAGAAGCAACCGCTATGAAGTCCAGAAGGGAGATGGGCAAAAGATCATATCCGGACTCAAATGGGCAATATGAATCTAAGGGTTATGAGCTGATCAAGGAGTTAAACTTTGAGGAGAATTGTGAGAAGACCTCTCAGCAAGCAGTAGCAATCCTTTCAGCTAAAGAGTGTCCGTCTGGAACGAAAACTTTAGTCTTGAACGGACCTCAACTTTCTTTGCAGATACACGAGTCTATCGGCCATCCTCTGGAGCTAGACAGAGTCCTGGGAGCGGAGAAAAATTTCTCCGGGACAAGCTTTGCCACCCTGGATAAGCTGAATAAGCTCAAATATGGAGCAGATATAGTTAATGTTGTCACTGATCCAACTTATCCCGGCGGTTTGGGAAGTTTTGGCTATGATGATGAAGGAGTGAAAGCAGAAAGAAAAGAGCTTATCAAGAATGGTCTTCTCGTTGGATATTTGACCTCAAGGGAAACAGCACCACTGATCAAGATTTTATCCAACGGTTCTATGAGAGCTGATGGCTGGGGTAATATCCCGATCATCCGGATGACCAATACGATTCTTTTGCCTGGGAATTACAACTTCGAGGACTTAATTTCTGAAGTGGAAGATGGAATTTATGTGGAGACCGTCTCCTCCTGGAGCATAGACGACAACCGGGAGAATTTCCAGATGGGTTGCCAGATCGGCTGGGAGATAAAAAACGGAAAATTGGGCGAGATGATTAAAAATCCGACCTATTCGGGCAATACAGTCGAATTCTGGAACTCCTGCGATGGCATCTGCTCGGAGAAATATTTCAAAGTCTGGGGAACTCCCAACTGCGGCAAAGGGCAGCCCGGACAAAACGCCCGGACGGGACAGGGATGCTCGCCGGCCAGGTTCAGGAACGTGAAAGTAGGAAGCTGATTTATGCTTTCAAAAGAAAAAGCCCTAGAGATTTTGGAAAAAGGTCTGAAATATTCGGATGCAGACCAGACTGAGCTTCTGCTTTTGGAGGAGGACTTTTATCTGACCCGGTTTGCGGAGAATATCATTCATCAGAATATGGGAAGGGCGGACCATACGGTTATGGCAAGAGCAGTTCTCGGCAAAAAGCTTGGCGTGGCTGTTACCAATAAAATAGATGACGAGGGAATCAAGAAAGTCGTAAAAGATGCCATCGAGATTGCGAAAAATCAGAAAGATGACCCTGATTTTGTCTCTCTTCCAAAATCGGGTCCCGCCCCTGAGGTTCAAGGTTTCGACAAGGATACTCATAATTATTCTCCGGATGACAGAGCCAGAGGTGTGAAGATATCTGTGGACAATTCTCAAAAAAACAATCTAATCTCTGCAGGAGCTTTTCAAACTGAGACCGATGTGACCTCTGTTGCAAATTCGCTGGGGATTAGACAATATTTCCAGGAAACCAAAGCCAATTTCTCTTTGACTATAAGTAGAGATGAACAATCCGGTTGGGCTCAGGCTTTTTCCAGAAAGGTAAAGAATATCGATGCTGACAAACTCAGCCAGATTGCAGTCCAAAAGGCTTTGTCATCCGCCAAACCAGTTGAACTTCCGCCGGGTGAATATACTGTCATCCTGGAAGAAGCTGCGGTGGCATCCTTTCTTTTATTCTTGGCCTTCTTGGGTTTTGGCGGGAAGACCTTCTCTGAAGGTAGAAGCTTTATGAAAATTGGCGAAAAGATAACCGGAGATAATATCACCATAATCGAAGACCCTTATGACCCGGTGATGAACGGGATGCCTTATGATTATGAAGGCGTGACCAAAAAGAAAGTCGTTTTGATAGAAAACGGGATTGGAAAAGGTGTGGTTTACAATTCTTATTATGCAAACAAGAATAAAACCGAATCGACCGGACACGCTTTACAGCCGAATAACACTTTTGGCCCATATCCCAAGAATATGCTAATTTCGCCCGGGAATTCCACATTGGAGGAGATGATAGCCTCGACCGAAAAAGGAATCCTGATCACCCATTTCTGGTACATAAATTATATGAACCCGATGAAAACCCAGGTCACGGGAACAACCAGAGATGGAACTTTTTTGATAGAAAAAGGCAAGATAAAATCAGCTGTCAAGAATATGCGTATCGGACAGAGCATTCTGGAGGCTTTTTCCAACGTTGAGCTGATGACTAAGGGAAGATTACTCTGCCCCCAGTACGGGGTTTTGATGTATGTCCCCGCGATGAAGATAAACAAGTTCAACTTCATTGGAGGGTAATTAATTATGGAGTGCATCGTCCGTGACGATGCATGCATTGACACGGTCAATGCACTCCAAAAGAAAGAAAAAAATGAACCGAAGAAAATTCATCCAAACTATAGGACTATCAGGGTTGGGGATGTATTTCCTCCCTTCTTTCCTCAGAAAAAATGCAAAGGCTTTTCTCCCGATCCGTCCGGAATTTGTCTCCCCTACCAACTGGCTCCATGGCTCGCCTCAGAAAGGGTGCTCAACTTCGACTCTGGCAACCGAGTTTCACGGCAGAATCGAAAATGGCCTGGATGACTGGTCAAACTTCAGATTTACCTGCTGACCTATGGGCAAAACTATCTCCGAAGCCCTCAAGTCCACTACCGAGATTTTCTGGAAAAAAGATATCGAGAGCCCCCGAGTAGAAGCAGAGCTTCTCGTGGGTCATATCCTCAACTTAAAAAGAACACACCTCTATCTGAATAGCCAAAGAGTTTTATCTTCTGAGGAGGAAAAAAGACTCAATTCACTGGTTGAAGAGAGACTAAGAGGTAAACCATTACAGTACGTCATCGGCGAAACAGAATTTTATGGCTTGAAATTCAAAGTCGACTCCAGGGCTTTAATTCCCCGCCCGGAAACAGAGATTTTAGTCTCAAAGGTCCTAGAATACTTCAAAAAAGAAAAAAGAGAATCTGATTACCTCAAGATTATCGACATTGGAACCGGAGCAGGTAACATCACCATTGCTTTAGCTTTCCATCTAAAAAATTGTGTTGTTTACGCCACAGATATATCCCCAGATGCCCTCTCCCTTGCTCAAGAGAATGCAGAGATTAATAAAATCAACGACAGAATCGAGTTCTTATGCGGCGATCTCTTTGCCCCTTTGATAAACAAAGGGCTTGAAGGAAAAATCAATGCTGTGGTTTCCAATCCACCTTACGTGCAAGCAGAAGAAAAAGAAATCCTGCCCAAAGAAGTCAGGGATTTTGAACCGGAAGTGGCTTTGTTTGCAGAGGAGGGATTGTATAACAAAATAATTGATCAGTCAGCATTGTTCCTGAAGAAAGGACGAGGTATTCTTGCTCTGGAAACCGGATACGGACAAGCCCAGAAAGTCAATAATATTATTGCCACAAAAGGTGAGTTCACTTCCATCGAGATTTTCAAAGACCTAGCAGGGATTGAAAGAGTCGTCTTTGCAATTAAAAGGTAAACCCGCACTACCCCAACGTAGGTTTTTTTTCTCCCTTGACAAATTCCTCTGATTCGTTATATTTTTCACAATCTTTTAAATTTGATCATTTAAAAATCAGAAATAAGGAGCAAAGATGGCAGACAAAATGCTGGCAGTGATGAAGAAGAAAAAAGAGCCGGGAGCAGAGTTAGATTATGTGGAGATCCCGAAAATCGGTCCGGATATGGTTCTGGTGAAGGTCAAAGCTTGCTCCATCTGCGGGACTGATCTGCACATTTATAACTGGGACAACTGGGCTCAGAATAGGATCAAGCCTCCTTTAGTTTTCGGACATGAATGCGCGGGCGAAGTAGTGGAGATCGGCTCTCAGGTGAAAAGGGCAAAAGTTGGAGATTTCGTTTCTGCTGAGACCCACATCCCTGACCAGACCTGCTATCAATGCCGGACCGGCAAGATGCATATCTGTAAAAATCTGAAGATATTGGGAGTGGACATAGATGGAGCTTTTGCCGAATATATCGCTATTCCGGATATCTGCGTGTGGAAAAACGACCCAAGCCTTCCTCCCCAAATTGCCTGCATTCAGGAGCCCTTTGGAAATGCAACTTATACGGTTATGGAAAGTGACGTGCAGGGAAAGGTCATCGCCGTTTTAGGCGATGGACCCATCGGCTGTTTTGCCACAGGAATTGCCAAGACAGTTGGAGCCGCCAAGGTTTTTGCAGTGGGAGAATTTCCTTTCCGGGTTGAGATTTTGAAAAAGATGGGTGCGGACGTGGCTTTAAGCATTCAGAACGGCAGCCCGGCAGACGAGATAATGGAGCAGACCTCAGGCGAAGGCGTGGACGTGGTTCTGGAGATGACTGGTGCTCCAAAAGCAATTGAGGATGGGTTTAAAATCCTGAAAAAGGGTGGGACCTTCACTGCTTTCGGTATACCTTCAGACAAAATCCTTTTCGATTTGAATGCCAATGTGATTTTCAAAGGGGCAAAGATAATCGGGATAAACGGCCGCCTGATGTTCCAGACCTGGTATGAGCTTTCCAATCTTCTAAATAACAAATTGGTTGACCCATCTCCGGTAATTACTCATAAATTTCCCCTGAAGGATATTCAAAAAGGATTCGATGCGCTCCTTTCACCTAATAAGGAATCAGGTAAGGTAGTGCTATTTCCGTAGACTTTTGTAAGGGCACGGCACTGCCGTGCCCCAAGTTTAGTAGGGACAGAACAGTGTTCTGCCCCTACATTTTGGAGTCAGGAGGTAACTCCCGACACCACCCGTATAACATATATGATTCATTTAATCCAGGATAAAGCAACTCCCCAGCAGATAAAAGAGATGCTCGAAGCTCTGGAGACTTATATCAAGGTCGCCGTGGATATAAACAGAGGTATTCTTGCTGGAGGAGGGGTAATGCATGCCGATTGTGAGGCAGAGCTTTTAAGAAATGGCAGCAACCAGGAAGATATTTGGGGAGCGGATTGGGTTCCCAAAACCCAAACTGTGGATTGCAACGCCCTTATAAATATTCGTCCTAGACAGGGGAATCTAAGCATGAAAATTAACGATCAAACTATCTGTTCAAAAGTTGAGTTAATTGTAAAAAGATTCCTGGGAAGTCAGAAATGAAAAATATTCAAGACATCAAAACTAGATATCTAAAAGACAAACTACCAGTCCGATTGGGAGGAATTTCCTCGGATTTAGCACGGATTGCTTCCTTTGCACCCGTAAAGGATAATTGGGAAACGGTCAAGAGTCTCTTAGAGGAGAGCAAATTTTTCATCGAATGGACGGCACTAGATGCATCTTTAGAACAGAAAGCCCTTTTAGTCGAGATTCAAATTCAGCTTGCCTTATGGAACAGG
>DATKKH010000227.1:0-4760 GCA_035543035.1 Terriglobales bacterium | reverse complement strand
AAAGTTAAAAACAAAAACCACGTAAGTCCTCTTCCGCCAACGACTTTCGTGGCTAACCGTGAATATTCTATGGATTTCTAAATTCCACCAATACTGTCCTTCAAAACTACAATATTAATTATACAAAATAAAGCCAATTTGTCAAGTAAAATCATAAAAAAACCGTGAAAAGTAGTTATTTCAATCGATGGAAGGCGGTAATTGTGAAAGTAGAGGTCTTGAAATTATTGACCCCACCAAATGTCATTTCTCTTTACTGACTCAACTTTAAACTATACTCTTTTCAATCTTCAACAACCTTTTTTTAAGCTCTATTCCTCCACCATACCCGCCTAATCCCCCATCTGATTTTATGACCCTGTGGCAGGGAACGATTATCGAAACCGGATTTTTTCCGCAGGCATTTCCCACTGCACGTGCCTTAGTGGAATCTCCTGCCATTGCAGCTAATTTCCTGTAACTGATGGTTTTTCCATAAGGTATTTTCAACATTTTCTTCCAGACCTTCTGCTCAAAAGAAGTGCCGCCGCTCAAATCCAGCTTTTCAGCGAATTTAACTTTCTTCCCGGAGAAATAAGCATTAAGCTGTTTTCCCAACTTTGAAAATTTACCTTTCGCTTCGACTAACTCAAGTCTCTTATTCTTTTTTAACTCTTCGAAAAATCTGCCCCAGGTAGGCTGATGAAAAAGCAAGTTGTTCAGTCCCTTTTCTGTCCTGGTTACCAAGATTCTTCCTATCTTTGTTTTTAAGACCGCATAATATAGTTTCATAGATACTCCTTTGCTAATAATTTTTTCGTAGCGCGACCCTTTTAGGGTCGCTAAACGAGGCTAAAACCTCGCGCTACGATCAACGATTTTTATTAATCTTTGTGAAAATATAAGTAAACCTTTTCCGCAACATTTTTGGTAATCTTCTCCGTATTCGAAAGTTCATCCAGGCTTGCTCCTTTGATTGCTTCCACAGAGCCGAATTTTAAAAGGAGAGCTTTTTTTCTTATTTTGCCAATGCCATCGAGTTCGTCCAGCTCCGAAGTTACGATTTTTTTCTCCCTTAATCCCCGGTGATAGGTGATCGCAAATCTGTGCGCCTCATCCCTGATCCTCTGCAGTAATCTTAGAGAGGAGGAGCTTCTGGGAATCATCAGGGAAGATTCCTTGCCTGGCAAAAAAATTTCATCCAATCTTTTTGCCAGTCCGATTACGTTTATTTCCTTGATTCCCATCTCATTCAAAACCTTGAGGGCAGAAGAAAGCTGTCCCTTTCCCCCGTCGATCAGGACCAGATCCGGCAGCTTGATTTTCTCCTCGAGCAGACGGTAGAAATATCTCCTGACCACTTCTTCCATCATGGCAAAATCATCCTGCCCCTCGACTGTTTTGATTTTGAACTTACGATACTCTGATTTCTTTGGTCTGGCATCCTCGAAAAACACCAGAGAACCGACTGCATCAGAAGGTCCCAAATTAGAAATATCGAATGCTACAATCTGCCTGGGAAAAGTGGTCAGATATAAATCTTTTTTAAGAGCTATGACGGACGGTGGAACCGTCTTTTTTATTTTTTTCTTCTGAATCAAAAGCTCCATCAGCAGAAGCTGCGCATTTTGCGTGGCAAGGTTCAAAAGACCTGCTTTTTCCCCTTTCTGCGGAATTATCAGCTCGACTTTCTTTTCGCTTCTCTCATTCAGCCATTTCTGGATGATATCCTTGTCCTCGACCTCCAGAGGCAAGATGACCTGCTGTGGTATTATCGCAGCATTCATATAATATTGTTTCAAGAAAGAATTCAAAACCTCGGCATCAGAAACATCCTTACCCGCCCTCAAGTAGAAGTGTTGTCTGCCGATCAGAACCCCGTCCCTCACCTGTAGAGTTGCCATGCAGACGTCCGACCCATCCCGCGCAAAGGCAATAATGTCCCGATCGATTATTTCCCTCTCCACAACCTTCTGCCTCTGCATCATACTTTCCACAGCCTTGAGCTGGTCCCTTACTCTGGCAGCTTCCTCGAAGCTCTCTTCTTCTGCCAATCTGCTCATCCTTCGTTTCAACTCATCGATCAGGACTTTATTCTTCCCAGCCAAAAACAAAAGCACCGTCTCTATCATCTCCCTGTATTCTTTTTCAGAGACCAGACCCTCACAGGGCCCCTGACATCGCTTGATGTGAAAATCAAGGCATACTCTTATTTTCCTTTTTGAAGGAAGTTGATGGTTACAGCTCCTAACCGGGAAAAGCTTCCTAAGCAGCCGCAGAGACTGCCGCATCCCTTTGGCATTGGTGTAGGGACCAAAATACTTTGCTTTATCTTTTTTAGGTCTTCTCACCACCAAAATCCTGGGAAAAGGCTCATCCACCGTGACTTTGACGTAAGGGTATCTTTTATCATCTTTTAGATTGACGTTGTACCTGGGTTTGTGCTCCTTGATTAAGTTGGACTCTAAGATGAGAGCCTCCATCTCCGAATCAGTAACTAAAATCTCGAAATCCTTAATCCTGGAGACCAGAGCCTGGGTCCGGGGATGCTCTACTCCTGACTGGAAATAAGACTTCACCCGGTTTTTAAGGGATTTGGCTTTTCCTACATAAATGATCTTCCCATCTTCATCCTTTAACAGATAAACTCCTGGCTGAGTGGGAAGATTTTCCAATTTTACTTGAAGATCCATATACTTTGTATACGTTGAAGACTGCTATCTTAATATATACTGACTATTCTCTTAACTGTCAACGAAAAAGACTGTCGGATGATGGATGACGAATAAAACAAAAAGACGTGACCGTGAAGAAAATAACTCCCTCTCCTTATAGGAGAAGGTTGGGGTGAGGTCATTTATCCGGTGGGTCAGGCATCTTGCCTGACCAAAGGGAACAGGCAGGATGCCTGTTCCACCAACAAATATTATTCTACAATCAACTTCCCTCTCATCATCCCCATTCCGCAGGTGAAGGTATATTCACCTGGTTTTTCCGGAGTGAACTCTATGGGAGTGGTTTTATAGGCAGGCAAGCTTTTTCTGATATTAAAATCCCCGAAAACAATCTCCTCGGAACAGCTCTCAGTCTCATCCCGGTAAAAGTCAATCCTCACCGGAACCCCTTTTTTCACTAAAATGACATCCGGGTCATAGCCACCTTTGACAATCACCTTTATCTCCTGAACCACGGCACCAGCAGAGGCTTTCACCCTCTGTTTTTTCGAGAAAAAGAAATACCAGTTCACCAGAATAATCAGCAGTATCCCAAAAATTGCAACTAAGAGTTTTGCTTCCATATTTTCATATCCCATTCTGTCATTGCGAGGAGTCCATTTGGACGACGAAGCCCAAATGGGCTTCCTCCCCTAAAGGGGACTCGCAATGACTTCTATTATAAATTCAAAACCTCCTTAATCTCAAAGAATTCGAAACTACCGAGACTGAGGAGAATGCCATAGCCGCTGAGGCAATCATTGGATTAAGCAGGATTCCGAAAAATGGATAAAGCACGCCAGCGGCAATCGGAATCCCAAGAACGTTATAGATAAAAGCCCAGAACAGATTCTGCCTGATAATTTTTATAGTATTCTTGCTCAGCTTGATTGCAGTAACCACTCCGGACAGGTCTCCCCTGATCAAAGTAATGTCAGATGCCTCCATTGCAATATCCGTTCCTGTGCCGATAGCAATACCGACATCTGCTTGAGCCAATGCTGGAGCATCATTAATCCCGTCTCCCACCATTGCCACGATCTTCCCTTCGTTCTGCAGTTTCCTGACCTCATAGACCTTATCCTCAGGCAGAACTTCAGAAAGGACCCGGTCGATACTTACTTTTCTCGCAATGGCATCGGCAGTTCTTCGGTTATCCCCGGTAAGCATCACCACTTCCAAGCCCAACTGGTGAAGCTGTTGCACAGCATCTTTTGAATTTTCCTTGAGGGCATCTGCGACTGCAATGACAGCTGATGCTTTACCATCTACTGTCAGATAAATAACCGTTTTTCCATCACGGGTTAGCTCCTCTGCTCGGGGAATCAAATCTTTTATGTCCACATTCCTTTCTTTCATCAATCTTTGATTACCCAGAAGAACATCTTTACCCTCGATTTTTGTCTCTATTCCAAATCCTGAAATGGCAGTGAACTCTTGAGAGTCTTTAAGCTCAACTTTTTCTTCCTTGGCTTTCCTGACAATCGCTTCACCCAGCGGATGCTCTGATTTTTTCTCTGCACTGCCGGCGTAAAATAAAATCTCTTTTGGAGAAAATCCATTCTCAGGAATAATGTCCGTAACCTCTGGCTCGCCTTTAGTCAGAGTTCCCGTCTTGTCAAAAACAATGGAGTTGATCTTGTGAGCGGTTTCCAGACTTTCTCCGCCTATTATCAGGATCCCTTTTTCTGCTCCTTTACCCGTTCCCACCATAATTGCCGTAGGCGTTGCCAGGCCCAAGGCACAGGGACAGGCGATGATCATCACTGCCACGAAATTCAGCAGAGCAAATGTGAGGGTTGGATTTGGACCAAAAACATACCAGATTATAAAAGTCAAAATCGCTATCGAGATAACCACTGGCACAAAATAACCTGCAATAACATCAGCCAGTCTTTGAATAGGCGCTTTAGAGCCCTGAGCTTCCTGCACTAATTTGATAATCTGGGCTAAGGCAGTATCTTTTCCCACCCGTGTGGCTTCGAACCTGAAACTTCCGCTTTTGTTAATGGTGGCACCGATCACTTCGTCCCCGGTTTTCTTCTCAATCGGGATACTTTCCCCTGT
>DATKKH010000226.1:0-15650 GCA_035543035.1 Terriglobales bacterium | reverse complement strand
GACTGTAAGGTCTATCAGTGATAAAACAGCAAAAAACAGGTGAAAAGATAAGCTTGTCACACGGCTCAGGCGGAAAACTGTCGCAGGATTTAATTACTTATCTATTCAAGGAAAATTTTGATAACAAAATCCTGAACCGGTTGGAGGATTCTGCAGTTTTTGAACTAAATGGTCAGAGATTTGCCTTTACAACTGATTCCTACGTTATCCAGCCAATCTTTTTTCCGGGCGGAGATATAGGTAAATTGGCAGTATGCGGGACTGTCAATGACCTCTCGGTTATGGGTGCAAGACCGCTTTACCTTTCCTGCTCTTTAATTATAGAGGAGGGGCTGGATAAAAATATTCTGGAGAAAATAATCCTGTCCATGAAGAAAACGGCCCAAGAAGCTGGTGTAAAGATAGTGACCGGGGATACAAAAGTGGTGGGGAAAGGAAACGCGGATAAGATATTTATCAACACTTCAGGAATTGGCACCATTGAGAAGGGAATCGATTTAGGAAGAGAGAAGATCAGAATCGGAGACAAGATCATCCTCAGCGGAACCATAGGGGATCACGCGACGGCGGTTTTGTCTTCAAGAGTTGGTCTGGAATTCCAGACTAAAATAAAGAGCGACTGTGCTTTTCTCTCGGGTCTGATTGGCTCAATTCTGAAATTCAAGGATAAAATAAAATTTATGCGAGACCCTACGCGGGGCGGTTTAGCGTCAGTCTTAAACGAAATGGTAGCAGGTAAGAGCTTTGGTGCTCTTCTGGATGAGGACAAAATTCCAGTCAAGGATGAAGTTATCGGTTTCTGTGAGCTTTTAGGTTATGATCCTTTATATTTGGCAAATGAAGGAAAAGTCATAGTTGTCACAGCTCCCAGAATAGCTAATGAAGTGCTGAAGATTTTGAAGAGAGATAAACTGGGCAGGGATGCTGAGATAATTGGAGAGATAATTGCAGAATATAAAGGAGTGGTTGTGCTTGAAACCAGATACGGCGGGACCAGGATCGTGGATATGCCCACAGGTGAGCAGTTCCCGAGAATCTGTTAGAGGAATGTTATGCACGAGCTTTCATTAGCCCAGGGCATTATTCAGGTAATCGAAGAAGAGCTTGGGAAAAGCAAGGAAAAAGGGATTGTACGGAAAATCAACCTGCGAGTAGGAAAGCTCTCTTTCGTGGAGCCGGAGGCATTAGTTTTTTCCTTCGAATTCTGTTCCAAAAAGACTCAGTGCGAAAATGCCAAACTGGTTATCGAGAAAGTACCACTTAACTGTAAGTGCCAAGACTGCGGTAAGGGTTTTTCACCAGAGGAAGCTGTCTTCATCTGCCCGGATTGTAACTCCTCTCGAATTAAGATTATATCCGGAGAGGAATTTTGTATAGATTCTTTTGAGATCGAATAGGAGCAAGTTATGAAAATAAAAGTATTGAAAGATGTTCTTAAGGCAAATGATACCATCGCCGAGGAAAACCGAGCTGTCTTAAGAAAAAAAGGGATTCTGACCTTTAACCTCATGAGCTCGCCCGGAGCAGGAAAGACCCTGATTCTGGAGAAAACCGTCGAGAGATTGAAAAAGGATTTAAAAATAGCGGTGATTGAAGGCGATGTCTCAACCTCAAATGATGCCAAACGATTGGCTAAATATGGCATTCCAGTTATTCAGATTAATACTGATTCTATCGGCGGTGCCTGTCATCTGGATGCCAATATGATAAAGGAGGCGCTGGACTCTCTGGATTTATCCTCGATCCAAATCCTTTTTATCGAGAATATCGGGAATCTGATCTGTCCTGCCGGGTTCGATTTAGGCGAGGATAAAAAAATCATCGTTTTGAGCCTGACCGAAGGGGAGGATAAACCGGTAAAATATCCAGTTGCTTTTCGGCAAGCCGATCTCCTGCTGGTTAACAAACTCGACCTGTTAGAGCATCTGGATGTCGATTTGGCGCTTTTGCTTAAGAACAGCAGGAAGGTAAATCCTGAATTAAAATCGATACAACTTTCGGCAAGAACAGGTGAGGGGGTTGATGTCTGGATTCAGTGGATAAAAAAGAACCTGGAGTTGAAAAATAAAAAGTAATGGGTGTAGGGGCACGACATCATCAGTTGTGTCAGGAGCTACTCCTGACACGGATTCCAGTCAGGTCTAGGACCTGACGGAACGCTAAAAGTCATCAGGTAGGGGCACGTTGCAACGTGTCCCTACTTATTTTTCGGGCGACCACAAGAGTCGCCCCTACGTTTTATTCTGACTAATTCTCTTATTCACCGCCTTCCAGGTATGTGTAATCAGGAAGCTCTCCTCCATATTCTCGATCATCCGGTAAAACTTGTTCATCGATGCAGAAAAAGTGATAACATCCGCTGGTATGCAGGGACGGGCCGAAGGATCGAACATTCCGATGACTGCTCTTGGGTGCTCGGAATTCTTCTCCAGATACGGGTGATGAACGATGGCACTGCAGCCTGAACCGAAAGGGCAAATCACACCATGTGGTTCGACTTCATCATAGCTTGCCAGGGTGAAAAGTCCTGAAAGCACGTCCGGCTGGGCATAAAAGACCACCACCTCAGGATTATCCGATTCCTCGAGCTGGTCCCATCTTTTGAAAACGATGAATTTGTGGGGTGCCTTGAATACCGGCATTCTGCTCATAACTTCCCTGACCAGTTCCGGGGATTTCTTGTAGCGCTCTCCTTCCATTTCCCCGGGTATGCCGCAGGACAGGAAATATTCAAAATTTGGCCTGATCTTATCCGAAAATCCGAGATACCTTTTTCCGCCTGGACAACCGATCGAATCCAGTCCAAAGAATAGAGATTTCCCCTTTCGAACTGCGGAAAGAGCACAAATGACGCAGCGATTTTCCTGAGTTTTTTTGGCTTCCTCTGCTCCCTTTATCACCTCAGTGTAGTAAAAGCAAATCGGAAGCTCTGCCCCGTCGAAATATTTTTTCCAGAGCCGTGCGAATTTGTCTCTGATTTTTATCTCCATGATTCCTCCTTAATTGGGTAAGGACGCATGGCCATGCGTCTCTACATCCCGATAATAGTCTGTAGAGACACAGCATGCTATGCTCCTACAATTGATTATTTTCTTTCTGCTTCAATATGATGTCTGATATCTTTTCCCTGCACTAAATAGATAACGTCTTCGGATATATTTGTAGCATGGTCGCCGATTCTTTCCAAGTGTCTGGAGACCAGGATCAATTCCAGAGCCCTGGGTATGGTGGACTGATCTGACAGCATAAAGGTCAAAAGCTCCCGGAAAATCTGGTCCTTCAAGGCATCGACCTCGTCATCCCTGGTCAAAATCGAACGAGCCAGTTCTGCGTCTCTATTAACGAACGCATCCAGGCTGTCCTTGACCATTTGTTGTGTCAGCACCGCCATCCTGGGTATATCGATCAAGGGTTTGAGCTGAGGCTGTTTTATCAGCACCGCAGCCCGCTGGATGATGTTAACGGCCAGGTCCCCGATTCTCTCCAGCTCGGCATTGATCTTCATGGCAGAAGTAATGAATCTCAAATCTGTTGCCATCGGCTGTCTCAAGGCTAAAAGCTTCAAACATAACTCGTCTATTTCTATCTGCAGGTGGTTTACCTTGGTTTCTGCCTCATTCACGTCTTTGAAAAGTAATTCATCCCTTTCGGTTAAAGATTTCACCGCCTTATAGATCATGGTCTCAGCCAAACCTGCCATGAATAAGAGCTTCTGTTTAAGCGAGCTCAGTTCCTCATCAAAATGTCTGTGCATTTCCATTCTTGTACTCCTGACTCTCAAAAGTTATACTTGAGAAGATAATTTGGAGTGTAAAGCCTTAGTTTTACCGGTTCTTGGTAAACCTGAAGGTGAACACTCATTTTCTCTCTCTCAACCGAAACGCCCGGTCACATAATCTTCGGTTTTCTTATCCTTAGGATTGGTAAATATATTCGAAGTCTCATCGAACTCCACTAACTCACCTAAAAAGAAAAATCCGGTATAGTCTGAAATCCGGGCAGCCTGCTGCATATTATGTGTTACGATTACAATCGTATAATTTGTTTTCAGATCTAAGATCAACTCCTCTATCTTACCAGTAGAGATAGGGTCCAGTGCCGAAGCCGGTTCATCAAATAAGATTACTTCCGGCTTAACTGCCAGGGCGCGCGCAATACAAAGCCTCTGCTGCTGACCGCCGGAAAGGCTGATGCCTGAGGAGTTAAGCTTATCCTTAACCTCATCCCATAAAGCAGCCATCTTAAGGGTTTTCTCGACTATGTCGTCAAGATGGTCTCTTTTAGTAATCCCGTTTAATTGTAATCCGGCTGCCACATTATCGTATATGGAAAGCGCAGGAAAGGGATTAGGTTTCTGAAATACCATGCCGACCTTCCGCCTTATATCCATAGGATCAACGTCCGGCGAATAAATATCTTTACCGTCCAATAGAATTGTGCCGGACACCCTGGCATGAGGCACGACCTCATGCAGCCTGTTAATACAGCGTATAAACGTAGACTTGCCGCAGCCTGAAGGACCTATGATTGCGGTAACCATTTTTTCGTTGATCGAAATGTTTATGTCTTTCAATGCCTGCACACTGCCAAAATAGGCATTCAAATTCGAGACAATAATTTCTTCTTTCATGTCATACTCTTAGCTTGATCTGAGGAATTTATACCGCCTTGCAATCACAAACCTGCTTATGAAACTCATTAAAAAAACCATGACTATTAGCACCAGCGCGCCTGCCCAGGCCTGCCTGTGCCAGTCATCAAAAGGAGAGATGGCATAGGCGAATATCTGTAAAGGCAAGGCTGCTATGGGCTGTGTAAGTCCCCGTTGCCAGAACCTGTTGCCCAGTGCAGTGAAAAGAAGCGGGGCTGTTTCTCCGGCGATGCGGGCTATGGCTAACAAAATCCCCGTCATTATCCCCGGCAGGGCAGTTTTTAACACAATGCTTATGGTAGTCCTGAATTGGCTGATGCCCAGAGCCAACGCAGCCTCGCGTATTGTCCTTGGAACCAATATCAGCATCTCTTCAGTGGTTCGCATTATCGTTGGGATCATGATTATTCCTAAGGCAAAACCTCCGCTTATGGCGGAGAAACTTTTCATCGGTACGACAAACAAGGTATAAGCGAATATGCCAATTACGATGGAGGGAACACCATTTAGAACATCAGCCGTGAATCTGACGATAGTGCCTAGCTTATTGTTTCCGAATTCAGACAGGTACACTCCTCCACAGATACCTACAGGAATTGCCCAGATGCAGGAAAGCCCGATTAAGATAAGAGTTCCCACTATGGCGTTACCCATTCCTCCTCCCGATTCCCCTACAGGCTTAGGTAGATGTATAAAGAAATCAAGATTGATGCTGGTAATCCCTTTTGAAACAACATAGCCAAAGATACTGAGAAGTGGCACCAAAGTCAAGAAAGCGCAGAGAAAAGCAAGCGAGCACATTAATCTATTGACTATTTTTCTTTTTTTGTAGAAGTTCATTCTCTAATCCCGCCCTCAACCTTGTTTGTAACTTTCCAGACAAGTACTCTTGCCGTAATATTGACCAGCAAGGTAACGAAAAATAATACCAAGCCAATCTCAATGAGCGCCGAGAGATACATATTGCTGGTGGCTTCGGTAAACTCGTTAGCTATAACCGAAGCCATCGTGTAGGAGGGTGCAAATAGAGAAGCAGAAATTTCCGGTCTGTTGCCTATAACCATGGTAACTGCCATCGTTTCCCCCAATGCCCTTCCCAGGCCTAATATTATTGCACCCAGAACCCCGCTCCTGCTGTAGCCCAACACCGCCAATCTGATCTTTTCCCAGGAAGTAGCGCCCAGTGCCAGTGCAGCTTCCCTCTGGGTAAAAGGAACTGCCAGAAAAACCTCCCTGGAGACGGAAGAAATCGTAGGTATGATCATAAAGCTTAAGATAATACCAGCTGTAAACATACTCACACCATAAAATTCTCCTTTGAATATGGGCAAAAAGCCGAGATACCTGGACAAAAACGGCTGGATAGTCGATCTTAAAAAAGGGGCAAGGCCAAAGATTCCCCACAATCCGTACACTACACTAGGTATGGCAGCCAAGAGCTCGACCAAGAAACTCAAAGGCTGCCGAATGAATTGCGGAGCCAGTTCTGCCAGATAAACGGCTATGCCCAGAGAAACTGGCACGGCAATCAAAAGGGCCAAGAACGAAGATACAATCGTTCCGTAGATAAAGGGCAATGCCCCGAAATCCTCTTTAACCGGGTCCCAGGTGCTGGTGAATAAAAAACGGGCTCCGAGCTTCTGGATCGAAGGGATTGCATTGGTAGCCATGTTGTAAACCAGAAGCAGCGTTAAGGCGACTACGATTAAAGCTATAAGCGTAGTCGCCTTTTTGAACCCCGTGTCGACGAACTTTATTTTCATTTACTAAGGCTCAATCAATATCTTATCTGGTCTATCTTTTCCTGGATCTTCTTGACCAAGCTCTCAGGCAAAGGTGCATAAAGCAAATCGGCTGAATATTTTTGACCGTCAGTTATGGCCCAGCGCAGGAATTCGACTATCTTTTTGCCTTTTTCCTTGTCAGTCTGATTTTTGTAAACCAGAATCCAGGTTAGACCGGCAATTGGGTAAGCATCCTTCCCATCAGGATTCACCAGTGAAACTCTAAAATCGGCCGGCATGGAATTAATTTTCCCATTAACTGCCTCTGTAGTCGATTGTATGCTCGGCGTTATGAAGTTTCCAGCTGTGTTCTTGATATCTGCATAGGGCAGGTTATTCTTAACCGCATAAGCTAGTTCCACGTAACCAATGGCGCCCGGAGTCTGTTTGACCAAACCTGCAACGCCCTCATTCCCTTTTCCTCCCAAGCCCACTGGCCAGTTGACCGAGGTTCCCTTCCCAACCTTAGTTTTCCAGTTATCTGACACTGAAGAAAGATAATCAGTGAAGATATTGGTCGTCCCGCTACCGTCCGAGCGATGAGCAACAACGATAGGTTCTCCAGGTAGGGTAACGCCAGCATTGTCTTTCACTATCCGGGGATCGTTCCACCTCTTGACCTTACCCAGGTAAATATCTGCCACCACATCCGGGCTGAATTTTAACCGCTCTTTTACCTGGGGAAGATTATATGTAATAACCACTGCCCCTGCGGTCATCGGGATGTGAAACAATTCCCCGGGTGCCTGCTTCAACTGCTCGTCAGTCAATGCCCCGTCAGATGCTCCGAAATCGACGGTCTGGGCGGCGATCTGCCTTATACCGCCCCCTGAACCGATTGCCTGATAATTGAAATTCACGGTGGGATCGATTTTGGTATATTCGTAAAACCACTTAGAATACAAAGGATAAGGAAAAGTTGCCCCGGCCCCATTGATCAACAGCAGTTTATCAGCTAGTGACCAACCGGCAATCAGACTGGTTGCTGTTAAAACTATTGCCATCAATATCAGAAGTCTGTTCTTCATTTTAATTTTCTCCTTTCTTATCATTAGAATTTACAGTTGATATCAAACATGAAATGACTCTCGGGGTTCGGATTTGCATTTTCACCGAAAGCCCAGGTATGATAATAGTTCAGAAGCAAACCCGTATTCTTTGCCAGGCCTAATTCGAAAAAGAACTCGTTGCCGCGTGCACCGGTCTTGCCACCATAAAAATCATCATTGGGCAATACGTCCAGGATGGCGTCCCTTTCGAGGGTTTTATAGGCATAGCGTAACTGCCAATCCCCGAATTTGGCCACATTCTTGGCTCCGAATTTTGTCCCGGCAATCCAGGCGTCAGCGCTGTCTGTAACATCCACATTATGGGAAAAGGCTCCGAATAAGTCAAGATATTTAATTGAGGTAAAATTAATGCCCAGAATATCAAAGGGATTATCTATACCTACATCCAAAGCCAGGTCCAGAGCATTGTAATTGTTAACATAGTTGCCTCCCACAAAAGTATTAGTGCTGGTAGACCCTTGCAATTTAGCGTTCCCCTTAACGTGCTCATAGCCATAATAGGCTGCGCCTGCCTTGATGCTGATATCTTGTCTGGCTTGCCATTGAAAACCTGGCTGAATAAAGAACAAAAAGGGATTCGTCTTGTAAGAAGTGGAGTTATCCAGGATGAAGAACCCAGTATTAGTAAACCAGTTAACCTGGGGATCTGGGCTCCCTTTGAACATGACTGCTCCGCCTTCAGGCGTGATGTCGGGATCCCACATAAAATCCATAGGCTCCCAGACCGGATTGGCGAATTTTCCTCCGATGAGTGACATCCAGTTTGCAGGCTGCCACAGCATATAAGCTTTGTCGATAATCACCGGCTTCTTATTGAAAACACCTGCAAACGTCTGATTATTGGAGCGGGTAGAAGCACTTGCACTGGCTGAGTTGTCATATATCCCTGTTGCAAGTGTGAACCCAGCCTTGACCTTGTCGTTTACCTGGTTTTCAACACTGACTCTCAATCGGAAACGCTCTCTGTTCGTTTCAACCGGATTTGATTTAGTTTGTTTATATTCATACCTGAGACGTGAATCGCCTGTGAGCTTTGTATTTTTTACCCAATCAGGCAGGTTGTCTTTGGCCAATTTCTTATAATCTTCCTGCTTCTGCTGTTCAGCTTTGGCTATTTGATCGTTGGTCGCGGTTCTCACTTCCTGAGCATCCGAGGCACTTAAAACACCCTTTTCTACCAGCTTTTGAAGCAGATCATCAATTTCGCTGGCATAAGACATGTGCATTCCTAAAGCCAGAGAAATAATCACACTTGTCATAATTGCTGTTAAAAACTTCCTCATGTTTTCTTCTCCTTTGTTCTCGTTTCTCAAGTTCTAACTTGTCGGATTTTCAAACTTAATATCTCATACCACCTCCTCGAAGCATTTTCC
Organism: Terriglobales bacterium; assembly: GCA_035543035.1. Classification (GTDB taxonomy): domain Bacteria; phylum Zixibacteria; class MSB-5A5; order MSB-5A5; family RBG-16-43-9; genus RBG-16-43-9. The sequence goes on along the minus strand of DATKKH010000226.1, from coordinate 6,772 downwards.
AATTAGACTTTCAACTCTTGAGATCATCTTCTACCTCCTCTTTTTTTCCCGACAACTGCATAATTCATCTTTTTGAAAGTTTAAGATTAAACGATCAGTATGTTACACCTATGTTAACCCAATGTTAAATCTGTGTTAAGAAATATTTGGCAGATTATCTGATTGCAGAAAATGTGGGAATAAAATTAGGGCAGAATCAGACTTCAGTCTGTTTAAAGAATATGGTCAGCTGAGCACTAAGTTCTTTATATTGAATAAGATAAGCTCAGGGAGTAACTCGTGCCCTTTTTGTAAGATGTTACCACTGGGGGTCCAAGTATGAACGTTTGAGTATCGCTATCCCAGAGTCCACGAGGCTTGGAGCCCTGCATGAACTTCACTTCCGAATCTATCAGGTTGTTTGCTTTGAACCTGATACCAAGTTTCTTCAGGAACTTTTGCTCGAGTACCAAATCCAGCTGGTCAAAGGGTTTTTCGGTTATGTCGGGGTAGGGATAACCTCCTACATTAATGCCGACATAAGCGATTCGCTCGCCGAATCGGTTGTATAAGAGGTCAGCCTCGGTTCCATGATCGTTCTGATAGCTTAATGATAGGTTTATCACGTAAGGAGACTGGCCCACCATAGCCCTTTTCAAATTCGTTGGCGTGTAAGTCCAGCCAAGTTTCGAAATATCACCATAATTCACCTCGGATTTTATCACAGAATAATTGGCGTTAATTGAGAAACTCGACTTCCAGTTCCTGAATTGCTTATTCATAAATTCGGGAAGTGCTCCCAGGAGAGGAATTCTCTCAGAAAGATTAAAAAGTTCTCTTAATCCATAAAAATGTATAGTCCCCAGTTGTTTTCTTGCCTCGAATTCAAATCCATGGTTAGTTGCCTCCGGGATATTTCTGGCACTAATGTTGATGACTCCCATATAACCAAAAATGGGTTCGATCGGGTTTTTAAGTTTTTTGTAAAACCAGCTGACAGCCAAAAGCTCACCTGGTCTGGGGTAAAATTCCCATCTCAGGTCGTAATTGTTTATGCGTGTGTGCTCCAATTTAGGGTTTCCATAGAATTTCAAAAGGCCGAAAACCTGAAAATCCTCTCGATAGATTAACTCATAGTATTCAGGTCGGGTAATGGTCTTGGACATTGCCCATCGCAGGTTCATTTTATCCGTAAAATTGTAAGTCAGGTTAAGCGAGGGAAGCCAATCAACATAATCTTTTAGTATATCTCCGGTTGGTGTATAACCGCCTAATCGGTTAAAAACGATATGGTTATAGGTGCCCTCCCTTCTTATTCCGCCAATCATGCGCAAGCGTCTGAGTAGGGGTATATCCAGTTGCAAATATGTTCCGGTTATTTTCTTATTGGCTGTGTACTTCTGGGGAATACATCCATACGTAGCGTATGCAGGAGAGGTTAAAAAACTATCGATTGCCTGGCTAGTAAGCTGCTCTTCAGTAAAATTCGCCGTTGACACCGGCATTAAGAGATACATAACAAATAGATTATTCCGCTCGGTTTTATCTATGGCCCAGCCTAATTTTAAACTGGATGGCAGTCCATTCCATTGTTTGAATTCTTTTGTCCAGTTAATGGCTAAACTGTGGTTTATATCCTGGTTTTCCTCCCACTGCCGTCTCGCATCATATGCAGTATATGTGTTTATTGTATTATAATCGACTTCCTGAACGGTACGGAATTGCAGCTGGGTTTCATCCGGCGTTTTTCTTTTTGCTTTTCCATAGGAGACATACCAGTCCAAATTCGTGGAAAAAAGAAAGGGCAACCTGTCTTCTCCTGCCAATTTGTACTGCAGTAAGAACTGCTCGGTCCATTTGGTAGAAGGGACGTGCCATAAGTAATCTCCGCCGCTATACTGAAACCCGTTCATCCATCTGAATTCATCCTGTGCATCGCGAGTGTAAGTTGTATTCCAGGTCAACTTGTGATTGGGGTGGGGCTTAAAGCTCAAATTGAATATGCCACCCCAGAGAACAGAATAAACAGACTTCTTTACATGCAAGTCAGTCGGAGTGGTGAAATTCCTTTGTGTTTCCTCCGTGTAGTCATAGTTGTTGTTATAGCTTAAAGAGAAAATATAGCCAAGAGGTTTTTTCCATAATTCTGTCTGGTTTCCAATGGATAGATTATAACCCTGATTTAAGGGTACTCGTCTGGGTTTGCCAAACCAGATGTTACTGAACATCTGGGCTTTCTGGGTCATATTGTATCCGTCGATCTGGCTTACATTTTTGTTTTCAAGTAATCCTTGTTTGAGCACATTGGGGATGTCTCTGGTCCCGTCATCCATCCCCAGCCAATCTCGATTTGCGCCCCTGCTGTCAAAATTCAACCTGCTGCCGGTTTCAGAAGACCATCCTCTGGACGTGGATAGATTCAGGGTGAATCTATCAGGGAACTCTTTAGTCTGAAGTCTTACCGAGCCGCCGGAGAAATCTCCCCACTGATCCGGGGTATAGGTTTTGGTGGTCACAGCATTATCCAGGAGGTTGGCAGGAATGATGTCCATAGGGATAACCCTTTTCTTTGGCTCAGGACTGGGTAGAGGTGCCCCGTTGAGCAGGGTATTGCTATAACGTTCGCCCATTCCCCTGACATAAACATATTTTCCACCTACCACTGTGACGCCGGTTACTTTACTTAAAGCACCGGCTGCATCCGAGGCAGAGGATTTGCTGATTTGTTCCGCGCTTATGCCATCGCTTATGGCGGGAGCTTTCTGCTGTATTCGCAAAAGGGCTGCTTCAGTGTTATTAACTCTTTTTGCAGTTACCTCAACTCCTTTTATTTGAATCGCGGAAGAAGTTAGTTTTATTGCACCTATCTTGACAGGTCCTGCAGAGGTAACCTGTACCTCAGTAAGTTTCTCCTGTCCATAACCAATCATAGAGAATGTAAGGGTGTAAGTGCCAGGGGGGACATTTCTAATTATGAAATGCCCATCCAGATCTGAATAGGTGCCTAATTTTGTTCCTGAGAGCATAACCGTTACTCCAGGTAACGGTCCGCCGGTTTCAGAATCAAGGATGTTACCACTAACAGTACTTAGAGGTTCTCCTGAGCTGAGGGAGTTTAATGATGTCACCAGGAAAAGAGAAAAGAGTAGAAGGTTTATAAATCGAATTGCTCTTTGTTTCATTGTTTCCTCCTTTGATATTTTTCGGCAAACAAAATAAAGAGAGATTTCAGAGAGATTACACCCGTGTAAAATCTATGTAAAATTTCAGGTAGTATTCTGCTGTCAAGCAGGATCGATTATTTTTGTTCCGGAGAATCAGACCAGAATTGACTCAAATCTTCAGGAATGAAAGACGCAAACTTTGTAGCATCCGTTCATCTCTATTACCGTGTTTATGTAGTTGAGTTCTCCCTCCAGTCCTTGCTCATCCTTGACCACTATCCGAAAATCGCGCCAGATGACAAAAGGAGCGGAAACTCTGGTCTGGTCCTGCCCCTTGGCGAAATAAACCCTGACCAGGGTCAGTTTCCTGCCACCATAATCCGCTAATGCCCGACCGATAGATTTTTTGGAATCTGTAAAATTAAGTGACCAGGAGAAATTTGGAGGACCACCTCCTATTTTTTCGTAAGGGGGCCAGAGTATGTTGAAATACTCATCTTTGGTTACCCGAAGATTCCAGATCGCTTCCTCATCCCTCTTTTGTAAAGCCGAGAGGAAAAGATTGGCAATCTCTTCGGGTGAGCGGGAGGCATTAGTGAAAGGGCATACTTCTTCTTTATGGAAGCTGCCAGAAGGTCTCTGAGAACTACAACTAAGACTAGTGACTAACAGAAGTCCCACAAAAAGAAAATAAAAAAGAGCTTGAATTGAGTAATTGAACTTCTTCATTATTTTTTCTCCATACATTTTTCAGGTCATTGCTGAATAAGGCACGGGCTTGCCTCGAGGGGTAGCAAGCCCGTACTGTCTAAAACACTTACATACTAATAGGATTATCCGACTAACCTATTATTTGTCTGGAAATTCTGCCCAGGGCCAGGTCCAGTCATTAACATGGTTGGTGGAATCACATTGACCAAAAGCTCCAACATAAGGCACATAATGGAAGAACGGGTCGCTGTAAACTGGGTCACCAGGTGGCAAAGCATTAGACGGACTTAAAGCCGGCGAACCGGGAAGAGGTCTGGCATCCATCCTGCCATCCACTTCTGTAGCCTGTCCAGGTCTCCAAAGCTTAGGATTATATATTCCAGTTCCATCGTCAATAAGCATTCCACGAGAAACAGTACCGGAGTCAGCAGTCGGATGGTGCATATATTTGGTATCCTGGTAATAACCACGCAGCTTCCAGGGATCAGCAGCGCCGTTATGCGGTAGACCCGTATCGCACAGCATCACCGCGTCGAACTGAATAGTGTCACACAGCGCAGAATGTGGAGGGGCATACCAGGGACCACCGATTTTGGCGTGATCGTCATGGAAGTGAGCTATACCGTTGTCTCCATTATTATACCAGAGGTCGTAAGCTACGTCTACGGAATCACGTCTAATCTTTCCATAGGGCCAGTATCCTGGGCTGGCTCCATATCCGGCTGTATCCCATGCCTGCCAGCCGCTTTTCCAAAATCGGATGCCATCCGCTTTGCCGCCTAGCATGATTGAGTTGTAAAGCTTAAAGTTAGTGCCGTGTCGCAGAAGATGTCCTTCAGTTCGGTTAAAGCTTGAATCTGCAGCAAAAGGTCTGTGAACCATTTTGGGACCAACTGCTGTGAAATTAAGAAGAATCGGATTAGAACGGACCGGACCCTTATCGAAGTTGGTCTCCTGATTGTCTCCTTCAATCATGTGGTCTCCAAACTGACCAGCAGCACCATTGTTGCAGCAGGGTAGATAGGGATATTTTCCACCATAGTGGCGCAAGAAAACAAACTGAGCCTTGGCAGCATATCCGTCTGTATAATCAAACTCATCATCGTTGTTTTCGGAGCACAATATATATTTCATGTTTTCGGCTCCGCCAAACATTTCGATGCCGTCATCATAAGCCCGATGAACCTGGATATGATCCAATACGGTGCCGTCTCCTACGCAATACAGAGCTATGCCATTCAGCTCGTTGTTCACCCAGTACCAGTATCCGGCAAATTCAGAGATGAAGTATCGTAATATTCCGGAGTTGTCGTGGTTGTCCACTGGATGGGATACGCACGGAGGAGCACAGTTGGTTCCAAACCAGGCTGCATTTCCTTCGGACCAGTTACAACCCATATTGTTCTGTGCATATCCTGCGAGCATTAAGCCTCCCCAGTCGCCAGAATAGCGGTTGCCAAGACTGTCCCCTTCACTGGTCATAATAATAGGCATATAAGGGGTACCGTCCGCAATAATCTTGGCTCCTTGCTGAATGACCAGATCAGTGATAGGGTCCTGCTTGTGACAATAGACGATCACTCCAGGGTCAATTGTCAGGGTCTGTCCGTTAGCGATCCAGGTTTCACCTCTGAGCTCGATCTTTCTGCAATCACGCTTCCAGTGTAAAAGACTGTCCGGGAGTCCATTCGGGTAAGTGGTTCCCACATCACCACAGACAGAAACTGGTAGCGAGGCATCAATTACGAGAGAAGTGGTAGGATATAAAGCCAAGTTCCTTTGAACTATGCTATAAGGCGGTACCGTAATAGTATCAGTCGGCTCCGAGCTATATGGGTCTGCCATGTGTTTGGCATGCATCGTGTCAAGACCTGCCGGAATTCCTCTCGTAACATAGAGAGACTGAGCCATGGTATCAAGTGGATTGGAAATAGTATCAGGCACACTGGTAGTCCAGACCTTTGTTCCAGGCACTCCACCTTTTAGATGAGTATAAGTAATATAACCGTAAACCCGGCTTTTTCCACCGTTGCCAGGCTGGGGACCGCCCTTGAAAAGATAATTTACCAGATATACAACATCTGACACAGTTGCTTTTCCATCAAAATTCGCATCCCCTATAAGTGGTATTATTGGAGGTGGGAGAGGGGGGTTGGGTGGAAACTGGATAAATCCTGGACCTCCCTTGAAAAGAAAATTAACCATGTAAACCACATCCGAGACGGTCACTGAACCCAGGGTATCTCCATTTACGTTACCTATTTTAACCTGCGAAACAGAAGCAATTAAGGATGGAGAAAACATCAGGGTCAATATGGCTGCTAAAAAAACTGCTAAGCATAGTTTTCTGAAAGACATTTTTCCTCCTGATAGTTGTTTAAGCCGATTAAAATTCGGACAGCATCTTAAAACTACTTCTTAAATCATGAACAGTCTGCTGAAAATTAATTGGTGAATAGAAGATTGTCCTGTCCGCGCGTGTAGTGCTCCTCTTCTTTTTAGATGGAGGATTTTACTGCAGGCAAGGGTCCTTGTACCTTGCCCGCAGATATCACACTATGAATTCAGGTAAGTCCTCAATTTACCACCTTCTATTCTCGCATCACCTCCTTTTCAAGATAGCTTGAAGGTATAATTCGTTTCTTGGAGCAAAAACCAACCATTCGCAATATATGAGCGAGTTTTACATCGATATTACAGGTATGTAAATTTTATGTTAAAAGTTTAGATTTCGTGAAGGGGAATTGGGGATTTAGCTCTTTTTTTATTTTTGAAGATATTGAGAATCCTCGACTCGAAAGAAGTTCAAGAAGTGCGATTACTTCTCAAGAAAAAAATTATAGGCTGGTTGTTCTTTGCTTCATCCCAAGGATGTTCTCTCACAGATTTGTCACCTGAACCAACACAAGCTATGGATA
>DATKKH010000225.1:0-10480 GCA_035543035.1 Terriglobales bacterium | reverse complement strand
CAACAAAGCGGAGGATGACCCGACTGCAGGATATGACTACTGGGATCTGATCAATCGCAACACCCAGGCGGTGGTATCCGGGATTTATCTATACAGCATAGAGTCCAAATCCGGTAATCAGATAGGGAAATTCGTGATCATAAAATAGAACAAGAATTAAGGAAAGGAGAGTTGGTATGAAGAAAAAACTGGCGTTAGTTTTATTTGTGCTGCTGCTTATTCCCGGATTTGCATGGGGACAGGCAAAGACCGGGACCGCAGGTGCGCAGTTCCTTGAAATAGGAGTATCGGCTAGAGCCGTCGGAATGGGTAACGCATTTCTGGCTGTAGCAAACGACGCTTCTGCCATCTATTATAACCCGGCAGGACTTCCCCAGCTGATTCAAAGGGAAATTATCCTTACCCATGTCGACTATCCTGCAGACATCACTTATGATTTTGGAGGAATAGCTTATCCTATGAGAGGATTTGGAGGCGTTTTGGGATTGGGTTTTTACATTCTTAATTCCGGGGATATGGATTACACATCTTATGCTCACCCCTCCCTGGGAAGCCAATGGAGCTCGGGTCAGACTTTTTCTGCAAAGGAATACGCTGTAGCATTAAGCTACGGCCGTTTTCTGACCCAGCGTTTCAGCATCGGCGGCACGCTGAAGTTCATCGACGAGCTGTATGAAGAGGAGCGGGCAGTAGGATGGGCTGCAGATATTGGAACACTATATAACACCGGGTTCAGGAATTTTAAAATCGGCATGGTGATGACCAACTTTGGGCCTGATCTCAAATTTATTAGAGAAAACTACCCTCTCCCCATATCCTTCAAATTCGGTGTTTCAATGGACGTGCTGAATTTTGGAGACCATAAGACCTTGGTGGACATGGAACTAGGCCATCCGAATGATAATTTGGAGAAGTTCAACGGTGGCATAGAATATTCTTACAAGGATTTTCTGACTTTAAGAGTGGGAGACCAGTTCGGTTATGATACTGGAGATATCAGTTTTGGAGCTGGAGTGAAGATACCTTTGTATAGCAAAACCAAGCTAAGAGTTGATTACAGCTATTTCGACTTCGGAAGACTGGACCAGGTGCACAGATTTACTTTGAATCTTAGTTTTTAGACCTTAGTTAGTAAACTTTTTAAAAAAGGAGTTTAAGAGATGAAAAAATGTGTCTGGATATCGATTTTGCTTCTGGTCATTTTACTTTCATTTTCCTGCGGTAAAATGAGCCGTAACGGGACTGCTCCGGCCAATCTTCCTCCAGAGGTTTTTCTGGTAAACATACCCCCGGATTCGGTCAACTTTTCGACCCTGGCCAAAATCTACTGGTACGGGTTTGACCAGGATGGGTACATTGCCCGTTATCAGTATCTGGTGATTATCGATACCGGCAATGTGGTCCCTAAATCCGGAGGCTATATCGATTCTACCTTTGTCAAGACGTTGGAAAACGTCAGTTCTGCTGACTGGAACGACAGCTCCCTTTCCAGGATCCTGGGAATCAACAGAACCCTGATCCATTCGGTCGATTCGGTCGCAAATTCAGTCGGGACCTTTGACAATGTCATGCTTTTTGCCTCTGTGGACAGCACGGCTTACGTGGAGCAGTATTTCTTCGTAAGGGGCGTGGATAATGGGGGTGCAGGTTCCAAAATCTGGAAGCCGGATTCGCCCAAAGGGAGCGATTTCCGGTTTTTCACCCGGACCAACCGGCCTCCGGTTTCGATGGTAAATTACGGTAATGCCGTGAATGTAACCGGGAATTACGTTTACCAGCCGGATACTTTATGCCAGATCACCGCATATTCTCTGCCTGAGACTACAGTGGATTGGAAGGGGATTAAATTTACCTGGTCAGCTGTGGATCCGGATTATTCTTCAAGATCACAGCCGGCATTCGGTTACAGCTGGCAGCTTTTCGGACCTTTTGATTCGAAAACCTCTATCGACACGACTAAAGTATATTATTACTCCTGGGACAACACCAGCGGCACACCCTGGACGGACAGCACCACTCACATATTTGTCAACCTGGTAAACGCACCGGGCAAAGACTATGCCTGGTATCAGTTCAGACTAACAGCCAGGGATGATGCTTTTGTTCCGGACCCTACTCCGGCATCGATCACTTTCAAAATCATAAAGCCGCCGTTCCTTTTCTCGCCTGCCAACGGCAAAAGCATTCTTCTGGTGGATGCCACCAGCTATGGCGGAGGTCTTGTTTCACCCAGAACTGGGGTTCTCCAGGGTTTTTATAAAGGTATTCTGGATTCGCTCATAAGTCAATATCCTGATGAGGGGATTCGTTATTCTTTCTACCGGGGGACTGATGTTACACGAAAACCGCCCATAGAAGATACCCTTTCTCACTACAAACTGGTTATCATTTTTAACGAGGGGAGATTTAGCGGAATACAGGGAAGCTCGCCAAGTTCTCCGTTTGGCCAACAGGATTCTGCTTATATGGCAATAAACAACTATCTAAGTGTCGGGGGCAGGTTATTCATGATTGGGTTCAATAACTTTGGAGGAATAGACGAGCTGGGTAATGCGATGTATGTGCCTATAGGCCCAAATCCTGGTAATGGTTTTGCAGTCCCGGGAATAACTCTGGCGAATTATTTTTGCGGCGTAACTGGTTATTTTAGTCCTTACCTGGCCACTTCGGATAGTTCAGGTGTAATAATAAGAAAGCCGGGGGAAGAGATGATTGCGGCTGAGCCTTTTGATAGTGCACGAACCGGCCTGCCCCGTCTGGAGGTTGACACTACTAAACTGGTGGTTGCGCCGGGAGCTACGAGCAACGCTTATTATCTTTCCATTTTGCCTCCTGGCTTGTCCCTCAAGGGTATTCCCCGTGCAGGATGGGAATCGGTCTGGAATGCCAACTACAACGAAAGACTGTATACATTCATCTCTTTTTCAGGGACTGGGTCCACATTAAATGGCAGGCCCTGCGGCTCCAGGGCCTATAGTCCTGACCCCTGGGTTTTCACGGATGAAAACGGCCAGCATATCCTGCAGTGGAGAACTGCGGAATTCTGTTTCCCGGCACTGCCGATGAAAAACCAGCAGATGGTGACTATGATGAAGGTCATGGTGGACTGGTTTATGCAGGATGAGTATCTGCCTTGATTTGGGATTTAATATTTATGCGATAAAAAGAAACCAGGCATTTTGCCTGGTTTCTTTTTATCTGGAAAGTGGGATGGACAGAAGTGAATCGACCAGTCTTAGTTTTTCCTGGGCTAGCTTGAAATCCGGTGAAAGTCTCAAAGCTGTTTCGAATTCCTGCCTAGCGAGAGGTAACCTCTTGGTCTTTGCCAGAATCAACCCCAGGTTATAATGGTAAACCGGATTATCCGGAGAATACTTTATCGCTTGTTCCATTTCCCTGACTGCAGGGTCATAATCTCTTCTCAGATCATATATGTTTCCTAGGACAGCATGAGCTTCGGCAAAATCGGGTTTCAGCTTAATCGACTGGATCAGGCTCTCCTGCGCAGGGTCGATTTCATTTTTCTGCAGATAAATTAAACCGGAGTTATATGCCGCATAGGCTATTAAACCATTTATCCCACCCTGAGAGGGGTCATCAGTTGAATAAATCAAACCCAGATTATACTCCACGTTTTGAGTTCCCGGTCTCTGGCTCAGGAGTTGCTCATATTCTCTCAAAGCTTCGTCTGTTTTTCCCTGTTTTTGATTGACCAGTCCCAGGTAAAACCTGAGTTCGGAAAACGACGGGAATGCGGCAAGGGTAGATGTCAGTGAGCTTTCCGCTGAAGAATAGTTTTCCATCTTCAAATAAGCCAGAGCCAAGTTAATGTATGCTTCTCTGTAATAGGGCTTGATTCCAAGCGCTTGTTTGGCCAGGGCTATCGCCTTCATGTCATCTCCTCTAATTCGATACAGAACCGAAAGGTTATTATAAGCTTTTTCCTGGCGGGGATTGAGCTTAAGTTCCTCCAGAAACTCTTGCTCTGCCTGAGCATAATCTTTCTGACGAAAATATATATTCCCTAAGTTGAGATGAGCTCTTTGAAGAGAGGGGTTTTCCTTAAGGGCCAGAGCATACTCCTCTTCAGCTCTTTCGAGATTTCCCTTTTTCAAAAAAAGATTTCCCAGGCTGAAATAGGACTGGGCGAAATTCTTTTTGTCCAAATGATAAAAATTGGAATTGCAGAGAAAGAAGAATAAAATCAGAAGAGCCAAACACAAAAATAGTTTTTTAAATGAATTCATTTTGAGGAATCCCAATAACTCGACCAGGGCAAACGAGGAGAGAATAATAAGAAAAGGGAGGACCGGCAGACGGAACCGTGAGTTTACAAAAAACAGAATAACTGAAAAAGAATAGGATAAGACAAAAGACAGAACCAGAAAGTATTTTCTCCAGCTTTTAAGACTAAGAAGAATTCCCGCAAGGCTCAGTGGCCCTATTATCCAGAAGCCAACCGGAAGGATGCGGATTAATGAGGAGTACTGCCTGAAAAAATAGATATCCTGGTTGTTGCTTATCTCGATAGAATTCAGGAAAAGGTAGGTTTTCTTAATAAAAAGGGACAAGAATTTGCCAGGTGAATGAATTAAGAAATCCTCCCCTTTTTTCAGATAATAATCCGAGACCTCGGATGGGCTGGGATTTGTTCCTGTGTTCTTCTGCACCTCATAAGCTGCATCCTGGTATTCCCAGTCGTCTCCATAAGGTGGTAAAAAAGCACTGGTCCCGTCTGCCTGCGGGTTATTTCCGATATAGAAATTAATTCCTCCCTGAGATGAAATCAAAACGAAATCTTTTCCAACCAGATAGTTTCTAACAGTTATTGGCAGGATCAAGGCAGAAAGTCCTAAAAGAAAGAATAATGAAAAGATGATTTTCTTCTTGAAATCAATCCGGAGTAAAAAGAGTATCCAGAAAAGAACAAAGGGGATGAATATCAAAATGTTGGGTCGCGAGATGGCAAAAAGGCTGGCGGCTAATCCTGCCAAAAAGAACTTTGACTTACCAGGTTTCTCTTCTGACCTGTGTAAAAGCAGAATCAACAAGACTCCTATAAATACCAGAAGGAAATCCAGGAGAAGCTCATCCTCGAAGTAAACCAGGACTCCATAGACAGAGGAGAGGACAGCCGAGAGAACGGCTACCCTTCTGTCAAAAAGTTTTCTGGCAAGGAAGAAAATCAGAACCACTGAAAAAGAGCCGATCAGATGCTGAATCAGCCGGGGGATAAAATAATTATGTCCAAAAATCTTATAGATTACGCCTAAGAGATAAGGATAAAACGGCGCCCGGAAAAAAACCTGGTCTCCGATCCAGTTTCCCTGGGCAATCGCCTGTGCCCAGAGGTCATGATACAGAGCATCCATAGTGGGGGAGGTAAAATAGGGATTGGAGCTCATCTGGAGCAGGTAAATCAATCGCAGGGCAAAACTGAAAACAAAAATTCCAAAGAGAAAGTATACTTCTTTCTTGTCCTGAAAGAGTTTTGATTTCACAGTGAAAATATATCCAGCGGTTATGGATTTGTCAATATAATCAGGAAAGATTGGATGTGCGTAGGGGCGACCCTTGTGGTCGCTCGCAGGATGGGACGAGTTGTTAGTCGACTGATGGCTGTAGTTGAACTCATCCCTGATCCCCTTCTATTAAGAAGAGAAGGGGGAGTCCCTCTCTTTCTAAGAGAGGGATTCAGGGTGAGTTCTCAATCCCTTCTTTCCCCCTTAATGATTCCCTTATCTGTGACGATTGCTGTAATTAAATTTGCTGGAGTTACATCAAATGCCGGGGAGAAAACCTTCACTTTTTTGGGAGCGGTTCGTCTGCCCCAGAAGTTAGTAACTTCTTCTGGAGATCTTTCCTCGATCATTATTTTATCTCCGCTTTTGACCGAATGGTCAAAGCTGGAGCCCGGAGCGGCAAGGTAGAAAGGGATTTTATGGAATTTCGCCAGCACTGCCAAATTATAAGTCCCGATCTTATTGGCTGCATCCAGATTTTTGACTATTCTGTCAGCGCCGGTGATTATGCAGTCGATCATTTTTTTCTGCATAAGAAATGCTGCCATATCATCGCAGATCAAGGTAGTATCGATTCCCTGCTGCAAAAGCTCCCAGGTGGTCAGCCGTGCTCCCTGAAGAACCGGCCGGGTCTCGTCCACGTAAACTTTTATCTTCTTACCCTGTGCTTTGGCTATGAATAAGGGAGCCAGGGCAGTTCCTATTCCGCCTGTGGCTAAGGCACCGGCGTTACAGTGAGTCAGTATTCTGCATCCGTTTTTCAAAAGCTTTGAGCCGGACTCACCGATCTTCTGGCACATGATCTGGTCCTCCCGGTGGATTAAAAGAGCCTCCTTCAAAAGTCTCTTGGTTCGGTTTTCGGAATCATAATCATCAATTTGCATGGCTACCTTTTTCATTCTTTCCAGAGCCCAGGGAAGGTTGACAGCAGTGGGACGGGTCGATTTTAAAACCGAGATGACCGAATCCAGTCTTTTCTCGTAATCATTATTGCCGGCATACTTTCTTTGCATCATTCCCAGAACTACTCCGTATGCCGCTGCTATCCCTATTGCTGGCGCACCGCGTATTTTAAGCTCCTTGATAGCTTTTGCTAATTCACGAAAGTCGTCAAATTCGAGATAGGAAACCTTCAAAGGGAGTTTAGACTGGTTCAGAATTCTCACTTTATTTTTTGTCCATTCGACTGTTTTGAATTTCAATTTGATCAATTTTATTCTCCTTTTAAAGCTGAATAAACCGATTTCTGTCATTGCGAGGAGGTCGTCTGACCGACGAAGCAATCTTTTCAAGGTAAATGGATTGCTTCACCCCCTGCGGGGGTTCGCAACGACAACTCCGAGACGCATTCGATGAGTCTCCACTCTATGCTCGATGAATCGAGCCATTACATTCCGATGATCTGCACTACAACTTCTCTGTTTCTTGGTCGTTCATCAAAATCAATCAATACTATCTGCTGCCAGGTGCCAAGAATCAGATTCCTTTCCGAAAAAGGAAAAGTCTTGGAGGCTCCTAATAAGGCAGCCCGGACATGAGCATGCCCGTTATGGTCACCCCAGGTCAGATGATGAGCGTATTCCAGATTCTCTGGAACGATTCTTTCAAAAGCCTTGGGCAGATCTTTCAGAAGTCCTGGCTCATATTCGATTGTAGTTATCCCGGCAGTTGACCCGGGCACGAAAACAGTTACCTGTCCTTCCTTCAAATTGGAATCTTTTATTATCTTCTGCACATCAGAAGTTATATCCAAAATATCTGTATTGCCTCTGGTTTTTATTTTAAAAGTTTTGGTGAGAATGTCCATAGTTAATATGTCGTTCTGTAGGGGCGGGTTTGAAACCCGCCCCTACTGAAAAATCAGGATTGATAGACTACCTTCCCGTCTACAATCGTCAGGAAAGCTTTTCCTCTGAGCTTTCTGCCGCCGAAGGGGGAATTTTTCGATTTGGATTTGAACTCTTTTGGTTCGACGGTCCATTCTATTTCCTGGTCAATTACTGTCAGATCCGCAGGCATACCGACTTTTATCTGTCCGGCACTTAGCCTTAAAATCTTTGCTGGATTGAGCGTCACTTTTGCAATGGCCTCGACTAAGGAGAGGACTTTTTTCTCAACCAGTTCGGTTATGACCAGGCCCAATGCGGTTTCCAGACCGACCATTCCGAAAGGTGCAGCATCGAACTCCACGTCTTTTTCCTCGATCGAATGCGGGGCATGGTCTGTAACAATGCAATCGATAGTACCGTCTTTTAACCCCTTTTTCAGAGCATCCAGATCCTTTTTAGTTCTCAAAGGCGGGTTAACCTTAGCATTGGTATCAAAACTCTTTATGATTTCGTCAGTCAAAGTAAAATGATGCGGTGTTGCTTCACAGGTGATTTTTACTCCTTTTTTCTTTGCTTCCCGGATGAGATTAACCGAACCTTCTGTCGAAACATGGGCAATATGTACTTTGGATTTGGTGAACTCTGCTAACCTTATGTCCCGCGCAACCATTACTTCTTCTGCTACATTCGGGATGCCTTTTAACCCCAGGATAGTGGAGACAAAACCTTCATTCATCACTCCGTCAGAGACCAAAGCTAAATCCTCACAATGGGAAATAACCGGAATATCATACATCTTGGAATATTCGAGTGCATACCTCATAAGAATAGAGCTGTAAACAGGCCTGCCATCATCTGAGATGGCCACAGCTCCAGCTTTAGCCAGATCAGCGATCTCGGTCAGTTCCTCGCCTTTCAATCCCTTAGTTGCAGCGGCAACCGGGTAGATTTTGCACTTGGCTGATTTAGCTTTCTCATAAATAAATTTCACTGATTCCTGATCGTCAATTGGTGGCTGGGTATTAGGCATACAGCAGATCGAAGTAAAACCTCCAGCCACTGCAGCCTCTGAGCCGGTCTGGATCGTCTCCTCGTCCTCTCTACCTGGCTCTCTCAAATGAGTGTGCATGTCAACCAGGCCCGGAGTCACTGTTTTATCATATGCGTCCACTATTTCCGGAGTAAATCTGATCTTTTTCCTGGGGATAAGCTTCTTGGTCTCTATTTTGGCGATCTTTCCGTCACGAACATATATGTCGCCGACCTTATCCAGCTTTGAGGCTGGATCTATAATTCTTCCTCCGGCGATTATCAATTCAGCTTCTTGTGATTTAGTGTTATTCAACCTTTCCTTCTCCTCCACTTAAAAGGTACAGAACTGCCATTCGAATAGCTACTCCATTGGTTACCTGGTCCAGGATGACCGAGTAGGGACCATCTGCCACCTCCGGAGTTATTTCCACGCCCCGGTTAATCGGTCCCGGGTGCATTATGGTGAAATTCGGATTCAGGTTTTTAAGCCGATCCGAATTGATCCCGAACTCGTTGCTATATTCTCTTAACGAAGGTAAAAGACCGCCCTTCTGCCTTTCCAGTTGTATGCGCAGGACGTTAACCACATCTGCACCCTGCAGGGCATCATCCAGATTCGAGAAAACCTCGATCCCCATCTTCTCGATCTCATACGGCATCAAGGTTGTCGGTCCGCAGACTGCTATCGAAGCTCCCATTGCCTTCAGTCCCCAGATATTCGACCTGGCGACCCGGCTGTGCTTTATGTCACCAACTATCACCACTCTCAAGCCCTCAAGTTCCTTGTATTTTTCCCTTAACGTGAACAAATCCAAAAGTCCCTGGGTGGGATGCTCGTGCGCTCCGTCCCCAGCATTGATTATGGAGGAGGAAAGACACTGGGTCAGAAAATATGGGGCTCCAGAGGACTGGTGTCTTATCACGACCATATCTATTTTCATTGCCTCGATGTTTTTGACCGTGTCCTTCAGGGTTTCTCCCTTTTTGACGCTGGAGGTCGAGGCAGAGAAGTTGACCAGGTCTGCGGATAATCTTTTTTCAGCCAGCTCAAAAGAAATCCTGGTCCGGGTAGATGCCTCATAAAAGAGATTGACCACTGTCACGGCTCTGAGAGTAGGAACTTTCTTGATGGGTCTTTCCAGAACCTCTTTAAAGGTCTCGGCTGTATCCAGGATCAGCCCGATCTCCTCTTTTGAGACTCCTTCCAGACCCAAAAGATGTCTGCTTTTTAATTTCATCTTCTCCTCATTATTTTGGATTTCTCTCCTGAATCACTTCGAGCTCGATAAATCGAGCGAATACGACTTTTGAGTCATTGCGAGCCCAATGGGCGAAGCAATCCCTCTACCTGGGGTAAACAGATTGCTTCGTCGGTCAATTGACCTCCTCGCAAGGACAGTAGAGACGAATTTTATGCGTCTCTACAAAATCATTTTCTCTTTTCCTTCTCGATACTGACTCCATCTTCTCCATCCACTTCCTGTATTTTCACCACTACCTGCTCATTCAAGGCAGTGGGGATATTTTTGCCTATGTAATCTGCTCGAATAGGAAGCTCCCGGTGTCCTCGGTCGA
Organism: Terriglobales bacterium; assembly: GCA_035543035.1. Taxonomy (GTDB): domain Bacteria; phylum Zixibacteria; class MSB-5A5; order MSB-5A5; family RBG-16-43-9; genus RBG-16-43-9. The sequence continues at coordinate 522 of DATKKH010000225.1, read as the reverse complement.
CTAAAACTGCCAGCTGAATCAGTTTTGGTCTGCCGAAGTCTATGATCTGGTCTAAAGCCGCTCGAATTGTTCTGCCGGTGAAAAGGACGTCATCCACCAGGATGATTATTTTATCTGCCACGTCAAACATCACTTCGGTTTTCTGAACGATAGGCTGGTCCAATTTGGTCTGGATATCGTCCCGGTAAAGCGTGATGTCCATAACTCCCAGGGGAACCTTCACTTCCTCTATTTCGAAAATCAACCTGGCAAGTCTTTCTGCCAGATATGCACCACGGGTCTTAATCCCGATTAAACCTAAGTTCTCGGCTCCCTTGTTCCGCTCTATTATCTCGTGGGCTATTCTGGTCAAGGCACGCCGGACAGTTTTCTCGTCCATTATCAGAACGCCTTTTTTTCTGGGCAATCTCTCCTCCTCATTTTTCTAAAAAGGGCAAAAAAATTCCCTCCCTGTAAATCTGGGAGGGTTTCTGTGCTCAAAATCCGTAAATTTAGTCTTCAATCTATTACCTTTTCTGATCT
>DATKKH010000224.1:0-3621 GCA_035543035.1 Terriglobales bacterium | reverse complement strand
CCGGCAGCAACCGGTGAGGCAAGTTTTACCGATTTCAAGATTCTGACTGAGGAAGTCTCAAAGCTTCACAATGGCGGAGTTGTGCTGCATTTCGGCTCGGCAGTAATTCTGCCGGAGGTTTTTCTGAAAGCTCTTTCAGTTGCCCGCAACATAAAAGGAAAAGTGGAGAATTTCACCACAGCCAATTTCGATATGATTCAGCATTATCGGCCCAATATGAATCTTGTTTTAAGACCCATCCAGGGGAGCGGAAAAGGGTATTCATTTACCGGACATCACGAGATTATGCTGCCGCTTTTAGCCTGGGCGTTGACAGCAAAGTAAGACGTGAGACGGAAGATATAAGACGAGAAAAAAACATGGAGTGTAAAACTTTAGTTTTACCAAGCTGAGAGCCAAATATAAGATTTGTAGGGCATCCGCCTCTAGCGGATAGCCTTGCTTAAGAAAAGCAACCCTAAAGGGTCGCCCTACGAACAATTAGATAAACCCGAAGGTTTATACTCCGGTCTGAACATAAAAGGAGAATATTAATGGCAAAGTTAGTCGAATGTGTCCCGAATTTTAGTGAAGGGAGAAGGGTTGAGGTGATAGAGGCGATTTTAGCTGAGATAAAATCAGTTGAAGGCGTGATGCTCCTGGATAAGGAGATGGATAAGGACCATAATCGTGCGGTGATCTCTTTTGTAGGGAGTCCACAGGCAGCTAAGATGGCAGCTTTCAAGGCGATTGCTAAGGCGGCTCAGCTGATTGATATGGAACAGCATAAAGGTGAGCATCCGCGGATGGGAGCAACTGATGTAGTTCCATTCGTTCCTATCTCTGGAATGACTATGGATGAATGTGTAACTTTAGCCAAGGAGTTAGGCAAAGATGTGGGGGGAAAATTAGGGATACCTGTCTATCTTTATGAGTCAGCAGCTTCTCGTCCAGACAGAGTGAACTTGGCTGACGTTCGCAAGGGAGAGTATGAAGGTATAAAAAAGGAGATCGAAACCAATCCTGAGAGAAGGCCGGATTTCGGACCGTCCAAACTTTCCAAGGCAGGAGCTACTGCGATAGGAGCGAGGATGCCTCTGATTGCTTTCAACGTCTATTTAGGGACGAGAGATATTAGCATAGCCAGAAAGATAGCCAAAGCTATCAGATTCTCCACCGGAGGATACAGATACGTGAAGGCTCTGGGTTTTGAGATAAAGGAAAGAGGACTGGTTCAGGTTTCCATGAATCTGGTCAACTTTAAGGAGACGCCGATCTACAGGGTGTTCGAGACAATCAAAAGAGAGGCAGAAAGACATTCGGTTCCGGTTATTTCCAGCGAGATAGTCGGCTTGACTCCATTAGAAGCCCTGGTGGATGTGTCCGATTTCTATCTGAAATTCGAGAACTTCAAAAAAGGACAGGTTTTAGAAGAAAAACTGATGACTTTTGCCGGAAAACAGCAGGCAGGTCTTTCGGATTTTATGGATGATGTGGCTGCAGGGACCCCGGTGCCGGGAGGAGGAAGTGTAGCTGCATCTTCAGGCTCCTTAGGCGCAAGCTTGGTTTCTATGGTCTGCAGGCTGACTATTGGAAAGAAAAAATACTTGGAATATGAGGAAGAGCTCAAGAAAGTCCTGGAGGAATCAGACAAACTACGTCTGGAATTAAAGGACTTGATTGTGAAGGACGGTGAAAGTTTCACCCGGGTCTTGGATAGTTTCAAGCTTCCGCAGAATACTCCTGAAGAACAGACCAGAAGACTCGTGGCAATTCAGGAAGCATACAAAGAAGCAGCTCTTGTTCCCTTGAGAACGATGGAGAGATCCCTGGAGGTTTTGAAGCTCTCCCGCATAATAGTGGAGAAGGGGAACGTGAACACACTTAGCGATGCTGGAGCATCTGCTCTAATGGCAAAGAGTGCCTTAGAAGGTGCCCTGTTAAACGTGAAGATAAATCTGAAGTCAATTGAGGATCAAACCTTTGCGTCCGAGCTGAAAAATAAATCCGAATTAATACTTTCAGAATCCCAGAGGCTTGAACAGGAGATTGATACTATCCTGCAGGAGAAATTGTAAGTGGAGAAAAAATATATAGATTTGCATATTCATACAACTGCTTCGGACGGGCTTCTGACTCCGGAGAAGGTGGTAAGCCTTGCCAAGGAGCTAAATCTGTCAGCGATTGCCATAGCAGATCACGACACAGTGGACGGATATGAAAGCGCAAAAGATATTGCCCAAGATAAAGGCGTTGAGTTGATTTCGGCAGTGGAGCTAAGTCTTTCATATCAGGGGAGAGACTTTCATCTCTTGGGATATCTGATCGATTGCGATAATCCTGCCTTTAAAAAGAAAATCGAAGAATTCAGGCAGGAGAGGCTTTCCAGAGGGGAGAAGATGGTGGAGAAGTTGAACGAGTTAGGAGTTGCCCTGCGAATGGAAACGGTAAAAGGAATAGCCAAAGGTGCTTCAGTCGGAAGACCTCATCTTGCAGATGCTCTGCTTAAAGAGGAATATGTCAGGTCTTATAATGAAGCTTTTGCGCGTTATTTAGGTTACCATGCGCCAGCCTATGTTCCGAAAAAATATCTGACCCCGGAGAAAGGGATTGAGTTGATTCACCAGATCCAGGGTCTTGCGATCTTAGCCCATCCTGGAACGGCACATCAGGATGAGCTTCTACCTGATTTCTTGGAGATGGGGATCGACGGGATAGAAGCGTACCATTCGCAGTATGACCATTACCAGATCGACCATTATGTGAACCTGGCAAAGAAATTTGGAATACTGTATACCGGCGGCTCGGACTGCCATGCCAGGGCTGAAATGGTGCTAATGGGAAAAGTCAAAGTCCCTTACCGTTGTCTGGAAATGCTAAAGAAAGCAAAACAAAAGAAATTTGGAGGATAAAGCGAAATCTGCTAAATTGTCACTCTGAACGGAGCGAAGAGTTAGAGATTCTTCCCCCGCCTTTGGCGGGGTCAGAATGACAATCGGTCACGGATGTCATGCTGAGTGAAGCGAAGCATCTATAGATGCAAACACTATCCTTAAAGGAGTCAATATGAAAAAGTCAATCTTGTTACTCTTATTCTTGACGATTGCTGTTTCAGCTTATGGCAAACAATTTACCCAGGCTTATGAGGATAAGCTTATTCAGGATGTTAAAGGAATTTATACCCAACAAGCAGTCATAACTCCGGATAACCCGACAGGTCATCCAGTAGATGGCACTCCGATTATTCTTCAGGCAAAACACGATTTCCCATTCTTGAGTCCGGAAGCCAGGAAGGCACTATATCCGCTTTTTACCAGACCAAGTTTTGCTCCGGATTCGGAATATACTTTTAACTCCCCGGGGGGTTTTTTCAAGATACACTTTGCAAAAACTGGCATAAATGCTGTTTATCAGCCAACAGTTGACACGAATGGAAATGGAATCCCGGATTACGTGGATTCTTGTGCGGCTATTCTGGACCATGTCTGGGCAAAAGAGGTAGATTCTTTGGGTTATACTCCTCCCCCTTCTGACGGCTCATATCCTCCAAGCTGGCCCAACGGCGGTGATGGAAAATTCGATATCTACCTGCTCGATCTTGGTACTTCGATTTTAGGTGCGACCTTCCCTGAGACTACGCTG
>DATKKH010000223.1:0-22761 GCA_035543035.1 Terriglobales bacterium | reverse complement strand
TACCTGAACAACGTCTCACTTTTAGCGGCTTTTACCGGGGGGATAATTTCATTCATTTCACCTTGCGTGCTTCCGCTCATTCCGGGCTATTTATCATTTATTTCCGGGCTTACATTGGAAGAGCTTCAGAAAAAAGAGGATAAGCTCGAGACTATAAGAAAGACCACCCTGAACTCGCTTTTCTTCATCCTCGGATTTTCAGTGGTTTTCGTGCTTTTAGGCGCATCCGCCACTTTCCTGGGAAAATTCCTTATTTCCAAGATATCGATTTTCAATAAGATAGCAGGCGTGATAATATTTATCTTCGGGTTCCATCTTGTCGGAATCTTCAGAATCCCCTGGCTGGATTACGAGAAAAGAATCCATGCTCGAAAAACGGGAGTGGGTATGTTCGAGTCTTTTCTGATTGGCCTAGCTTTTGCATTTGGATGGAGCCCCTGTATTGGGCCGATTCTGGCAGGAATTTTGGTATTAGCTTCTAATCAGGAGACCATCACCCAGGGAATGGGTCTGCTATTAGCATATTCCCTCGGTTTAGGAATACCTTTTTTGATAACCGGCATCGGCTTCAACCTCTTCCTGGAATTTTTTGCTAAAGTGAAGAAGTATTTCAGGGTAATCGAGACTATAAGTGGGATTTTCCTGATGATCATCGGAGTATTGGTCTTTTTCAATGCTATGGGCTACCTTTCAGCTATTTTAGTGCGTCTATTCCCTGGTTTGCTCAAAGGATAATCTATTGAAACAGAAGAAATATGTCGAATTTTTTGGAGTGTAAAACTTCAGTTTTACCTTTAAACCGCGTAGGGGTGGAGCTTGTCTCCACCCAATCCAGGACGGGTTTGAACTCTTCCCCTACACTGCCTATTCTTTGTTTTAATCTCGTTGCAATCTCATTATTAGTTCTTTTTTTCCAGGGAGTGATTATGGCAAACCAGCTTAAATCTCTATTTCCCCAGAAAGCAAAGGATTTCGAAAAATCGGATCAGGCAAAAATTTTTGATCGGAAAAACCTGTATGATTATCTGGATGGAGGCGCCGAGCTTTACCTGGCATATGATTTCCAGCGACTTGTGGTCCAGGATTACAAGTCCGGAGAAACCTCCATCACCGTGGAGGTTTACTCGATGGAAACCTCTCAGGATGCTTTTGGTCTTTACTCTCTGGACCAGGAAGGAGAAGATGTTCAGATTGGAGACAGGGCAACTTACGGCTCCGGACTTTTAAAATTCTGGAAGGGAAATTATCTTGTGCGAATAACCGACATGAGCGGAAATGACCGTTTTATAGAAGCAATCCTTGATCTGGGTAAAAACATATCTCAAAATATTGCCCCTAAAGGGAAGCCGCCGGAACTTCTTGCTAAACTGCCTGCTGACGGGCTTGTCCCTCATTCCGAAAGATTCTTCCATAAGCAGATTATCCTGAACAACTTATATTTCCTGTCAACTGAGAATTTGCTGAATCTGAATGAAAAAACCTCTGCTGTTATGGGAGATTATCTACTGGGGAAGATGAATCTGAAGCTCCTTCTGATTTCTTATCCTGATACTTCAATTGCCAAATATGCTTTTGAAAACTTCTGCAACAGGTATTTGAAAACCTCTCTTTCAGGTAACAGGGTAATTCAGAAAGTGGAAGAAGGTAAATTCGCAGGAGCTGAGCTTGACAAAAAAAATTTATGGCTCACTTTCGAAAGCAGAGATGAAAAAGCAACTGGAAACTTTTTGCGAAACTTAAAAAAGAGGTAACTGCTTTGACCAGAAAAGAGAAAATATCTTTCAGCCGCCGGGATTTTCTGAAAGGGACAACTTTGACGACGTTAGGAGTTGCTTTGGGACTGGTATCGCCTGAGGTTTTATCCTCACAAGAGACGAAAAAGGAGAGGGTCGTCATAGTCCGAGATAAAAACGTTCAGGATGCTGATTTTAAAGTGGATAAAAATATCTTTTCCAAATTGCTTGATACCGGAATGTCAAATTTGGGCGGAGATAACGATCCGACGAAAGTCTGGAAAAAACTTTTCAGCTCCAAGGACATAGTCGGTATAAAGATAAGCCAGATGATGACGCCAACGCATAAGGAATTAGTCGAGCTGATCTTCTCCAATCTGCTTAAGGCTGGAGTTAACGATAAGAATATTTATATCTGGGACAGGGATAGGGTAGGCATAGGTTCTGCAGAGATGCACTCCCTACCGAAAAGTCTGGGATATGCTAAGGATCATTTCAGTAACGTTATTAAAAAATCAACTGCCTTGATAAATGTTCCGGGAATGAAAAGTCATTGGCTGGCTGGAGCCGCTTTTTCCATCAAGAACTGGGCTGGTGCAGTTGACAATGCAGTCGAATATCATACAGAGGACTGCTGTTCCTCTTTTGGGGCTTTAGTTGCCAATCCGGAAATAAAATCAAAGTGCCGGCTTATCATTCTGGACGGGCTTAGACCTTTATTTAACGGAGGCCCCCAGGTTGACCCAAAATATCTGTGGAGCTATAACGGCGTGATCCTGGGATTTGACCACGTGGCAGTCGACACAGTGGCATTGAAAATCATCCAGAATAAAAGGGACGAATATAAAAAAGAGAAATGGGTTCTGAATCCTCCACCTCTGCACATCGCTTTGGCTGATACCAGATATAAAGCTGGAACCAGTGACTTGAACAAAATCGAGCTGATCAAATCAGGCTGGCAGGAAGGAGTTCTGATATGAGAAGAAGAGATTTCATCAAAAGCTCTCTGGCTGCTGGAGCGGCATTAGGTCTTTCATCTTTTGTTCCGTTAGAATCTTTTGGAGAAAAACTCCAGAAAGTAACTGCTCCGGATTTAGCTGTAGCCACGGGTGGTGCCCCAGGACCTATGGTGAGAAAAACCATAGACCTTTTGGGCGGGATGAAAAATTTCGTATCCCCGGGAGACATCGTTGTGGTGAAGCCAAATATTGGCTGGGACAGAAAACCAGAGCAGGCTGCAAATACCAATCCTGAGATTGTCTCTGAGGTTATTAAGATGTGCCTTGAAGCCGGAGCAAAAAAGGTCAAGGTTTTTGACCGTTCCTGCAATGCAGCTCAGAGATGTTATGAAAGCAGTGGCATCAAAAAGGCCGCCTCTGAGGCTGGAGCTGAAGTGACTTACACGCTGGAACCGCTTTTCAAAGAGACCAGACTTCCCTCAGGGATGGTGCTGAAATCCTGGCCTCTTTATAAACCGGCTTTGGAGTGCGATGTTTTGATTAATATCCCGATTGCCAAACATCACGGCATGGCCAGACTGACTTTAGGAATGAAGAATCTAATGGGAATAATGGGCGGGGACAGAGGCAACATTCATCAGAGTATTGATGAGAAATTGGCTGATGCTGCTAATTTTATCAAACCGAAACTGACCATTCAGGATGCTTATCGCATTTTGACCAATAACGGACCCACAGGTGGAAATCCCAGAGACGTCAAGTTGACCAAGACTGTCATAGCGGGCAAGAATATCGCCTCAGTTGATGCATACGGAACGACCCTTTTTGGCTTGAAGCCAACTGATTTACCCTGCATTGCATTAGGAAATAAGTTCGGTTTGGGCGAGATCGATCTAAACAAACTCGCCATTGAGAGATATAGCTTTACTGCTTAGAACAACAAAGCTTGTAGCTGGTAGCAGGTAGCCTGGAGCAAAAAACCTCGATTCAATTATTGCTGTTCGCTTTTCGCGAAAACCTAACAACTAATAGCGAACAGCGAATTGTAGAGGAGAATTTGATTGAAAACTCTACGACGTATTTCACAGATCATTTTTCTCCTTTTTTTCTTTTACCTTTTCTTAAGGGCAAGTTTTCCTTTATCCCTGAAAATCCCGGTTGACCTCTATTTAAGAGCTGATCCGTTGGTTGCCCTCTCTTCGATTTTATCTGATAAAGATATCATCAGCACTTTTATCTTCTCTCTTTTTTTTGTACTTTTGACAATACCCTTAGGTAGGGTTTTCTGCGGATGGGCTTGCCCTTTAGGTGCAAGTCTTGACATCTTCAGTTATATCTTCAAAAATAAGTCGGGAAAAAGTCTAAAGAAACTTTTATCTTTAAAATATTACATCCTGATTTTCCTTCTGTTGGGAGCAGTTTTTTCATCCCAACTCATCTGGTTTTTAGACCCGATTGCCCTGTATAACCGCTCTTTGACCCTCTCCCTTTTTCCAGTAGTAACTGGCTTTTTTGCCCTGGTCTTTGACCATCTGTTTCAGTTGACTTTTCTTCAAGGATTCCTCAGCAAAATACAGCTATTTCTCACCTCTACCCTTCTTCCCAACCAGGTAAATTTCTTCAGGATGTCTTCCCTGGTTTTGATAATAATTTTGACTATTTTTCTTCTGGAATTTGTCTCCAGAAGGTTCTGGTGCAGGAATTTATGCCCCCTGGGCGCGCTTTATGCCTTCCTGTCCAAATTCCAGATTCTGAAAAGGAGAGTGACAGAAGATTGCACCGAATGTGGCATCTGCAAAGACCTGTGCAAGATGGATGCGATCGGAGACAATTTCAAAGCAACTCTGGACCGGGAATGTGTCCTGTGTTATGATTGCGTTAAGGACTGCCCGGCGAAGGTCACAAAAATAAACTTCAAGAGTGAATTTAAACCTCAGAGATACGACCTCATGCGAAGAAAAGTTCTGACTTCAGCCGCCTTGAGCTTGGTTTCGGTGGCTCTTCTGAAAACAAGTTTCAAAGATAGGAATCTTAAAACTGGTTTAATCAGACCTCCTGGTTCCAGGATGGAAAATGAGTTTCTGGACCGGTGTATCCGCTGTCACGAATGCATAAAGGTCTGTTCAACTTCAGGAAATTTCTTGCAGCCAGTCTTTTTAGAAGGAGGATTAGAAGCTTTCTGGACACCGGTCGGATATGCACGCACTGGTTATTGCGAATATAACTGCGTGATGTGCACCCAGGTCTGCCCCACTCAGGCGATTCATCCTTTGGATGAGGCGACAAAAAAGAAGACGGTCATCGGCCTGGCTTTTATCGACCGGAGCAAATGCATCCCCTGGTATAAAAACACCGAGTGTCTGGTCTGCGAAGAACACTGCCCCATTCCTGATAAGGCTATTATTCTGAAAGAGGAAGAAGTAATTCATTATGATGGAACTACGAAAAAAGTCAAAAGACCTTATGTGAAGGAAGATCTCTGTATAGGATGCGGAATCTGCGAGACCAAATGTCCGGTTGAAGGAAAATCAGCAATCTACATTACTCCACAAAATGAACAAAGGTGGAAAGATCAAAACAAGGTTTAAGAGTTTAAGGGATTAAGGGAACACCGAGTCTTTGTCATTCAGAGGGAGTCTCGCCTTGGCGAGACGACCGAAGAATCTCACTTCGTAGGGACAGAACAGTGTTCTGTCCCTACTGATTAAATACTCCACAAATAAGTAGCCTTCAGCATTAAAACCCTGTTTTTAAGCCCGAATTTTCCTGTCGAATTATCCCTCTGTTCATTGTAGGCCAAGTATAGATAGCTTCCCGGCCGGTAATTATATCCTAACAGAAAATTGAGCTGGTCCTGATGGGAATCTAAATTCGATTCAAAGAAAACACGGGTGAAAATATCTTTAGTGACCTGATATCTAACCCAGTAGTCTAAAATCCAGATGTTATAAATTGTGTCCTTGAAATCATTTTGATACTGGCTCTCGTGATTGACATTAGTTTCCAATTCCAGGTTCACTAAAGGCTTCATAGTTGCCCAGAGAGAAAAAGACCGATAAGTTCCCGGCTCGGTTCGGGTATAATCATCTTTATAGATGAAGGTTTCCCCCTGATTATAGCTAAATCCCCCATCTAAGAAACCGTGGGACTCCCTGTCGAAGTTCAGATAAAAGAAGTCATTGGTATAGATCTGTTCGCTCCAGACCAGAACGCCATCCTGATAGATCTGGGGTCTGCTCTTTTCCCTTCCGAATCCAAAATTAAAAAACCAGTTTTTGACAAAATTAAAGTCGACCTCCGGGATAATTGCCTGATAGGTAGTGGCTCCTGAATGGTTAGAGGTATGATAGATACCGGTTCCGAAACCTAAAGACTTCAAACCAAATTTGGTTGGCCTGATCTGATAACCCCACCAGGAATTGACCTTCCGGTAATCGGTCCGCTGCACATAGCCGGTCTTTGGTCTAAAATTATTACCCACATCATCATATTGCAGATTAAAATTAAAACCTTTGTCCGGCGACCGGTTGAGCTGAAATGCATAAGCCCAGTCATCTTTATTCACACCTTTATTGAAAACTTTCGCCCCGCTTACGACTAGGGTATAAATATTCTTAATGCGGGAATCAAAACCCAGACGGAAAGCTCTGCTGTAATCATTTTTTGTATCTAAGCTTGTTCCCATAAAGGCGATGTTGCTCAATTTGAAGACATCTCTCTTAATCTGGAATATGGTATAATAATTATCCGGAGCGTCGGGAACCTGGTCAATTGCCTGGATGAATCCCAAGGTATATTTGTCAACTTTCCCAGTCAGCTTCAGTCCCTCTATGGGATTTACTATCCTTCGGCTGTAAAACAGGTTAAAACGCGAGCTGAATATATCTGCCCGTTCCAGAAAAAAAGGCCTTTTTTCGTTGAAGTATGTCTCATAAGGCGAAAGGTTTATCTGGTCCTGGTCAGATTCTATCTGTCCGAAGTCCGGGTTCAGGGTAAAATCAAGAGTCAGATTGGAGGTCATGCCGTATTTTACGTCCAGTCCGCTATCATATTTATCTTTTTCTTTTAAATCGATTTGTTTTTCCGACCTGAAGGTGGTATATGGAAGAAATTCAAAGTGATACCCTCTCCTGATGTCTTTCAAACCGAGCAATTTAGCTGAATGATCTAAGAGTGGAGCCTCTCTGGAGTAATTAGTATAAAAAATCTGCTCCCCTTTCCGTCTTATAATCCGCAGAAAATTAACGCCCCAGGTCTGTTCTTCCTGGGTGGAGAAACGAAGGGATTTAAAGGGAATAGCCATCTCCCCTATCCAGCCGTCCTGGGTTAAGCTACCATCTGATCTCCAGATAGCATCCCAACTTTCATCCTGGCTATTTCCGTCCCCTACAAAATCTCCCTGAATCCCGTAAGGATTCACCGCAAACCAGTAAGAGAACCTTTTATCATTGAATGTATCAAGGATAATGCAAACTACGTCATCATTTGAGGCATAGTCTCGCCGGGCGATATGAGCGGTTATTTTTTTAGGCTCGGAATCATAACAATGAAAGGCGACATAGAGGTTATTCTCGTCATAGCAGATCCAGGCAGAGGTCTTCTCGGTGGGAGCTTCGCCATTTTTAGGGTCATATTGCACAAAATCAGAAAGCTCCTGACACTCCTTCCAGCAGGCATCATCCAATTTCCCATCGATTTTAGGCGGGTTGGAAGTCCGGAGAATCTGGATGGTTTTGACAGAGGTACTGTCCTGAGCCTGGCCAGTCTGAACGAAAAAAATAGCCTGGGAAAGACTTAAGCCCAAGACAAATAGAAAACAGGTCAAGAGCAATCTTCTCATAGAAACTCCAAGCAGGCTGACTTACAATATAACTATTTTTTATACGGCAGGAAAGGATTTTGAGTTTCAAGAAAAATCGTGGAAAATGAGGGACGTAGAGACGCATTGCCATGCGTCTCTACTGGACTTTCAGTTTCATTTCTTTATATCGCTAAGGATACACGATTCGACATCGTGGCTACTGCCTCGAGGTCGAAGATTTCAATAGCTCCTGCTTGATACGCTTCTTCGACAATTCTAGAACATGCAAGATGTCTCCATGCCTCGTAGATGTCGCATTGTTGAAATCCATTAGAGTGTGTTCGAATCCGTGATTAGGAATGAATTCATCTATTATAAATCTTGTAGTTTGTATTGCAGTGTTGTGGTGATTGTATTCACCTGTTTTCACTATTGAGGAATGCTTCAGCGCACAGAATAGACTCCATTGATCGTTCTCAATGTCATCCGCACAATCCCTATCATCGTTTTTTTGCCAATGACTCGAATCCGCAAGAAGCTTCTCGGCCATTTCTATAATCTCCAGATCTACTTCTGTTGCCGGCGGGCAATACCACCAGTAAATTGCGAAACTCAGTTTACCGTCCCGAATGGACATATACTCCCACAAGAAATAACCTAGTGAGGTCTTCATGTAAATATCCTCGGTCTTCCTGTAGTGAACGATTTCATATTCTATCTTAGTGGTTTTTCCGTCCGGGTATGTCAAAGTGCCGGTTTCATTCCGATTACGAACCAACGAAAATATAGTATCCAAGCTCAATTCATTTCCCAAGATTTCGCAGGGAACATCCATAGATATTTTGAAGCCCTTAAGGAATTCACTTTCACCCTCCAGCTTGTCATTAAGCTGGTGCAGTGTAAAGGGAAGGTAATCGTCAGGAAGTTCATCTTGAGATATGCTTTGTGCTAGCAGGGGGTAAACACTTAACAGGGCAACACAGAAAAAGATTAGTGAGACGTTTTTCATTCAATTACATCCTTCAAATCACATGACTATTTTTTATACGGCAGGAAAGGATTTTGAGTTTCAAGTAATGTCAAGAAAAATTCTTGTTGCAGATTTGAGAAAGATAAATACAATAGGCAAGTAAAATCGAGTTTTCAATTGACGAATTGATTGGATTCTTCATATTGGCAAGAGTATTTTCGGCGGAACACAAAAATACAACCTATACTCCGCCGTTTTTAGACGGGTAATTGCTCTATCCGATTGAGGATAACTCTTTCTTAACAAGCAGGCTGTGGGCCATGCTTGAAAAGATATGCCACCAGGTAAACGACATCCGCGACTGTGACTTTGCCATCGCAATTGGCCTCCCCGGACTGAAACGGAGCAGGTGCAGGACCGTGTTTGAAAAGATAACTCACCAGATAGACTATATCCGCTACAGTCACCTTTTCATCCTGGTTGGCATCCCCGCGAAGATAATGATAATATAAAGCTCCCATATCAGCTATGCTGCTATCCGGGTCTTTGGGGGAATTGGGGTCACCTGCATCGATGCAGGGCGAGGTTGCCAGCAGGTGCAGATCGCCGTTCGTCGTGTCCACGAACATCGGGTCCATAAAGATGTTGAAATACATGTCGCAGGAATCACCGTTGTAATTGACTGTATCAAGCATCCCAAAGCTGCCGGCCATGTTCCAGCAAGAGTTCTGATATATATTGCTGTACCGGCATATAGTAGATTGCCCGGAAATACCGCTGGCGTTGTAGGCAATAACACAGTTGACGATATCCATTCCAGTCCCGTAAGAGTTGTTGACAAAAATCGCATAACCCGATGGGCCATACATGGCTGTGTTTCCAAAAAAAGTGCAATTGCTGATCGTCACATTGTTTGTTCTTACATGAAGCGCACCTATAGCAGTAGCTAAATTCCTGCTAATGTCACAGTATGAAACTTGTGTATTATAACCGCTTCCTTGGCTATTAAGATAAATTCCTGAACCATCCATCATCTCTCCGCCATATCCAGGGTCATCGCTTTTCACCACATTGTCCCGAATCACGCAACCAGATATCATGGTTTGAGTGGAGCCGATATATATGCCGCCCCCGCGGGCGAGACCCGCGAAGCCGCCGTTGCTGTGCATGGCATAATTTCCGGTGATCACGCAATTTGTAATGAACGCATGCACATCAATCCCTTTTCGTGTAAAGATACCGCCGCCCTCGGGTAATGAATCGTAAGGGTAATTAGTAGTATAGATGGGTATGAGGGTGCGATTGCCGCGGATCGTGCAGCTGTCAATGAACGTGCTGTCGCTATTCCAAACACAAATCCCGCCTCCCTTGCCGCCAATATTGGCTTCCGCGGTATTGTGCTCGATGATCGAATTAGATAGGCGCAGATTTGCCTGAAGGTCCACAAATATCCCCCCGCCGCCAGAATTGCTTCGGCAATGAGCGACCGTGCAATGGCTGATATACACATTCTTGGCGGTCGTCAATCGAATACCACTACTGTAGGCATATCGAATGTCGCAATAGTACAGGTGGCAGATCTTTTGGCCCGAAAAACTAAGGCCTTGCCAGCCGGTCAGCGTGTCTTGAGGCAAAAAATGTACAGAATCGGAAACCGAACCGGCCGCTTCAAGAACGCCCAAAATGTCAAAATAATAGTACCCCAAGAAAATTACGTCTACTCCCGGCTCAATGGTCAGCGTATCGTTAGCCGGTATTGTGACACTACCTGCGATGTAATATGGCGATTGCGACTGATACCACGTGCCAAACACGTCGCCGCCCGGAATGGTGTCGGCTGAGACATTTACTGCCCAAAGTAATACAAGTAAAACCCCAAGAAGATATATTGTTTTTTTGCACATTTCCACCTCCGGGTATTGTCAACTGATCTGTAGTCAAAGTTCTCTTTTAAATATTAAGATATACAGTCGAAATTTAATTTGTCAACAGAAAATCCTGGCGGTTCGGACAGGGGCCCATCCGGACAGGAAGAAATTTAGTATTTCTTCCTTCTCTCTATGATATATTTTGAGCCAGGCAGAGATTTGGTGTATTTTTTGAGGTCGTTAAGCATATGGAAGATCTCGCCGATATGCTTGAACATCCGGTTTTTGTTTATTACGACCGAGATGGAAAGGGTCAGGATGGGGAATCGCTCCAACTGCCCTTTTCTGTTTTTGGTAACGATATACCCACGTTTCAAGTCTTTAGACTTGTACCCACAGATGATCTTATTGTCGAAAGTCCTGACTACCTCAGAACAGACCTTATCCACCTTATCTGCCGGTATGATGAAAATGAAATCGTCTCCTCCGATGTGCCCGGCAAATCCATCCGGGCAATTTCTGTAAACTATATCCCTGATTATCTGCGAGCTTAAAAGGATCAGCTTGTCCCCATAAAAGTAACCGTAGTAATCATTGTAGGCTTTGAAATCGTCTAAATCCGCATAACAGAGCGCAAACTCCTCACCTTTCTGGATTTTTTGATTGACTTCATTTTCGATTATGCTGGTTCCCGGAAGCCGGGTAGTCGGATTTACACCCAGGTCGCGTCTGCTTCTACGCACTATCATCTTCAGCTTGGCAGGGAAAAGGTCTTTCTGCCACTCGCCGAAAAGAAATTCATCAGCTCCTTTGCCCAACCCTTTTATGACTGTTTTTTTGTCCGGGTGAGGATGATATAAAACCAATGGGACCAGCGAAAGATTGGTATCTTTCTTGAGTTTCTCGACCAGATGGATTTCTTTTTCAAAAGTGCCCTTGCCGCAGATGAATACCAGATCCAGAAGATTCCGGTCCAGCTGTTTTTGTAACTCAGAGCCTGAATCAAAATTGATCAGTCTAACTTTCTGGGGACCAAAACTCTCCTTTAAAATCTTGTTAATCCTGATCCCCTTATCATATACAGCCAGGTTCAGCATTGGACTTACCGCACCCTTCTATCTGGACTGTTTTTCCCTGGGATGATAGTCCCGGTGTTCCTGTTTAATGAATTTCTTGTCGATATGAGTATAAACCTGTGTAGTAGATATATCGGCATGTCCTAACATCTCCTGCACTACCCTTAGGTCAGCACCTGCAGCCAGAAGATGAGTAGCAAATGAATGCCTGATGGTATGAGGGGTCACTTTCTTTCTTATGCCTGCATTCTCTATGTACCTTTTTATCACCTTCCAGGCTCCCATCCTGGTTAATTTCTTTCCTCTTTTATTCAAGAACATTATGTCTTCTGAAAAAGTTTTAGATAAATGTGGACGAGAATTTTCCAAATAATCTTTGAGTGCTTCTTTTCCCTTTTCACCTATCGGAACCAGCCTCTCCTTATTACCCTTACCGATTATCCTTACCCAGTCGACCTCAGGCAGAAAATTCTTGGTAGTGAAATTGATCATCTCGCTCAATCTAACTCCAGTAGCATATAGAAACTCCAAAATGGCTTTATTCCTGCGTCCGAGATCGTCTTTGGTATAAGGCTGATCTAAGATCTTCTCCATTTCCCGTTTAGTTAGAGTTGAAGGTAACCTTCTGCCTAATTTGGGGGAGTCTATTAGCTCTGCTTGGTTAGAATCGACGAATTCCTCGTTCAACAGATATTTGTGAAAAGCCCTGACAGCAGAAAGATGCCTAGAGATAGAAGTGGCTTTGAGCCTTTTCAGGCTATGAATAAAACCGCTTATCTTTTCTGAAGTTATAGAGTTAAAATTTAATACGTCATGATCTTTTAAATACTTGAAGTACTTAATAAGATCAAACCGATAACTTTCTAACGTATTCCAGGACAAGCCCTTAGCCACGCGCTGGTAATGCAGGAAATTATCCAATATCTTCTCAAATTCCGTTCCTGAGATGCTCATTTCTTCCTTGAATGGAAGCGAATACTATGCGTCTTTATATTCATTTGTAGGGGCGTAATGTAGTTCGACCGGCTCACTACTCTGAGCGTAGTCGAAGAGCAATACGCCCCTACGTTTCCAGAACTTTGATGATAATCATAGTCAGGTCGTCTTCTCTGGATTCGGTCCCGGTAAAGCTCCTGATCTCCTGATAAATTTTGTCCTGTAATTCCCTGGCTTTTAAATTGGAGTTTTCTATGATTATCTGCTCCAATCTCTTAGTCCCGAATTCTTCATCAGATTCGTTTTTGGACTCAGTTACCCCATCAGTGTAAAACAAGATAATATCTCCGGGCCTTAAACTCAAAGCCCTTTCTTTATATTCTGAATTCTGAATTACCCCTAAAGCAACCCCTCCCTCGGTCAGATGTCGGATTTTCCCTTCTTTTCTCTTTAAGATAGGTGGATTATGCCCGGCATTGGAAAAGGTAAATATCCTGTTCCTGATATCCAGAACCCCGTAAACAGCGGTGACGTAGTTTCCCTGCTCCAGGCTTTCATACAGTAGGTTATTCACCTTGAAACAGATCGTTCGTATGGCGTAATTATTCCTGATCTCCGCTTTTAAGCTTGCCCTGAAGGATGCCATGATTAATGCTGCGGGTATACCCTTGCCAGCCACGTCTCCAATTGCCACTCCGATCTGGTTTTCTACTATGGGGATGAAGTCAAAATAGTCTCCTCCTACCTGCTCTGAGGCAATGTTAATACCAGAGATATCAAATCCGGGCAGAGAGGGATTTTCTCCGGGTAAAAAACTCTTCTGGATATTTCTGGCTATCAGAAGCTCATCTTCTAATTTTCTTTTTTCCACGATCTCGTTATGCAGTCTGGTCCTCTCGATTGCCACTGCGCAATGACTGGCAAAAGCGGTCAGAAGGTTCAAATCGTCCAGATCATATGCATTCACCTGGTTGCTCTCTAAATTGAATACCCCGATCGTCCGGCGGTTGGTCATAATCGGCGCCAACACCTCGGATTTTGTCTCCTGCCGTGCCTTGATATATCTGGGATCCTGATCCACGTCCGGGACAATAACGGTCTCTTTATTTTGGGCAACCCAGCCCACCAGACCCTGACCTAACTTTAACCTCAAATCCGGCTCGATGGCCGGGTCAAAACCTCTGGTCTTGATCTCCCCCACCTCTTTTTTCTCCCTGTCGATCAGGAAAATCGCTGCGGCATCATATCGGACCAGCCTTTTTAAGGAATCCAGAATCAGCCCTAAAACCTCGTCCAAATCCAGGGAGGAGGAAATCAATCTATCCATATCCAGCAGGATTTCTTTTTCAAGGCTTTCCTTTCTGGCTTTCCGGTAAAGATAAGAATTGTCCAGAGCGATCGCTACCTGATCTGCTAAAGAGGAGAAAATCTTCAGGTCATCCTCGGTGAATTCTTTTCCGTTGAGCTTGTTCATCGCCACCACGACGCCTAACAGGTTCCCCCTTCTCATCACCGGGACGCAGATGATGGAGTCTATCCTGAACCCGATTTTTTCTTCTAACTCCGGTGAAAAACGAGGGTCGTTCCTTGCCTGGTTGGCGATTACCGGCTCCTGATTCTGGGCTACCCAGCCGGCAACCCCCTGGCCCAATTTCAGTCTCAGCTCTTTTTTCTCCTCTTTATTCTCCCCCGAATAAAGGTAAAGGCTGAGCTCCTGGGCTTTCCTGTCATATAGGGAAATGGAGCTGAACGAGGCTTCCATCGCCTTGGTGATCGACTCCAAGATTATATCCAGAAGCTCCTTTAAATCCAGAGTAGAATTCAGAAGCTTGGAAGTCTCCATGAAAACGCAGCTTTCCGGATGATAGATTATTTTCTCTTCGATTTTTTCTTTTTCCATATCTTCCCTTTTTAAAGACTTCTTAATTGAATCGGAAAGTCAAAGCAATTAATTTAATACGATTTTATCTGTCAATCTATTTTTTGAAAATGGGTCAACTTATTGTTTGACAATTAAAGAATTTCTTAATTAATTAAAAGTAGTAACCAATGTATTCTGAATAAAGGGTTATGCTGGGTAAAACAATTTCACGGTCCAAACTCACCCTGAATCCCTCTCTTGCTAAGGGAGGGATAAATGTTCTCTTCTCTTTGTAAGTCGTTTAAGGGGTCAGGAAATTAGTCCGATAACCGAGTGTAATACGTTATGATTGGTAAAACCATTTCTCATTATAAAATTCTCGAAAAGCTGGGAGAGGGGGGAATGGGTGTGGTCTATAAAGCCCAGGACCTTAGACTCCCCCGTTTAGTGGCTCTGAAATTTTTACCAAAATCTTTTCTCTCTAACCAAGAAGCCAAAACCAGATTCGAGAATGAAGCCAAAGCTGCTTCGACATTAAACCATCCTAATATTACCACTATTTACGAGATAGATGAGGTAGAAAATGAATGTTTTATTGCTATGGAATATATCGAAGGAAAATCTATTAAAAAACTGATTGAGGAGAAAAGTCTATCATTAAAAGAAGTCATTGATATAGCCATCCAGGTTTGCGAAGGTCTGGCAGTAGCACATGAGACAGGGATAGTTCAAAGAGATATAAAATCTGACAATATAATGGTTACTTCCAGAGGGCAAGTCAAGATAATGGATTTTGGTCTGGCCAAGCTCAAAGGTGCTTCAAAAGTTACAAAGACTGGTTCAACCCTGGGAACTTTGCCATATATGTCCCCGGAGCAGGTTCAGGGGATTGAAGTCGACCGGCGCTCAGACATATTTTCCCTGGGAGTGGTTTTGTATGAGATGATAACCGGGCAATTACCTTTTAAGGATGAGCATGAAGCCGCAATAATCTATTCGATTTTGAACGAAACCCCTGAGCCTTTGGCAAGATACAAATCGAATGTTCCAGGTAAATTGCAACGAGTTGTTGAGAAGGCATTGGCAAAAGACAAAGGTCTGCGCTATCAGCATGCCGATGAATTAGCGGCGGACTTGAGGCGGTTGACATCTTCGAGCGGTCCCGTCCCCGCTACACGCTGGCGCGGAGTGCTGGTACTGTTGGCACTGATTGCTGTGCTTGTGCTGATCTCTGCTGTATTGACCTTCAAGCCCTGGCGGATCGTTATTAAGCCAGCCGCAGAGATAGTTAGTCACAAGCGCGTGGTTGTGGTGCCATTCCAGAACCAAACCGGAGATGTGTCGCTTAATCCGCTCGGACGGATGGTTGCAGATTGGACCACCCAGAGTCTTTTGCAAACAGGTCTGGCAGAAGTTATCCCGCCTGAAAGATTATCCCAGCTTGAAGAGACTAAAAATATCCGCGCAATTGTTAAGTCAACCGGTGCAAGTACGCTTGTTATGGGTTCCTATTACAAGTTAGGTGAGACCATCCAGTTTCAGGCAAAAGTTATGGATGCCAATGAGAAGCTTCTTGTGGCAATTGAGCCTGTAACCTCACCTGTAGCGAAAACCATGGACGGAGTTGAATCTGTGCGCCAGCGGGTGCTGGGTGCCCTTGCCTTTGTGCTGGATAAACGGCTGGAAGGATATATAGGCACAGGATCAAAACCTCCAAGTTACGAGGCATATCAACAGTATATCCAGGGAAGTGATCTCTTCAACAAACAGTTCGACTATGCCGGAGCAATTGAATACTTTAAACGGGCTAACGCCATAGATACATCGTTTATGAACCCGTTATTTTCGATTTGTGCTGCATACGAAATCCTCGAGCAATACGCACAGGCAGATTCCCTGGTACGATTTCTTAATCTACACCGTGCACAGCTTCCTCGTCTTATGCAATTGCTGTTAGACGACAACATTGGTTGGATTTCGGGTGATAGAATGAAATCTTTGAATGCCATGCGGGAGGCGGCGAAGATTGCCCCCATTAAATTTGCTTATGATTGGGGTTTGGACGCATATTACGTAAATCGCCCGAAAGAAGCCATTGAGGCATTCAAGCTGGCTGACCAGGAACAAGAATGGCTTTTTTATTGGGACTTCCTCACTGCCTCGTATCACATTTTGGGGGAACATAAAGAGGAACTAAAAGCAGCCAAGCAAGCCCGCAAGCGATTCCCCAACGAACTCCAATCTTTGAAACTTGAGATTCGGGCTCTGGCTGGTTTGGGAAGAATCAATGAGGTGAAGCGATTGATGGAGGAGAGTTCTGCATTCCCCAAGCAACAATACTGGACCCCTGGGGTTATCATGAGCTCTGCAGCGGAAGAACTGCAGGCTCACGGGTATAGAGATGCTGCCATGACAATTTTTAGCCAGGCAGTTCAATGGTACAAAAGAAGACCAGCTGAGGAAATGGACTCTCTTAGCTATGGCCTTACGCTGTATTGTGCTCGCCGATGGGACGAGGCAAAGAGCATTTTCGAGGAGCTTGCTAAGGGGTCGCCCGACAACATCTATTATCAAGCGATACTTGGTTGTATTGCTGCCCGGCAAGGTGACCAAGAAAAAGCATTGAAGGTCTCTGAATGGCTTAAAAACCTAAAGCGGCCATATCTTTTCGGTTCGCATACCTGGTGCCGTGCCTACGTTGTGGCCGTTTTAGGAGAGAAAGATCAGGCCGTAACTCTCCTGAAGGAGAGCCTCCTGCAGGGATTTCAGTATAATGTCTCTTTGCACACGGATATTGATTTTGAATCGCTGTGGGATTATCCGCCGTTTAAGAAGCTGTTGAAGTCGAAAGGGTGAAGGATTGAACATTGCGAACCCACTCCCGCCTGTGGCGGGATTTTCAACCTGAATCCCTCCCTTAGAAAGAGAGGGATTTGCACTCCCCTTCTCTTGGTAAGAGAAGGGGCCAGTGGATGAGTTCACCCTTCCCTACAAAATGCTTTACCATCCTCCCGCCTTGAGGGCAAGGCGGGATTACTTAGTTGAATTATGTTCTGAAAAGAACCTGCTCTTTTTCAAAAAGCCGACGGGTGATAAAGATGGCTATGGAGGCGTAGATGGTGGTGCTCAAAAAAATCAGCCCGATAAACCCCCAGTGATAAGTCCCTAAAAGAACCTCTTTTAAAACCAAGCTCGTATTTATGATTGGAATAAAGGCCAGCTTGGGTGATAGTTCAAATCCGGGTAAAAAAGAAACCATAGCAGGTAGGATAATCACGATAAGCAATGGCGAAAGATAACTCTGAGCTTCCTTGTAAGATTTGGCAAAAAGCGAAAGGGAAAGTAGAACCGAGCTTGCCAGACAGCAATAGGGGATCATGAGTAAAAACAGAATCAAAATGGAGAGGGGATTGATAGAAAAAACCGCTCCCCTACCCATCTCTTCAAACCGGGCAAAACTACCGCTCGCAGTTATGACCATACTTCCTGTGGAAACGATGGAAGTGATCAAAGAAGCAGTGAATACTGCTAGGAACTTGCCGGAAGTGATCTCGCCCCGGGAAGCAGGTGAAACCAGAAGCGTTTCCAGAGTTCCTCTTTCCTTCTCCCCCGCAGTCAGATCGATTGCCGGATACATCGCGCCGGTAAGAGCCATAATCATAATCATATAGGGCAAGAACATGGCTAAAAAGAATCCACCCATCTTCTCCTTGGGTGCTAAATTTTCCTTATCAACCTTCACCGGGTGAAGCATGGACCTGTCCACATTTTTGATCTTCAACCTTTCGGTTACAACGCTATCTTGGTAAGCCTTGAAAAGGTTGTCCAGCTTGCCTGAAGCCATTTCCGAACGGATTTCGGCCGCATCATAGTAGATCTCAACCTGAGCTGAATCACCGGCAGCGATTTTCTTCTCGAAATCCCTAGAGAACTCCAGTGCAGCTGTGATCCTTTTATCTTTTAGTGCAGCCCGGTAGTCGCTTTCCTGAACTATTTCAAAAGACTTGTCTACCTGCAACTGGGAGAACAAAAAAGGGGCATTGTCCCCTCCTAGGACCACGATCGGGTTAACTCTTTCAGCTGCCTGTTTGGTCATCTTTACCATCAGAGAACTCATTCCGAACATCAAAACCGGAAAAAGGAGAATCGGGATCAGAATCATCGAGACCAGGGTTCTCCTGTCCCTAAGCATATCCTTCATCTCTTTGAGATAGATGATCTTTATCGTATTAAAATTCATGCACCTCTCCAACCAGTTTGACGAAGATCTCATCCAAATTTTTCAGGCCGACCGAATCCCGGAGTTTTTCCAAGGTGCCCACTGCCAGGATTTTCCCTTGGTGAATGACCGCTATTTCATCGCAGAGTTTTTCTGCCTCATACATAATGTGAGTGGAGAAAAGAACGCACTTGTTCTCATCTTTTGCCTTGCGGATGAACTGAATGATGTTCCTAGAGGTGATAACGTCCAGACCCAGGGTAGGCTCGTCCAGGATCAATATCTGGGGATCATGGATGATGGTTCGAGCTAAAGATACTTTTTGTTTCATCCCGGAGGAAAGCTTGTCTATTCTCCGGTCTCTGAAACTCTCCATATTGAAGAGCCTGAAAAGCTCATCCGACCTCTTCTGAATCGAGTCTTCTTCTAATCCATTTAATCTGGCAAAATAAGCAACCGTCTCCTGTGCGCTCAGCCTCGGATAAAGGGCAGTGTCAGAAGAAAGGAAGCCGATATTCGACCTGACCTTCTCCGGTTGAGTGAGGATGTCAAAACCGTTGATTTTGGCAGTGCCGGATGTCGGTTTTAGAACCGTAGAAAGAAGTCGCATCAGGGTGGTCTTGCCTGCTCCATTCAATCCTAAAAGCCCGAATATCTTTCCCGGCTGGCATTCGAGACTGACATTGACGACAGCCTTTATCTCTCCCCTTTTTTTATCCAGGAAAGTCTTGGACAGATTGATGGTTTTTATCATTCTACAAATTTATCCTTACCGACGTCAATGGACAGCTCAGTATTGGGAAGACTGGGTATTCAACCTGTCTTCCCAGGATGGATCGTATACCTCACCTTTGGCTGTGGAATGCATTAATCTGTAAACACCGTAGCCCTGCTCATCCACGAAAATGAAGTAAACCCCGCCTTGGATGTTGTCATAATACCATTTTTCCCAGGCCTTTTCGGACATTGACAAAGGGAATCTCTCGATATTATCTGGTTCACCATATACTATGTAGACCCGTCCCATATCAGTTTTCCATCCATCCTGCTTCCATGGATCCTTTCCTCCCTGGGTAGTGGAGTACCGGCGCTGAGCTTCTTCCCACCTTCTGTTAAATTCGATCTTAAACTCGTTTTCAGGAGTAGAAGGGTCAGTGTCTTTTTTCTTCCAGAATTCAGTCATAAACTGCCTTTTCCCGGACAAATTAAGCTGGTCATACATCCTCAATTCATCCTTGGTGGCAATATAGGTGAGCATTTTTCTTAAATTCTTGGCTTCCTCCTCAGTCTTGGGTTCTTCTTTCACCTCCAGAACCGGTGAAGCCAGGACCTGAAACGATTTGGTTTTCTTAATCTCTTCACCGGAAGCAAGATCTTTAACTGACACTTGGAGAAGATGGCTCCCCGGCTGAAGAGAACTTACATTGAGGGCGCTAATTACCACCGAAGTATTTCCGGGCTTGGGATGCACCATAGAACCGTAATCTTTAGGATTGGAGCCAGTGGAATCCAAAATTGAAAAGTTCAGCGAATACCCTTTCTTCTTACTTTCCGGATCGAATTTGAGATTATAAACCTCTGCATACAAATAGAGTAACCCACTTTTGGATAAATATTCACGCCTGGGGTTGGGCAAAACTTTCATCCCGGACTTGTTGAATTTTACTTCAGTAGTATCTTCTTTTGAATCCAGAGCCAGCTGTATATCGCTAAGCTGTAAAGAATCCCCTTTGAAATCGGGAATTAAAAGCTGGGTCTTTTTTGTCCCAACCAGTTTTGAGTTAACGTCCGTTGCTTTGAGTTCTAAAGAATATGTCCCCGCTGACAGGGTATCTCCCAGGGCATCAATCAGCTGGGCGTCAGAGCTTAGGACTTTCGCCGTGTCCTCGACCCGGTTTCCTATCTGCCAGCTTTTTTCCTTGACCGTTCCTCCCTCCTGATCCTTCAAATCCAGCTCAAGGGAAACGACTGCTCCAAATCCTTTAGGCTGCTGAATATATTCCAGTTCCTTCTGCTCCAGAGTATAATAGATCTCCAGATAGCTTTTGTTTATATCAGGCAGATATTTGAAAACCGCGTAATCTAAATCTATTTTCAGAGAATCGGCAGAATAAACTTGTTTATGGGGAAATAACAGAGCAAGAAAGAAAATACTGGCTAAACCAGCCGCTATTTTTGTTTGTTTTTTCATCTCTTCCTCCTGATCAACGATCTTTATAAAATTCTTGACATTTTAATTGATTTCTCGTCACCTGCCCTCATACGGGTATTGAAGCTCATATTCTCCATATCCATTCACATCCACGAACAGAAATTTACGACTAAGGCGATAGTAGTACCAGACCTGGTAAGCCCGCACATCCAGCTCAAAGGGGTGTCGGTCGACTTCATCCGGTGGACCAAATTTGACATAGACCAACCCCATATCCGTTTTATATCCCTCCTTATCGTAGATCCCGAAGTGTTCATTGGCATACTTTATTCTTTTATAATATTCCTCCATCAGTTCGTTCTCCGGAGTATCCGGGGTGGGATCCTTGGATTTCCAGAAGTCTCTCCATTTTTTGATCCTTTCCTCTTTTCCTGTAGTCGCTCTCAAATCTTTCAGCTCCTTATCCGAAGCCACGTAGCGTAAAAGATCCACTGCCTTATCCCAATTTGCGTTCACCTGATAAAGAGGGGACCACTCTACCCTCAGTACTTTCTCGGCTTTTGTAACTAATTTTCCCTGATGGTTTAGAAGTTTCAGGCGAAGGGTGTAAATCTGATCCGGCATAGTGTCTATCTCTATCTTCTTGAAGTCGTAAAAGGTCTGGTCAAAAGCCGGCAGAAGTTTAGCTCTGACGGTATCCTTGAAAACTGTGGTTTTATTACCGGCCTCAAGCTCATATGAAAGCAGGTAATCTTCAGTGTTCCGGTTTGTCACTCCATAGAGTTCGAAGTAAATCCATAAAACTGAATCAGGGTCTCCGAATTTTTCTGATACACTGGGAATGATCTCTGCCCCGTTTTTGATGAATTTGCTAATAGAATCTCCTACCTGCCTGACGCTGCGGGCTAATTCTAACCCGCTTAAGAGAGGCTCTGACATTTTAATTGGGGGCAGGATAATCATCTGCTCGTTTTTTGATACCCGATTGGAATTATGATCGTTCAGAGTGAAACTAAGTTTGTACTCTCCGGCCGGAGCGAATAGTTCGACTTGGTTTATCAGAAAAGCAGTAGGGGATTGGGTTTCCTGATAATCCTTGACTGTAAACTCTTCTTCGTGGGAGCTGGCGGTCACTTGCTTACCCTTATTATAAAGGATCAACTCGATTTCGTAGCTGGCCTTGAAAAGGTCCTGCTCTTTCACAAAGGTCATCTTATTATTGAAGATCTTATAGTACACCTCTAATTTCCAGTTATCCCCTTGTCTGAAATACGAGTAATCCACTAAAACATCCTGTGCTTCCGGCTCTTCCTGATATCCATAATCGCTCTGGGAAAAAACAAGGGGAACAAAAAATAAAAACACTACCGCAAAGAAAAATGTAACTTTTGCCTTCATTTTTTCCTTGGCTTATTATATATGAATTTCAGAGAAATATCCATAGAAATTAATTCTAACCCATCCATTATTATTACACCCTATCCCCTTTTCTCGTTTGGGCTGCTTTATTTTATTCGTACCTTAAAGAAATGATCGGATCGACTTTGGCTGCCCGGTAAGCCGGGTAAATCCCGAAAATCAGCCCTACGCTGACTGCAACCGAGAAGCCTATAATCACCCAGGGTATGGAAACGCTTGCAGGCAGGGGAGTGGTTAAGGCTACAAGCTGGCTTAGAATTAATCCGAAGATTATACCTAAAACCCCCCCGGTTCCACTTAAGGTCATGGCTTCAATCAGGAACTGCCAGACAATATCCCTTTTTTTGGCTCCGATTGCTTTTCTTACCCCTATCTCTCTAGTTCTCTCGGTAACCGAGACCAGCATAATGTTCATTACCCCAACTCCTCCTACGAGTAGTCCTATGGAGGAGATCACTACCATAGCCATATATACTCCGGTGGTAATCTGATGATATACGTTCATCAAGTCCTCCTGGGTAGAGACCGCAAAATCGTTGGGCTTGTCCGGAGGAAGGGCTCTTCTCCTTCTCATCAACTCTGTGATTTCATCGATTGCCCTGGGTATGAGAGTCGGGGTTTTTGGTCTGGCAATAAGGAGTAACCCCTTTTCCTGCGGGTAGAGCTTCATAAAAGTCCAGTATGGCAGCAGGATAAAGTTATTCATGCTTTCACCCAAAAGGTTTGGTCTTTTCTCCATCACTCCGATAACTGTGAATTTTTTAGGC
>DATKKH010000222.1:0-5182 GCA_035543035.1 Terriglobales bacterium | reverse complement strand
ATAAACCTATGAAAAGATTCGGCGCCTATCTTCAGGACTCCTGGAAATCAACAGAGAAGCTTTCATTGACCGGCGGAATGAGACTTGATTACCTGAGCTTAAATCACAACTCAGATCTTTTGCCCAGACTGGCTCTAAGTTACGGGCTGAACAGCTCGACCACCCTTCGCTTTGCCTGGGGATTCTATGCTCAGAACCCGGAGATGGAACACCTTTCCAAGGACCCAGACCTGAAGTCCAAGAAAGCCACCCATTATGTTTTTGGGCTGACAAAAAAACTCGGTGAAAACTGGGCTGGATGGGTGGAGTTTTATGAGAAAATCTACACAGACCTGGTTACCGGGGATTCGCTTTTGAATTATGCTAACGGTGGAAAAGGTTATTCCAGAGGCCTGGAGATATTCCTGGAAAAACAAAAAAACAGGCTCACCGGATGGTTGAGCTATTCGCTTGGAGTGTCGAAAAGAAAGGAATTCCTGAACCAGGCTGAATCGTATGCAGATTTCGACCAGCGGCACCTGTTTTCGGTAGTAGCGGACTGGAGTATCTCCAGAAAGCTTACTCTTGACCTGCAGTTCAGGTATGCCAGCGGACGACCTTATACGCCAACTCTTCGCTACGAGCCAGTGCTGATCGTGAACCACTGGGAATACTGGCCGGTCCAGGGGCCTACCAACTCGGAAAAGTATCCCTCGTTTCACCAGCTCAATTTGAGACTGCAGTATGATTTCTCAATGTTTAGCCGCAATGCTTCCGTATATGCAGAAGTCTGGAACCTGTATAATCGCAGGAACATTATGGGATATGATTTTGATTTAGACTATTACGCTGAAAATTATGTCGAACGAAGGACCTTTTATTATACAAGGTTCTTGCCTTCTTTAGGATTTAGGTTTAATTTCTGAGAGGTGTGTTGTCGATAGGTCATTCTGAATTAGGTAGGTTAAGGCTTGAGCCTTGCTTTAATAGTTGGTAGGTCAGACATTTTTGTCTGCCCATGCGGTGTTCATAGCCACTTCAGTGGCGTGACCTCGCCCTCTCTCTTCTGATAGGAGAGGAAAGAAACCTGACTAAAGTCAATTTGAACGAGATAAAAAATGTCCAAGTTAAAAGATATAATCATAAACGAAATCCTCAAGCAGGGGAAAATCTATGAGGTGGGTGGTGTGGTGAGGGATGGGATTATCTCCCCGATTCTGAAGGATCTGGAAACCGACTACCTGGTTTGCGGTATTCCGATGGATGAACTTATATCTCTACTCTCGAAATTCGGCAAAGTCGATTTAGTCGGAAAATCATTCGGGGTGATAAAATTTTCTCCATTCAGAAGGTTTTCAGAGACTGAGGAATCCAGAGCCTTCGATATTGCTTTGCCTCGGAAAGAATATTCCACCGGCGTTGGGCATAAGGATTTCAAAGTGGAGTTTGACCACAATCTCAAAGTGGAAGACGATCTTTACCGCAGGGATTTTACCATCAATGCAATGGCTTTTGATCTCAAATCTAAAAGGCTGATTGATCCTCTCAACGGGAAAAAGGACATAAAAAACAGGCTCATCCGGATTACTAATCCAAATTCATTCAAAGATGATCCTCTGCGAATGCTCAGGGGGGTTCAGTTTGCTGCAAGGTTCGAGTTCGAGATCGAAAAAGAGACTTACAAAAGTCTGCTGCAAAATTCCGGTCTGATCAGCACCATTTCTCCTGAGAGGATTCAGGAAGAGCTGAACAAGCTTCTGGTCAAGGCAAGGCGCCCTTCGATAGGTTTTCGGCTGATGCATAAAACCGGGCTGCTGAAAGAGATTCTGCCAGAGCTGGAAGCCTGCGTTGGTGTGGAACAGCCGGGAGGCTATCACAAGTATGACGTTTTCGAGCATTCCCTGGAAACAGTCGACAATGCGCCGATGGATTTAGTCATCCGGTTAGCTTCCCTTTTTCACGATATCTCCAAACCCCAGACACGAGAATTGGTTCCAGAAGGTGCCACCTTCTACGGGCACGACAAAAGAGGAGCGAGGGTTGTAAAACATATTCTTCAAAGGCTGAGATATTCGAACGAGATTCTCTCCACGGTGACCCTTTTGGTGGATAAGCATATGTTCGCTATGGGTGTGACGGATAAGGGCCTGAGAAGGCTGATTCGCAAGGTAACGCCAGAACATATTTTCGAGCTTCTGGACGTGAGGAGGGCAGATATCATTGCCCAGGGTAAAGGAGCGGATGGAAAAGACGTGGATGAATTCGAAAAATGGATCAGAGAGGAATTAGAAAGAAAGCCGCCTTTCAGCGTGAAGGATTTGAAGATAAACGGGAATATAATTATGGAAAAATTCGGGCTTTCTCCCGGACCACCGGTTGGAAAAGTCCTGAATCATCTTTTAGAAAAAGTTCTGGACGAGCCGGAATTTAATCAGGAGGATTTGCTTCTAAAAGAAGCAGAGGAGTTTTTGAGGAAACATAAGCTTTTGTAGTGATTATGGAGTGCATCATCCGCGATGATGCCATTTTTTTAGAGACGCATGGCTATGCGTCTTTACGCCCTTCTCAAAGGAGATTAAGATGTCATGCTATTTCAGGCATTTGCAGGAGATATTTGATTCTGCAGGAATTAAGGTCACAAAAGATAACCGTAAGAAGGTGGATGAGGCGATTCATAAGCTGGTTAAGGTAAAATATAAAAATTGTCCCCAGACCTGGAAGAAAATCAAAGAAACGATTTTGCTGGACGAGAGAAAGAAAAGAGATTTTGCAAGAGAGCTGAAAAAAGTGTTGGGTTAGGTAAATAGGTTATTATTCTCAACTTCACCTTTCCATGTTCCAACTGACTTTAGTAAGGTTATTCCTTACACTACTGAAGTGGCTAGGAACAAAATATTCAGAGCATCAGGCATAAAGTCAAACGCTACGCATTCTTCCCTCACTCCTCGCTACTCTCTACTCACCACTTACTTCAATTCGTCATCCGTCATTATTTTTTCTGCCAAATTTTATTTGCAATTTTCCTCCGGTTTTATTATATAATTAACCTTGCAAAAAAATGACTTATCAAAAGGAGAATAGATGAAAATCCACGAATATCAGGCAAAGGAGATTTTCAGGAAATACGGTATTCCGGTGCCGCCAGGGGAGATGGCGACAACTCCGGAGCAGGCAAGGGATATTGCCCAAAAAGTCGGCAAGCCGGTGATGATTAAGGCGCAAGTCCACGTTGGTGGCAGGGGAAAAGCAGGGGGTATCAAGTCAGCGGCAAATCCGGAGGAGGCCTTTGAGAAGGCTAAAAATATTCTGGGAATGGATATCAAGGGGCTGAAAGTCAAAAAAGTTTTGGTCACTGAGAGCAAAGAAATCTCCTCTGAAGCGTATATCGGGATAATCGTTGACCGCAGATCAAAAAAGCCGGTGATTATGGTCTCTCCTGCTGGCGGTATCGATATCGAGGAAGTCGCTAAGAAGACTCCGGAGAAGATTTTCAAGTTGGAGGTCGATCCGCTTCTCGGTTTACAGGCATATCAGGCCCGCAATTTAGCTTTCAAGCTTTATTCAAATCCCAAAACCTGCAACCAGACTGTTCCGGTGATAATGAAACTGTATTGGGCTTTCTGGGATGAGGATTGCTCGCTGGCAGAGATAAACCCATTCATCACTACTCCTGATGGTGAGGTCTGGGCTTTAGATGCCAAGATAAACATTGACGATAACGGATTGGACAGACATCCACAAACCGAGGAGATGAGGGACTTGGATTCAGAGGAGCCGGGTGAAAACGAGGCTAGAAAAATGGGTCTGTCTTTTGTCAAACTGGACGGAAATATAGGCTGTGTGGTCAACGGGGCTGGTCTGGCAATGGCTACGATGGACCTGGTAAAACATTTCGGAGCAGAGCCGGCGAATTTTTTGGATATCGGAGGCAGCTCCAATCCAGACAAGGTCGTGACCGCTATGAGGATTATCACCAGAGACCAGAATGTCAAGGCAATTCTTTTCAACATCTTCGGAGGAATCACCCGCTGTGATGACGTGGCGAATGGCATCGTTGCCGCACTCAAAGAATTCAAGCCAAAAGTTCCGATTGCGGTTAGGTTGACTGGCACAAATGAAGATAAAGGAAGAGAGATTCTGAAACAAGTCGGTTTGTCTGCCACTTCCTCTATGGAAGAAGTGGTGAGAAAGGCAATCGAGCTGAGTAATGTTACCCAGCTTCAAATGTTCGAAGGGTGCGATGCACCGAAGGAGAAATGAATAAATCGGTAGGGGCGTATTGCAATACGCCCCTACACATAAAATATATAGAGTGAATCAGCCTGTCGAGTTTGACCTTGAGGCTGATGCCTTTGTGAAAAAGCAAGAGCAAGCTCTTGCACTCCAAAAAAAAAGTTGAGGAGAGGAAAAATGAGCATATTAGTAGATAAAAATACCAGGCTGGTGGTTCAGGGGATTACGGGAAGAGATGGGGCTTTTCATACCAAACAGATGTTAGATTACGGGACCAAAGTCGTTGCCGGCGTCACTCCGGGAAAAGCCGGTGAAAAAGTCGAGGGTGTGCCGGTTTTCAATTCGGTAAAAGAAGCTGTCGAGAAAACAAAAGCGAACACATCAGTCATTTATGTTCCCTCGAAATTTGCAGTAGATGCTATTTATGAAGCAGCTGATGCGGGAGTCAAGTTAGTAATCTGCATTGCCGAAGGGATACCGACGACTGAGATGCTGAAGATTTATCATTATCTAAGAAATACAAATACCAGATTAGTGGGTCCGAATAGTCCAGGCGTCATCACTCCAGGAGCGGCAAAGGTTGGCATTATGCCAGGACAGATTCATAAAAAAGGGACGATCGGGGTCGTATCGCGAAGTGGAACCCTGACCTATGAGGTGGCATATCATCTGACATTAAATGGTTTGGGGCAATCGACCAGCTTAGGGATTGGCGGAGACCCGATCATCGGGACAAACTTCATAGACGTCTTGGAATTATTCCAGAAAGATCCTCAGACAGAAGGAATCGTTCTCATAGGCGAGATCGGGGGAACAGATGAGGAAGAAGCTGCAGTATATATAAAGAAGAATGTGACCAAGCCGGTTGTAGCATTCATTGCCGGCAGGACAGCGCCTCCAGGCAAAAGGATGGGGCATGCAGGCGCAATTATCTCCGGCGGAAGCGGGACTGCAGCGGAGAAAGTCGCCG
>DATKKH010000221.1:0-7868 GCA_035543035.1 Terriglobales bacterium | reverse complement strand
CAACTAAAGTGTTTTAAGAAGGATTGTCAAGTATTTTCTTGGTTTTTTTGGAACTTAAGTTCAACTTTGGATTGGTTAATCCAATCCCTGATCGTAGAGATAAAATCGGGTAAGGGTGGAGATGAGGATGTAGTTAGCAATCGCGGAGATAATTATTTCCAGAATAAGAATTAAAAAGATAACCTCCGGGTTGAACTTGGAGATAAGCAGAGCTGCTCTATGATTTAAAAGAGTAAAGGGAAAAGTTAAAAGATTCGGAATCAGGATATA
Organism: Terriglobales bacterium; assembly: GCA_035543035.1. Taxonomy (GTDB): domain Bacteria; phylum Zixibacteria; class MSB-5A5; order MSB-5A5; family RBG-16-43-9; genus RBG-16-43-9. The sequence continues at coordinate 7,598 of DATKKH010000221.1, read as the reverse complement.
AAAATAGGTGGAGAAGAAATTTCTTTTGTAAATCGATATACTCGTGCCCAAACCAGAGAGGATATTCTTCCCGCTTATGATAATCGCCGGAAAAGCATAGGCAAAAAATCCGTAAAAAATAATCCCCACACCCAGGCTTAAAATCTCAAAAGCCAGCTCTCTTTTAAAACCCCCCGTCAAAAGACCCTTGCCTATCCGGGGAATCAAATAGAACCATCCGAGGAGGACTAAAGTCTCCGCCAGCCAGACGCCTAATAATAAAAAATATTTTGAGAAAGCCGCCTTAAACCCTTCTCCCAATTTTTCCTTTCTATCCGGTAGAAAATAGGAGAAGAAAAGATAAGTTTCCCAGCCAATAAAGATAATCCCGACAATCCCGCCCAGGAAAAGATTGCCCCGGGAGAAAATCTTAGGGAGAAAAAGAAAGTAAGCCGGATAATGCAGGGCAAAATCGCCAACGAACCCTTTGATCAAAGGGATAAAGATGCCCGAAAGCAAGGGAGCGTAAAAATAAACCAGGGCAAGAAGCAGGAGGAACTGGATTAGAGCATACAAGAGAAAAGGAACCCACAGCAAAGGTTTTTTTAGAGACCTAAGTCCTGCCACAAAGATGGAGAAAAAAAGATTTACTTTTTCTAAAAGGGTCATAATTTTTCCCGGCTCGAATCCTCAACTGAAGATCAATAGGGCCAGCAGACCAGATTCGAGGGGTCCGACACCAGTCCCAAAAGATCATACACTACGACATAATAGCAGTATTTTGCACCAACCCGAAGATTGGAATCGGTATAACTGGTGGTCGATTGCTGGCTGATGATTGCAACGCTGATTGTATCCTTAGCTCCACCAGCAGTATCGACCCTGAAAACCTGATAGAAGCTGAAATCGAAATCCCGGTTTTGCGACCAGGAAATCCTTAAAGTAGTGCTATCCACACTGGATAGAGAGGCAATGACCGAAGCTGGAGGCTCATTCTGCAGGGTGGTTCCGTGTTCCACGTTGCTTGCGCTGAACAGTCCAGAACGGTCGTAAACATAGACCCGGTAATAGTAAGTAGAATTGGAGGAAAGTCCGGTGTCGGCATAACTGCTGGTAGTTCGGGACAGGATTGTATTTACCAGAAGCGAGTCGTTATTGACCGAGCTGGTTTTCCCCCGGTAAATCCGGTAAGAATAAAAATCGTTATCCTGACTTTGCGTCCAGAAAAGAGTTAAAGTGGTTTGAGTAGCAGCAGATGGAGGGAAAAGAACCACGGCCGAAGGAGGTGACTGAATGGTGACTTTTCCTGGAGCAGTGAAAGAAGGTGCCTGGTTGCCCGCCTCATCTGTAAAGTGCCCGATGACTATAGCATCTTCCATTTCAGTATTCAGGGGGATAAGATAATCTAATTCATATATCCCATCCTGTGCAGTCTGGTCGCCATTAGTCCCATCGTCAAAAAGTTTTATCCCGGAAATAGTGCCCAGATCTACGCTGGCCTCACCATTAATCTCATCGGTTTCCGTTCGGAAATGAATGATCTCGCCCGGGCTTTTAGGCTGCCCCTGGGTATCCTCGGTCAAACTCGATATGCGTGCTTGGGTATCCAGGATGATTTCGTCCTGGTAAAAATTGGAAGATTCGTTCCCATCCTGGTCTTTGAATTTGATATAAACGACCTTCACCCCGTCTCCAGGCTCCAGAATCCAGGCCCGGCTTAAAACAAAATTCTCCCAGCTCGAACTGGAGAAAAGCGAATCATTCCCAATCATCATATAAGTGGTGGTCACCGGAGCGACCATTCTTAGATTCACGCTAAGGGAATTGGTTACCCTACGGTTATCATTGATGATTATCCCGTATAGATTGGACCTGGCAGAAACTACTCTGGATTTGTATCCTTCAAACCCTTTTCTGTCCCGGGCAGAGATTTGGTAGAAATATTCCTGGCCGTTCTTGACCGACCTGTCAGTATACTGCATAGAAGTCGAAGAATCAAACAAGCTCGGGGTAATCCCGCTTGAATCCGCCCGGTAGATTCTGTATCCTCCGATTCCTGTGGTATCGTCCACTTGCCAGGAAAGTCCGATACTTTGATCCCCTACCTTTAAAACGATCTCCTTGGGGGTTGGCGGTATAAAAAAATTCTCGTTCGGACTGGTCGGACTTTTTATCTTTCTTTCGCAGCCGCTAAGGATTAAAATTGAAATCAAAATAGTAAATGATATCTTTCCCCTCATTTTATTCTCCTTTTAAAAATTCTTGACCAGGCTCAATCTTATGCCGCCCTTTCCCGGCTCGATCGAAATCGTGCTGCTTATGTTCAAGCTTTCTTTTAGAGAAGGGAAGAATACTATGGCGTCAAGCAGGTTAAATCCCCAGGCTGCTCCGACCAGGATCAGGGTAGCCCTTCTCACATTTTCGGCGTCATATGCCTTTCGCTGTTTTTCATCCAGGATCTGCTTGAGGCGGTATTTGTCTTCCACGTTCGTGGCTGCATTATAATCGTTCTTGGCTGAGACGTAATCATCGTTTTTATTGGAGAAGTCGTTATCTGTAACCACGAAGGCCGCCGCCGCCGCTAAGGTTGCAAAGCTGAATAGAAATGCTTTTTTCTTCTCTCCGTAATAGTATTGTCCCCATCCGGGAAAGATGGCTGACCTCAAAGCACCTTTAAGCCTGGTCTTGGGAGAAAGAGTAATGGTAATGAGTTTGGGCGTGATGCCATCTAACCAGATGCTGGTCGACCACCCTTCATACCCCTCTTTGAAAGCCCTGATCTTATATCTGCCTTTTAAATTCAAAGGAAGAGTTGCCGGCGTAGTAGCATTTAAGCTGTATTCACCTTCCAAGAAAACAGTTGCCCCGGAAGGGACTGAGGTGATTTCCAGCCCGGTTTCAGGTTTCTTTTCCTCTTCCTGAGCAAAAGCTGTCTGAGAAAAGGAACAAAATAAAATCAAAGTTAGTCCGTATAAAATCTCTAAGAGCCAGACTACTCTCTTCTCTTTTAGGTTAGTCATATTTGCTCCTCGGATAGTAATATCGGAAATAAATCTTCAATAAGATAGTTGAAAATATAGCTCCTATGGTAATAAAGCAAGTATTTTTTGACCCGGGAAAATAAAAAGTCCCGCTTTTTACGGGACTTAATATCTCCAGGAAAAGATTTTAGCAGGCGCCTTTTCCCGTAGCTACGACCAGGATAGTCTTGAGCAGGATCTTGAAATCCTTAAGTATGGACCATTGCTGGATATAATTTAGATCATGGTTTACTTTTAGTTTGACGTCTTCCTCGCAGGAATCGTATCCGTTCTCCACCTGGGCCAGACCAGTAATGCCCGGCTTTACGCCGAGCCGGTTAGGGTAGCCGTCGATACGGTAAATGAAATCTCTGACAAAGTGATATCTCTCCGGCCTGGGACCCACCAGACTCATCTCCCCCTTCAGCACGTTAATCAATTGGGGTAGCTCATCTAATCTTATTTTCCTGAGAACCTTCCCTATTTTGGTAATCCGGGGATCATCGTTTTTAGCCCAGATGGGGCCGCATCCTTTTTCCGCATCTGCTACCATGGTCCTGAATTTGTACAGATAGAAAGATTCGCCGTATAAATTCTTTTTTCTCCGCTCGGTTTTCCTTTCTTCCTTGTTCCGTTTTATCTCCAGGAATCTTCTGTCCCTTTTTCTCCTGTTCATTCCAACTCTTTCCTGCCGGAAAAAAACCGGACCCGGTGAATCTAATTTTATCAAAATGCCGACCACAAAAAACAGAGGCAGGCTTATCACCAAGCCTATGGTTGAGCCTGCAATATCTATGACTCTTTTCAGGAACTTCTCGGCTCTGTCCAGGTAATAAGCTCCTAACCCTTTTTCTGTTTTCCCTTCGGGCAACAGAACGAAAGTCAAGACAGAAAACAGAAAATAAGAAGTGGATAAGATGTATTCTTTGAACCAGATAGAAATTTTCTTTTTCAGCCCTTCGATCGAAGAGGAAACGTTGGAGGATGTTTCGAAACCTGAAGGAGCTAACTCAATTTCCGATTGATTGGTGACTTTAATGTCGACTTCATCAATTGTGAAGCGATCGATGAACTTTCTTTGGGGTCTTTTTTGTAATAATGCAGATAAACTTTTAGACATAACTTTTTTCCCTCGCCAGACTTTTGTTTAATCCGAGATGTACGTTTAGAAGCAAATTAAGCAAATAAATTGCCAACTATGAAGCAAAATCAAATAATAACTTGGAAGTTTTCGCAGGTTTTTTCGATGATGTAACTCAAGGTTGGATAGTTTGTTACGGATGTGATTTTTTCTCAATCTTCGTTTTTAGAATAAAGAGAACTATTTTTATCTCATATCTTAAAAAAATATCGACTTTTTCTATGCAAACCCTTGCATATTTTAGGTAACAGCCTACAATTGCGGGATTTTCAATTCTGGTGCTTATTTGGAGATCAAAAAAGGGGGAAACGGCGGGTAAATTTTACTCAATAGCAGTTTTTATTTTCTTCCTGCTGAAAAACTTTATAATCTGGCTAATGATGAAAAGAGAAAAAACCGAGATGAGAAAAACCACCAACCCGGAAAGCTTATGCAGAAAATCCTCGGCTAATTTTGGGCTTATCACATAAGCGCCGATGGCGGTAATAAAGATACGAAAGATATTCGCTCCGATAGCGATCGGAAAGACTGAAATGAATAAAATTAACCTTTTGAAATTTGATTTACGAGAATCCGGTTCTCTGGGAAAGGTGACATAAGCAAAAAAAGCCCCCAGGGCCAGAAGAGATACCAGCGATCTCAACCCGGAGCAAGCTTCAGCCACTTCCATCGAGTAATTGGGAAGGAGAATGATATTCCCCTGGCGAACAGAAGGAAGCCCGATAAAATGCAACAATGTTTGAGTCAACTTGCTGGAAAGCAATTGCATTGGAAAAGCTATGGCGTAGTAGATGACATTCGGAATCGGAACCATAAAGGCAAGAAAAGCTATTGGAAACAAAAGCTCCTTTGCCCATTCTTTTCCATTGAGATAGAATATTAAGCCGAAAAGGACGATTACCAGGGATAATCTGGCAGAAAAATACTCAGCACCTGCAGTGCCAACGATATAAATCCCCAGTCCCAATAGAAGAATCAAAAATCCCAGGTAAGACTTTTTTCTCTCCAGAGTGATTAATTTATCTTTTTTCTTCCAGACCAGATATGCGCTAACCAGAGGAACTAAAAAACCATGCGAGTAGTTGGAATCGACCCACCAGTCGCCGATCAGACCTATGATCACCTGCAGATACAGTCCTATGAAAAGAATAATCAGAAGGTAAGTGGTCCAGTCCAGCTTAAAAGCAGAAACCTGATTCTTTTGTTCCATCAGATTTTCCTTACAGAGTCTCAACAAATATATTTCTAACGATATTAACTATTTCGACTCACAGGATAATATATAATATTTAAAAAAATTAAGAAACAGTAAAATGCCTGCTGACTCTGTTTGATAGGTTTTTTTACATCTTGTGGACTCTTCAAATTTATTCGAGGATGTATTGGCAGTTGAAGTGAGTGTCTTAAACGTCTCGCTTAAGCTAACAAGCAAAAATGTCTATTCCACCACAAAAAAAGATGGGTTTCCTTTGGGGAAACCCATCTTGCTGCTGGGAGAATAGAGAGAAGTTGCTTTATAAGCTCCTTTTACTGCCGAACCGGTAGCTTAAGGAGATCCGGTGAGAACCTCCCAAAACCTGGTTTGGCGAATAATTATAATCTACCTCCCAAGTGGAGAACTTAAAACCACCTCCTAAGGAAAGACCAGTCCCTTCAAGGTTCTGGGCTGAGGTTTCATATTCATATCCCATGCGCAAAAATAAAGATTCTTTATAGCCGTATTCAATTCCTTGCTTTAGAATCGGTTTGTTATCATCTGGTAGGTCAAAATCCCAGGCTAAGCTCAACTGGTCCTGGAAAAACTTATATCCAAACCCAAAAGTGAATTTCCCTGGCAGGGGCTCATTCTCCTGGATGAATTTCATTGAAGTCCCTAAGTTAGTATATGCGGCGCCTATAGAGAATTTCCCTCTCCGGCAGATAAAACCGAAATCCAGGGCAAAACTTGCTGCTTTCTCATTTTCCAGTTTTTCTTGTATTCCTTTCAATCCGACTCCCAGGGAAACTGATGGAGAAACTTTATAGGAATAGGCTAATCCCAGGACTGTCCCATAAGCAGAAAAATCGGAAATGGGGTTATCCGAAGCATCATATCCTTGAAAATCTCCCAAGTTAAGATAGGTTATGGAAAGACCCAGAGTATGTCTGGAGGCTACTGGCAGCGAATATCCCAAATATTCGAAGTTCACATCCTGGTACCATTTTTGATGAACAAAGATGACTTCCTGCTGGCTTAACTGGGAAAGACCAGCCGTATTCCAGTAGATAGAGGTAGCATCATCTGCTATCCCTACGAAGGCACCCCCCATTCCGGATGCCCTGGCACCTATTCCGACTTTTAAGAAGTTAGCTCCGGTCGTGCCCACTTCCCCTTCACCCAAATAACAGTAGCTGGAGCTGACAAAAAATATTTGCCCCAAAATAAAAAAAAGGAGAAGAGAGCATAACCTGGTTCTTTTCCGATTGATCTCCGTCAACTTCTCCCCTTTCAAAATGAAAACCGATTAAAGGGAAATTCAAAAATCTTTAAAGATTAATGGCAACTTCTATGCCCTTTAACCGGTCGGAATTTTATTATCATCCCTGACATTTCTAACTCCCTTTGGGATAAGAGATTAAACTTTAGCTGAAAACCAGGTTACCTCCTTTGTTTCAGTTTTTAAACGATACTTTCCGGGAAAATATTGAACAAATTTTAGCTCATCCGAGAAAATTTTTCCACCATCTTTTGTCCCTTAAATAGCTTAATAAGGACTGCTCTTTTTCTGAACAAGTGTCTTTAAAAGTGCTGGGAAGTTGATCGGAAGGACAATTGTAGTTGCTCGATTCATCGAGCCAAAAAGTTGGATGTATGAATAGATTTCGCTATCTCAATAAATCATTAATCATTTCCCGCTTCTTTTTAGGAGGGGGGCAGGGTGAGGTCATTTGTTTTAATCATTTCGTAGTGCATCCGCCTTCGGCGGATTAGCCTCACTTTTTAATGTAGCGGAAGGCTTCAGCTTTCCATATCACACTAAACTATGGAAACCTAAAGGTTTCCGCTACAAAAAATTAGTTGGGTGGCACCTTCAAACTCGATAGAGGGTGCAATCTACAGTATATGAGGGTGGCTCAGGTGTCTCGTCCGAGAGAACAGGCAAGATGCCTGTTCCACCATTTGTAAACCCACCTTGCCCACAAGACGGGTTGGTAGCCCCATATTGAGAGCAACATGGGGCTACATTTATTAAGAGATCATTTCCCGATCAACAAAACCCCTATTAAAATCAACCCCATTCCCATCCATTTATAAAGTGAAAAAGGTTCTTTGAAAACCTGCCAGGAGAAAATCAAGATCAGAATATATCCCGTGCTCATCATCAATGGATAGGCAAAGGAAAGATAGGTTCTGGACAAAACCACCATATACAAAGCCACGCTGGCAACGTAGGAACAAATCACCATAAGAACGAAAG
>DATKKH010000220.1:0-5020 GCA_035543035.1 Terriglobales bacterium | reverse complement strand
CTTTTCCGTTGGAATCTTATATCGTTCCGCTATCCGTCCTCTCCATTCCGGGTCATCTCTTTCCGCCCGGTAAATCGTGCACGCCCCACAGTAAAGCCCGCATCTGCCAACAAGATTTTGATTTGTCGTATTCATTTACCGATATTCCAGATATCTTTCAACCTCTTGTAAATAAAACTCGGATAAAAAGGTCTGCCGTCATATTTCAGGATTTTGTGTTGGATTTCGATTCCGGTCTTTTCTCTTATCAGGCTCGCCAGTTGAGCAGTGAAGTTATTCTCTACATCCACCGCTGTCTTTGATTGAGACAAAACTTTTTTGACCTCTTCTGTAGGAAATGGCGAGAGATATAGAATCTGCAGAAAATTCACCTTAACTCCATCTTTTTCCATAAGCTTCATTGCTTCAAAAATCGGTCCTTTGGTCGAGCCCCAGGAGACTAAAGTCACATCTGCATCTGCAGGACCATAAAGCTTGGGAGGTTTTATCTCTTTTTCAATGGAATTTAATTTCCTCATCCTTTTTTCCAGAATCATCTTCGCGGTCTCAGGAGGCATAAGAGCTTCGGATGCCTCGTGCGAAAAACCCGCCTCATCATGCTCGGTGCTGGGCGCGCAGTGAACACCGTTCAACTGCCCCGGTAGGGCGCGGGGAGAAATCCCATCCACCGTATTTAGATATCTTTTATATTCCGTGATTTTGTTTAGTTCTTCCTGAGAAAGAAGTTTTCCTCTTTCGATTTTGAGATTCGCCTGGTCAAAAAGCTCAGTAGTCTTATAATCCTCTGCCAGAAATTTATCGACCTGGATTAAAACCGGAACCTGAAATTTCTCTGCCAGATTGAAAGCATTGAAAGTCTCATAAAAACACTCTTCCCTATCACCCGGAGCGATGAGGATTCTAACAAACTCCCCCTGCCCCGCAGAGAGCAGGAACTTTAAATCACCCTGAGATGTATGTGTCGGCTGACCAGTGCTGGGACCGGGTCTTTGCCCTTCGACCGTGACAATCGGGGTCTCGGTCATCGCTGCCAGACCCAGCGCTTCAACCATCAGGGAAAACCCTCCGCCAGAAGTGGCGTTCATCGACCTCACGCCGGCAAAACCTGCTCCGATTATCATATTCATCGCTGCAATTTCATCCTCAGTCTGCTTGACCACAATATTGAATTCTTTTGCTTTCTCAGCCATAGTATGCAGAATTGCAGAAACCGGGGTCATGGGATAAGCCGCATAGAATTTACAGCCGGCTTTTATTGCTCCCATGGCAATAGCATCATTCCCGGTTAAAAGCATTCTCTCAGGTGTCTTTCTGGGTTCTAATTTATATCCGCAATCTTCGCAGATATTTTTCTTGACATAATCATAACCCATCCTGGCTGCTTTTACGTTTTGCTCGACGATCTCTCCTTTTTTCTTTCCAAAAGAATCACGGATAGCCACTTCCAGAAGTCCGAAATCATAATTCAGTATTGCCATAGAAGCACCCACGACTACAGTATTTCTCAAGAGCAACTCAGCTCCCAATTCCCTCACTATTTTTGTCAAAGGAACTGGGAATAAAACTATATCTTCTCTCTTAAGATTCTCCTTAGTCAGATTTATCTGATCTCCATCAAAGATTATTCCTCCCCCGGACACGATTTCGTTCAGGTGTAAATCGATGGTCTCCTGATTCAAAGCCACTAAGAGATCGACTGTGTCGAGATGGGAGAAAATCTCCTCTTCATCTACTCGGACCAGAGAGAGATTGTGTCCTCCTTTGATCAGGGAAGGAAATTCGCTGTTGATGAAGACGTGCAAGCCTCCACGTGAACAGGCTTTGGCAAAAGTGGTACCAGCAGCCATAATACCGTAACCGGCTTCACCGCCTATCATCCAGGAGATTTTATTTTTAATCATCACTGCCCCTTTAGTAAAGAAGCTGGTTGGTCTCTAAATTTCTTATATGAATCACATTGACCGGACATTCGTCTGCTGCTTTTTCGTTACAGGGGAAGTCTTTTTCTTCGATTTCTAAATGTTCCCAACCCGGCTCCGGTTCAGTCGAGCCCTTGACGTCGGATTTGTCATCCGGGCCCATTTCCCAGAATTCGGGACAGACATACGTGCAGTTCCTGCATCCGATGCAGTTCTCCCGGTCATGCTCAATTCGGTATTTTGGCATAAACTCTCTGTTGCGTAGTTACCCAATTTATTAGGCTTCTACACATTTTTTTTCTTAGCGCGAGGCTTTTAGCCTCGCTCAAGCGACCCTAAAAGGGTCGCACTACGAAAATCTTGCTGTTAAATCGAGCAACTACTTCTTGGATGGCTTGAAATCCGGCGTAACAACCACTATGGAGTCATCTCCTCCATAAGGGCTGGGCACGTATTTATGAGCCGCAGGGTCGTTGTGCCAGTGACCATCCACTAAATATTTAAACTTGTACTCCCCTGGCTTTAAATCTAAGGAGAGCATCCAGACCCCTTTGACTTTCTTCATGGGATGGCTCTTCTGGTCCCATTTGTTGAAATCTCCTGCCAGAAACACCTTTTTGGCATCTGGCTTGTCCAGGCTGAAAGTCGCCTTCTTGGTTTTGGGATTCAGGTCTATCATCTTATACCTCCTTGTATTTTAGTGTTTTTCTTCTCAAGGTAACGGAAACCTTCAAGTTTCCAGTTTTTTTAGGTTGAGCGATGGAAGGCTGAAGTCTTCGCCAGGATCCTACGGACAAGACCTTGACGGCCTTCCGCTACAATATTTCTTGACTTATCTTTGGCGACTAATATAACTTATAGCCTATTCAGAAGCAATATTTTTCCCGGTCAACATGGTTTGATAAATCAAGTCTGAGTGAGCCAAAAGGCTCACACTACGAGAAACCCATTAATTCTTTATTCCTAAAATCTTAAAGATAAAAGCATATTCCAGTGCAATATCCTTCAGATAATCATACCGGCCTGAAGAGCCCCCGTGTCCTGCATCCATGTTGATTTTATACAAGAGCGGGTTATTATCGGTTTTCAATGCCCTGAGCTTGGCAGTCCATTTGGTGGGCTCCCAGTATGAAACTCTTGGATCATTCAGGCTGGTGGTGATAAGTATATTCGGATATGCTTGTGCCTGGACGTTGTCATAAGGCGAATAAGACCGCATATACCCGTAGTATTCTTTTTCGTGCGGGTTTCCCCACTCCTCGTATTCGATCACAGTCAGGGGAAGCGAAGGGTCGAGCATAGTGTTGATAAGATCCACGAAGGGGACGTTGGCTATAACCACTCTAAAAAGATCAGGACGCATATTAGTCACTGCTCCCATTAAGAGACCTCCAGCACTTCCTCCATTTATCACCAGCTCGTCTTTGGAGGTATATTTCTCATTGATCAGATGCTCAGCACAGGCGATGAAATCGGTAAAGGTATTCTTTTTGTTCCGGAGCTTTCCCTGGTCATACCAGTATCTTCCCATTTCTCCACCTCCCCGCACATGAGCAATCGCATAGATGAATCCCCGGTCCAGAAGGCTCAGCCGGTTGGAGGAAAAATAAGGGTCAGAACTTATGCCGTAGGCTCCATAGCCATACAGGAACAAAGGATTTCTTCCGTTTCTGGTCATCCCCTTTTTGTAAACCATGGAGATGGGAACTAAAGTCCCGTCAGATGCTTTGGCGAAAATTCTTTCTTCCTGATACAGAGAAGGTTTATACCCACCCAACACCTCATCCTGCTTTTTCAATTCGCGCGTTTTTCTGTCCATATTATAATCGTATATCGATCTCGGGGTGATCAACGAGGTATAGTCGAATCGCAGAAGATTAGTATTGAAATCGGGATTTCTTTCGGGCCAGTAAGTATAAACCGGCTCGGGGAAATCTACATAATGGGTTTGATTATCGGTCAGATTGGTGATGCGGATTTTTTGCAGTCCCCTTTCGCGCTCGTAGACCACCAGGTGATTTTTGAAAACCTCAATATCGTCAAGCTTCACAGAATCGGAAGCAGGAATGACCACTTTCCAGTTTTCTTTTGAGGGATTGGAAATCGGAGTTTCCATCAGTTTGAAGTTTTTCGCATTTTCATTGGTCAGGATGTAGAATTTGTCCCCGTGCTGCTCGACCGAATACTCCATCTCGTGCTGGCGCGGCTGAATTAGCTTGAAATCTTCCTCCGGATGAGAGGCATCCAGATACCAGTTCTCAGAGGTGGTCTCGCTTCCCAGAACCATGAAAAGATAGGCTTTGCTCTTGGATTTTTTAAAATCCAAGTTGAAGGCTTCATCTTTTTCCTGGTAGATTAAAGCATCATTTTTCGGATCAGTGCCCAAAGTGTGCCTGAAAAGCTTGTAAGGGCGTTTTGCCTCGTCCAGGGTAGTGTAAAAGATAGTTTTATTGTCATTTGCCCATTCTGAAGAGTAAGAAGTATTCGGGATAACGTCAACCAGCGTCTTACCCGTGCCTAAATCCTTGAAGTAAAGGGTAAACTCCTCTGCTCCGGTTGTATCGATAGAATAAGCTAAAAGCTGGTGATTAGGGCTTACCCTGTAAACTCCGACATCCAGATAGTTATGCCCCTTAGCAAGCACATTCGCATCCAGCAAAATCTCTTCAGGCGCCTTCAGGCTTCCTTTTTTCCTGCAGTAAATCCGGTATTGTTTTCCCTTTTCCTCACGGGTGTAATAGTAATAATCATCCACCTTTTCCGGCACGGAAAGGTCAGTCTCCTTTATCCGGCTCAGCATTTCCTTGTATAATTTTTCCTGCAATTTCTCAGTGGGCTTCATCACCGTTTCAGTATATTTATTCTCAGCCTGGAAATATTTGATAACCTCAGGATTATTCTTATCCCTGAGCCAGAAGTAGTTGTCAACCCGGATATCTCCAAATGAAGTGTCTACCTTGGGAATTTTCTGGGCAATTGGCGGAGCAGTGGTCTGTGCTATCGCGAATACGCAATACCAGGACAAAACTAAGCTGAACAAGATAGTCCCAATTATGGGCACAGTAAATCTTCTTCTTGAGAGCATCTGAAACTCTCCTTTA
>DATKKH010000219.1:0-4101 GCA_035543035.1 Terriglobales bacterium | reverse complement strand
TTCCTGGCAGTCAGCGACCTGATGGGAAACCACAACTTCTATTTAGCCACTGACCTTTTCAATACCATCGACCAGAGTAATTTCCAGTTGCTTTATTTTTACCTGCCCAGGAGGATAGATTATGGAGCCGGGATCTTTCACACCAAGTATTATTACGTGGATAACATAGACCGTCTGTTTTCTGACCGGGTTTATGGAGCTACTGCCCTTATTTCCAGACCTTTTAACACCTTCAGCCGCATTGACCTTAACCTGACCCATATCTCCATCGACCGGGTTTATTATGATGTCAATGCCCAGGGTATTTATGAGGATAGAAGCGTGAAGACCCTTTTGACCAGTATATCCTGGGTTCAGGACAACGTGCTCTGGGGAATAACCGGACCGGTAAACGGAAGAAGGAGCATGCTCGCATTCGAATGGTCCCCGGACCTAACCAACAGAAGCATCCCTTACACTTCTATCTGGATGGATTACCGGAGATACCTTCATTTCGGCAAAAACAGGTTTGGTTTTGCCTTCAGGCTTACTGCAGGCAGAAGCGATGGGAAACAGCCAAAGCGCTTCTTCTTGGGCGGTGTATCAAACTGGATCAGTCCGGATCTGTTCACCCAGGATATCTATACCTTGAACGATCTGTATTTTTCGAGTCTGGTAACCCCCTTGAGGGGCTATCAGTATTTCGAAATCCAGGGGTCAAGATATTTTCTATCAAATCTTGAATTCAGGTATCCTTTTATTCAGGATATATCCTTTGGGTTTCCTCCGTTTAGTTTAAGATATATTACCGGTGCAATGTTTCTGGATGTGGGGAGCGCCTGGAACAATTCCAAGGCTTGGCAGGGAGGAACCTCAGAAGGCGGAAGTTCAAGGCTAAAAGACATTAAAACCGGTTTTGGGTTCGGAGCGAGGATAAATTTGGGAATTTTCGTCCTGCGTTATGATGCGGGCTGGAAGACCGACTTTGCAAGTGTCTCGGCTAAACCGATTCATTACTTCTCGCTGGGTGCTGAATTTTGATAAAATCAAAAGGCCTGCCCCGAATGGGACAGGCCTCAGATTCATCATTAAGCTGCTGTTATCTATTCCTTACCACTTGTCTTTTGCCCCCGGCAGTTCCTTTTCCAGTCACTAATTTTCTGATTTTCCGACTGAGTTTGCCATTTTCGTAGTCCTCGACTTCTGATGAAGAATATACTCTTATACCATATTCGCCTAGGAGTTTTTCCTTAGCCCTTTGATTACCTTTTACCGCTTTTTTAAGAAGAACATCTATTTTATGTCTTCTGGCGGTTAATTCCTGTTTTGTCGGGAATTCAAGATTGGTCGTAGCTGTCATAGTCTAAGGATCACCTCTTTAACCTATTAATTTACAGAAAGTTATACACATGGCTTAAAATAACCGTTTCACATTATCTTATTACGTAAGATGAAAGGTTTTTGTTAAGTTATTTATGAAAATAAGATAATTAGTTCCAAGTTGCCTATCATATTGTTGAACAATGAGTTATGCTGGCTCACCAAAGAAGATATTCAAAAAATATTTAAAATCTTTTATACTTGACAAGGTCAAAAAACCACTTAAATTACCTTTAGAAATCAAATTCCAAAGTTTTTCTTGTTCTTTCTCTTCATTCAGATCAAAGCAGTTGCACGCTGTCACTGCTCAGATTTAAAAAAAAAGAAACGAAAGGTGAAAGGAGCAAAAGATGGTTAAAAGAGCTTTGATTTTGACCTTTTGCTTTCTGCTATTAACGAGTGCTGTCCTTTTTGCTAAAGCAAAACACCCGAACTCTTTGAAAGCTGAGCCTTCAAAGGTTTTGAATGACACTTGCTACGAAAAAGATCCAGTCCCGAATCAACCTGCTTATTATCGTCCATTAATCGAGCCAAACTTCACTTACCCGTTCTCAAATGATACTGTAGGCTATACTTATTTTGATTTTCAGTCCAACGGAACCCAGCGCAGACAGATAGCTAATGATTATGCGGGTGGTTTGCACTTTACCTGGATGGATTTGGTTGGTCCCGATATGACCAACAATCGCTATATGGATTATAATGCACTGTATACAGATGGGACTTGGTTGATACCCGGGGGCAAACACGTAACCGCAGCACAAGACAGAGGTGGATTCGGTGGCTTGGACATATTGTCGGATAATAGAGAAGTGCTTTGTTTCCACCAGACCATGCCGACTACACCTGATTGGACCTTCTGGGGTTCTGCGATCTCAATAGAGGACAGTACACCGGGTGCGGGGCAGTTCAACCATTTCGATATTCCTGACTCTGTTCCGAATTATTCCGCGAGAGGGGAATGGCCAGCTATAGGTTGCTCAAAAGTTGCGAATGGCGATACGATTTTTATTCATATCACTCATGAATCTGGAGACGTCGGTTGCCATCAGGACAAAGAATTGGGTTATGTGCGCTGCTTCGAGAAACCGTCTAATAGAGATACTCTGGTTTGTCAGTCTCCAGGGTGGGGTTCTCCTCTTCTAATTCGAAAAGATACCAGACTCGTGCCCAATAAAATCCCGTTTACGTATGCGATAGCCAGAGCGGGAAGCGGGGCATTAGCCACATCTCCGGTCTCCAGAAAAGTCTGCATAGCTTGGTTGCAGTTCATCACTTCAAGCACACAGGCAAATGAAGTCAGGTATCTTGAATCCACCGATAATGGCGATGATTGGATGGAGGCAGGTAATATGGGAACCCCTGTCCAGTTGACTAATTATGAAGCTTCGGGATGGGTGGATCTGGCCTGGCCTGATATAGCAGCGGTGTATGATTACAACGATAACCTGCATATTATCTGGACTACCCGGAAATACGATAATTGGAATGATGTGACCTTATGGCATTGGAGTGCTTTCACAGGGATTCGTAAAGTCAGTCATACAACCGCCCCGGCAATCGTGGATGATGGTGCCTGGAATCTTCTAATTGCTAAGTTCACTATGGGGGTCGAGTGTATGCCAGTCGATCCTGCTTATAATTACCTATATGTAATTTACACGAAATTCAAAGAGGGAGATGTGTCTGCATCCGGATTCGCCAACGGCGATATATGTGCCAAGGCCTCATCCAATAGCGGGCTTACCTGGGGACCGGAGATCAATCTGACCAATACTAATTCGAACGGTTGCACTCCTGGGAATTGCCAGAGCGAGCACTGGCCCTCAGTTGCTGAAAGAGTAGATAGTTTTTTGTATGTCCAGTACATATATGACCTGGATGCCGGAGGAGTTCCTCAAAGCGAAGGGACTTTTACGAATAATCCTGTCCGCTTTCTCAAATATCCTCGTTTCTTAGTCGACCCGGTTGCTTCTCTAACTTACACCCCAACCCAGATGACGGATTCTATCAGATGGGCTAAAAATAACCAGGTTGCGACTGATTCTTTGATCGTTGACAATGAATGGGGCACAGCGACTCTTTACGTAAAACTGAGCGGACCTTCCTGGCTTAATATCTCTCCTTCGAATTTCTCTATTGCAGAAGGCGGACTTCCCGAGAAAGTGAACCTCACTTTTAACGGAGGAGGGCTTTCAGATACTTTCTTGGTGGATAGTCTGAGGATACTCTCCAACAAAGATACAACTGGAGAGATTTATTCTGATACAGCTTGGGTGAAGATTCACTTTGTGGTGACTGACAGTTTTTATTATCCCGAATTCGTTAAGGTGAACAATGGAGCGATGGTTACCACTGTTACAAATGTGGGCAACATGGGCAATCGGCAAGATAGTTCGGGGATGTTCTACAATGGGCATGACTTTCTGTATGATTTCTCTCCGGTCTTGTGCATAAACATCCCCGGATGCGGTGACAAAAGCGCTGCCTGGATTCACTGCCGGAAAGATTTCCTGCCTCTGGCTCACCTACAGGTTACGGATTATCCTGGATTGAAGAGCACACGAATAAGAACTTCCTTTGCTCCGGTCAGCACATCTTTGCCTCCCCCATATCACTGGTTCTGGTGGTGGTATGCCCTTGAGCAGGAGGATATCTTCTTTTGGAAGCCGGCAAAACCGCCTGCGAATAATCCGGTGCATTATGAAAGAGCGATCTTGAAATGTACCAAATTACACCAGA
>DATKKH010000218.1:0-6044 GCA_035543035.1 Terriglobales bacterium | reverse complement strand
GTTTGGCCTCAGACTGCTTGGCTTTGGTAGTTGCCCGCATGAATCTCGGAATAGCCAGGGCTGCCAGAATACCGATAATGACTACCACGATCATTAACTCGATCAGGGTGAAACCCTTCTGTCCCTTTCTCATCTTGCTCAGCATCTTTTACACCTCCTCTCCTTTTTTAAGGTTAATGGTTTAGTTTTCGACTCATAGTCCACTTCTGTTGTCAACAGAAAAGCAAGGGTTATGCCAGAAGCTGAGTAATTTTGATAAGTCCTTTTTTACAAAGATATTATCTGCCTAGATGTGAAGCAGTTGGGTTGTTTTTTAGTTTTAAAAAGAATGTATTTCGCTTAATTCCTTGCGAAATGCAATTTGTTTTAATGTTCAATTTTCAGCCAATCTTAATTTATTTTTCAGCATTTCGACTTTTGCCTGAAGCACAGAACTTGTTGAATCCAAATCCAGGGCTGACGAAAAATTCCTTAAGGCATCGGTGAGCATACCCCTTCGCTCATAGTACAGTCCCCAGCGGTAAGTGATATACACCAGCATTCTCAAAGCATCTGCATCTCGCTGGAATATCTTGTCCTCCCTTTGCGATAAGAAAGCATTTTCGAAATCCCTCTGTTTATTTATAAGCTCTGTTGAAAGTTTAGTAGAAATCCTCTGGCCATACCTGTGAAGAAACCCGGAAGGGGTTAGAAAATCTGCTACCTCGGAATCCCCTTCATTATATTCCACATATACCGGTAAATTGCGATTGAGCGCTTCGGACATCAAATCCATCATCGAATTATCTCCTCTTGAGTTATTCTTAATGCCCGAAAAAAGTCCTGAATAGTTTTTCCTTTCTTGATCAAAGTTCCATTCAGCTATCAGGAGATTCCGGTCCAAAACTGCCACGTCTTTTCTGTATCCCTCTCCGAACTTGAGTGCCGAGAGAATGAAATAGAGATTGGGATTATCGAGAATGACTACTGCATTTTTTTCTAAGGGTGAAAGAACTGCTTTTCCATACTTATAGGCTAAATCGTTTTTGGATAAGTCAGCTGATCGATAAAAAGTCATACCGGGCAAAAGGGAGATCGAAAAGAAGAAAATCGAGAACACTGCCACCAGGCTTTTCTTAAAACCGGGGCTGAAATCGGTCCTGGCGAGCAATTCATGAATACCCTCCAGCAGAAATAAAATCCCCACTCCGAATAAAATGGCAAACGAGAAAATGACCGGAAGTATGTAACCCTGAAAATCAAGACTAGTGGAGATAAATTCGGATGGAAGTATGATTATCGTGGATACATTTCCTATGATAAGGAGCAGAAAGAAAATTGAGAGTCTGGAATATTTCCTCAGCAAGAAAAAAAAACCAATCAGACCAAGTAGAAAAGGAATCAGGGTGAATTGCGAGTAAATCATTGTCCAGGCATCTTTGATTCTCTCCATAAGTGTATAATCCAGCGTCATCCCAATCTGTTTTACAGATTTCAAGGCAAGTGCTGCAGTTATGAGCTTTTCCGGACTTATCGGATTTCCCCAGTTTAAGGCTGGACTGTTGATTGCCCTGAACGGGAGGTAAAGATAGATACTGCAGCCTAATAGAAAGAAGATAAAAGAAGCTCCAATTATTTTTGGTTTGAGGAAACCCCTTGAGTTATGACTAACAAAATAATAAATGAAAGCCGGAAATGTTGAAATCAGAGTAACATGATGATTTCCCATTCCCAGACCAAAGATGAAAAAGAATAGATAAAGCCAGTGTGAACTTTCCTGTCGACTCTTATCTTCCTCCAAATATTTTATTCCACAAAAAAATAATAAGATAAAGATCAGGCCGTTTAACGAATAGACCTCTGCTCTAACGCCCTGAATCCAGAAAGCAAAGTTCAATCCAGCGACTAAGAGAGTCATTACCAGGACGAAGGAAAGAATTTTCGAATCGATTACAAGTCCAGTGAAAAAAGTCCTGAACAGTTTTAAAAACAGAAGTGCAAAAAGAGACAAGCTAAGAGCCGCAAATATCCCGGAAAGGAGATTGAGTTTAAAGGGCAAAGAAAATAAAGGTAAAAAGGAAAATGTCTTAGCGAGAAAAATATACAAGGGAAAGCTGGGTGGATGAGGAATTCCCAGAGTAGCCACCGCAGTTACGAATTCAGAGCTATCCCACCAGAAAAGCGTTGGGCAGCAGCTTTTCCAGTAAACCAGCAGAAAAAAAGCGAATACCGGGACAGCCAACAACCAGGAGTTCCCCTTAAACAGTCTGAGAGTTGTAACGCTTAATGATTTATCTGAAACCGACATCCTCGCTCGGTTGGACCCGTCGAGAACGCGATTTCGATTTTTGGCACTCACTGGATTCCTGCTCATTTCTCTTTGAGATTGTATCTTTCGATCTTACGATAGAGGGTCGAGGCGTCTATTCCCAAAATCTGGGAGGCTTTAGCCTTTTGCCAGCCAGTCTGGCTCAGAACCCAGAAGATATAAGCTTTTTCGATCGATTCCAGGGTAGGTAATTCCGGCTGGGAAGATTGGACCAGTCCCAAAGGTTTATTTTCCACGATATTCTGCGGAAGTGAATTCAAATCGATGGTTTTCCCGGTCGAAAGTATCACCGCTCTTTCTATGGTGTTTTCCAGCTCCCTGACATTTCCAGGCCAGGAATAGCTGGTCATCAGGTCCAATGTATTTTGAGTGATTTCTTTCTCTTCTATCCCCTGCTTGTCACAATATTTTTTTATGAAGAACTTGATCAAAAGCTCGGTGTCCCCTTTTCTTTCCCTTAAAGGCGGAATGTAAATGGGAATGACGTTCAGGCGGTAATAAAGGTCTGACCTGAAAGTTCCCAATTTCACTTCCTCCTCTAAATTGGCATTAGTCGCAGTGATCAAGCGGACATCGACTTCGACCGGTTTAGTCCCTCCAACCGGGGTGAATTGTCTTTCTTCCAATACTCTTAAGAGTTTCACCTGAATAGCAGGAGAAGTCACCCCGATTTCATCCAGGAAGAAAATCCCTTCATCTGCCACCTTGAACAAGCCGTCTTTATCCTTTATTGCTCCGGTAAAGGAACCTTTCACATGTCCGAAAAGCTCGCTTTCCAAGAGGGCCTCCGGTAAGGTGGCGCAGTTAATGGTGACAAACGGCTTCCCTGACCTGCTGCTGAGCTGATGAATGGCTTTTGCTACCAGCTCCTTTCCGGTTCCGCTTTCCCCCCGGATTAAAACCGTGCTGTCCGTATCTGCTATTTTCTCGACCAGCTTTTTCAGTTGAAATATCTCCGGAGAATTTCCGACCAGATTTTGCAGTCCATATTCTTTTTTGAGCTGTCTTTTTAGATTGACGTTTTCCTCGGTAATTCTTCTCTGGGTCAAGGATTTCTTGATGGCTATCTTTATCTCGTCTACCTTGAAGGGCTTTGTGATATAGTCGAAAGCCCCTTTTTTCAGCGCTTCGATAGCCGTGTCGACCGAAGCATAAGCGGTCATAACGATGAAATTTACATCCGGGTGAATCGATTTTGCTCTTGACAGAAGCTCCAGACCGTTCATCTCCGGCATCATCAGATCTGCGATGACCAGATCGTAATTTTTACTCTTCATCTCCTCCAGGGCTTCTTTGCTGCTTACGGTGGAGGTAACATCATACCCTTCCTTCTGCAGCATAATCTGCATGAACCGGCACATGCTTTCTTCATCATCGATGACCATTATCCTGGCGTTTTCCATTCTATCCTTTTAACTAGAAAACCGCGATTCGCTATTGGCTGTTAGCTTTACGATTTTGACTTCAGACTTTAGCTTATAACATTCAGACTGCATTATCAGCCTGCAGTTATACTATCGGCAAATCAGGGGTTATCTTCATTTTTGAAAAAATAAAAGGCAGCCTCACATGTGCAAGGCTGCCTAAAATTACCACCCTATTTTAAGATTATTTTAATTCCAGAGCGAATTTCCCAATATTATTCTCCATCTTAGTGGGATATCTTCCCGAAAAGCAGGCAACGCAGAAATCATCCTTGGGCAGGGAGGGCATTGAGAGCATCCCCTCGATAGAGAGATAACCTAAAGTATCCACACCCAAATATCTTCTAATTTGTTCGACCGATTTGGTTGAGGCAATCAGCTCCTTTTTAGTCGGCATATCGATACCGTAAAAACAAGGACTGGTGATAGGCGGAGAGCTTACCCTGAAGTGAACCTCTTTTGCCCCGGCATTTCTCAGCATCCAGACTAATTTTCTGCTGGTTGTTCCTCGGACAATCGAGTCATCGACTATGACAATTCTTTTATCCTTCAGGACTCCTTTAACCGGGTTATATTTTATTCTGGCATCCAGGTCCCTGATCTTCTGTTCCGGCTGAATAAAAGTTCTTCCAATGTAATGATTTCGTATCAGCCCGACCTCGAATTTTATACCAGACTGCTCAGAATACCCAAGAGTATGCGTATTACTTGAATCCGGCACTGCGATGACGATATCTGCATCTGCAGGCTGTTCCTTGGCTAACTGTCGACCAAGCCTTCTCCTGACCTTATCCACGTTTTCCCCGAAAATCATGCTGTCCGGACGGGCAAAATAGATGAACTCGAAAATACAAAAAGCATGCTTGACCTGCTTGAAAGGAGTTATTGATTTCAAACCTTTTTCATTTATATGGATGATTTCACCCGGCTGAACATCTCTTATATACCTGGCTCCGATCATATCAAAAGCACAGGTCTCGGATGCAACCACCCAGGAATCTCTGAGCTTGCCCAATGCCAGAGGTCTCCAGCCATAAGGGTCTCTGGCTGCCAGGATCGAATCTGCAGTGATGAAAACCAGGCTGTATGCCCCTCTTACCTTCGATAAAGCGTCTGCCAGACTCTCTTCGATTTTTTCTTTTTTGGAGCGGGCAATCAGATGCAGGATTATCTCGCTGTCAGTCGTGGTCTGAAAAATTGAGCCTTCTCTTTCCAGTTTTTTTCTCAGGCTGGAGGAATTAGTCAGATTCCCGTTATGTCCGACTGCTAAGAGCTTATCTCCTTTGTAAGTGATCTGCAAAGGCTGTATATTAGCAACTGTTGAAGACCCTGTAGTCGAATAACGGTTATGTCCAATAGCGATTTCCCCTCTTAAGCTGGACAGGACGTCTTTACTCGCAAACACTTCGTTAACCTGCCCCATCCCCTTAAGCTGATAAAGCTTGTTCCCATCGGAGGAGACTATTCCGGATGCTTCCTGCCCCCGGTGCTGAAGCGCATAAAGCCCTAAGTAGGTCAATTCCGAGGCTTTCCTGGCACCGTAAATGGCGAAAATTCCGCAGTTTTCATGTAAGATATTTTCTATCATATTATTAATATGGATACTATATTATTCAATTTTTCTGAGCTGTCAAGGATTTATTTAAAAGTCCGGCAAATGAATTTACTTTTTACTGAAACAATATATACGGAGAAGAGGTTAAATTTTGTTAAGTCCGGCTTTATATTTTTATAGATTGACTCTAAGGTTTATGCCTGAACTGCCGATTATGAAAAAGTGAATTAGCTTTAAGGCTGAATTTTAACCCCATATCCGTGGAGGTGCTTTTATGCTTTTCTGGTCAACCGCTCTTTTCGTCCTGGGCGTGATGGCATTTCTGGATGCCATTTTTAACTATGGAGAAATCTTCAGACAGGTAAACTCCTTTATGTTTATGCTAATTTCTTTGGGAGTGCTGATCAGGTTAAGAAAGGATAGATTAGATGCCAGGAAGGCAAAAACCCACTTAACTGAACCTGCCAGACATGAAGAGAACAAAACCGAGACCGTGATGACCGAAAAAAAGAAAGTCGAAGTAGCATAACACTTGAGACGAGGAAGCAACGAAAAAGGCGAGCCTGGCTCGCCTTTTTTTATTTTTGGTAGAGACGCATTCAATGCGTCTCTATTTTTTTTGTTGTGACGTATTGCTCCGCTGGGCGGATATGACCGTGCGAACCTAAGATTATTTTAGAACCCCCAATGATTTATCTTGACTTTTTTTATCCTTGTATTAGTCTATTATCAGTTAAGTAAGAATAAATCAATTAAA
>DATKKH010000217.1:0-8218 GCA_035543035.1 Terriglobales bacterium | reverse complement strand
CTATCATGATGTCAGACCCTCGTCTGATCCTAAGTCTTCCATAAATCCTGCTAATCTTTCAAAAACCTGCGGTAACTGCCATCCGGGAGCAGGAGAGAACTTTGCCAGGGGGAAGGTTCACCTGGCAGTTTCTCCCAAAAGCGAGATCGGAGTTTACATCGTAAAAAGGATTTACATCATTCTGATAATCCTGATCATAGGCGGGATGGTCTTGCATAATTCCTTGATTATCTTAAAAAGAGTGAAGCAGAAATATATAGAAGCAAAAGAGGCAACCATAGTTCGCTTCAACCGTAGCGAGATAATCCAGCATCTTTTGCTTTTTTTGACCTTCACCACTTTAGCTTTAAGCGGATTCGCTCTGAAGTTTCCGAATGCCTGGTGGGCAAAGTGGATGGTAACAAATGAAGCCGGCGCTCATCTGAGGAGCGATATCCACAGAATAGCGGCAGTGATCTTTATTCTGGTATGTTTGTATGACCTCTGCTATATCATTTTTACAGCCAGAGGCAGAGCCCAGCTCAAAGCTATTATCTTGCTACCAACTGATATTCCTATGGTAATTCAGAATATCAATTATTATTTAGGGCTGACCAGGGAAAGACCCAGGTTCGACCGTTATGCCTATATGGAAAAAGCAGAATACTGGGCATTGATCTGGGGAGCCATAGTGATGACCATAACCGGATTTCCTATGTGGTTCGAGAATTTCTTTCTGAAATACATGCCTCTGTGGCTTCTTAATGTTTTCAGGACAATCCATCTTTACGAAGCAATCTTAGCTTCAGCCGCCATAGTGGTATGGCATATGTTCTTTATGATTTTTGATCCGGATTCATACCCGGTGAATTTAAGCATGATAACCGGAAGGATCAGCGAAAAAGAATTAGAGGAAAAACATCCGGCAGAATACGAAAGGCTGAAGAACCAAGATAAATTCGGTTCAGACAAGGAAGAATGATATCGATAACCAAACCAATATCCAGGGCTTTTCTGCTGTTGATTTCTTTAATCCTGATATTATCAGCAAGGGCAAATGCCCAGCTTTCCAATGCTGATTGTCTGAATTGCCATGGGGACAAGACCTTAAGCAAAACCGAGAAAGGTAAAACCATCTCCCTTTATCTGGATGAATCTGCTTTAAAGAAATCTATCCACGGTGAACTGGACTGCGTGGACTGCCATAAGGGCATAACCGAATTACCTCATTCTGAGCAACTTCCTCCACCAGATTGCGGAGCATGTCACTCCGATACAAAAGCCATAGTCTCCAAAGGAATGCACAATCTTATCAAGGATGGGTGCTGGTCCTGTCACGGGTCACATGACATAAAATCTGCCCAGGACCCTAGTTCTATCACTAATAAGAATAACCGGTCAGAGTTATGTCTTAAATGTCACAAAGACAGGGAGGACGTGTATTTTACCTCTTCCGAGCACAGCTCGGTGGTGTTTCCCAGTGGAGCTAAAGGCAAAGTCTATTGTTACCAGTGCCACGATTCTCATAGAGCCAGCCTGCCGGATCCATTAAAAGTCTGCGGCACCTGTCACAACAAGATATTTACTGACCTGAACAAAAGCGTTCATGCCACGGCAAAATTGAAAGAAATCCCCAACTGCTGTAACTGTCATTCCGAGCACAAGGTCAAAACCGGGGAGAAAGAGAATAAATTCAGCCTTTTGACCCAGGAGATAACAGGCTGTAAAGAATGTCATCCTGCAGAAACCGAGTCTTTTTTTCAGGGAACGCATGGGAAAGAATTCGTGAAGAAAAATCCGGACGTCCCTTCCTGTGTGAGCTGTCACGGTGCACACGGTATTTTATCAGCCAAAGACCCGGAATCCCCGATCTTTCATAACAACATCATTCGTTTGTGCGCAAAATGTCATGAGGATCAGAAACTGGCGTCAAAATATCAAAATCTTCCCCAGCCAGTCGTTCTAAAGGCATATGAGAACAGCGTTCACGGAATGGCAGTCGAAAAACACGGTCTGTTAGCTGCTCCGGTGTGTACAGACTGCCACGGAGCCCATGAGATGAGACCGGTGGATGACCCTGAATCGCCGGTGAACAAGGTCAATTTAGCTCACACCTGTGCCAAATGTCATGCAGGTATCTATAATGTATATGAGCAAAGCATTCACGGGACAAGCTTAGCCAAAGGTATATTGGATTCGCCAACCTGCTCTGATTGCCACGGCGAACATGACATAACTGAAGTCAGGGATCCTTCTGGGAAAGTCAGCCCCACAAATATTCCTAAAACCTGCAGTGCGTGTCATTCTGCCGAGAGGATTGTAAAAAAATATGGCTTATTGCCGGTTGCCTATGATACTTATTTAAACAGCTTCCACGGGATTGCCCATAAATACGGGGAGATGGTAGTTGCGGACTGTTCCAGCTGCCACGGTTATCACGACATATTGCCATCATCTGATCCCAGGTCGTCCATAAATCCAAAAAATATACCCCAGACCTGCGGAAAATGCCATAAAGGAGCTTCGGAGAATTTTGCCAAAGGGAAGGTCCACATCCAGGCTACCAAGGAATCATCTCTGGGGGTATATATCGTGAGAACATTCTACACTTGGTTTATTGGAATATTAGGAATTCTCTTTGCCATTTATATTATCCTCGATGTTTTAGGGAGGAGAAGAAGAAGGATAGAAAGAATTTAAAGTGAATTAGGGCTTTAAACTCGTTTAGGCGATCCTGAAGGATTGCACTACGAAAGATAAAAAAGAGAAAAAATATGGAAGAACAAATAACGGTTATGAGGTTCACCCGCAGCCAGCGGGTTCAGCATTTCCTCCTGCTGATTAGTTTCATAATCCTCATTATAACTGGTCTGGCTCTGAAATACCATGATTCCTGGCTCGGAAAGCTGATAATCAACTTAGAAGGCGGGATAATCGCCAGAGGTTTATTTCACCGTTTTGCCGCTGTTCTTCTAATCATTACTGCTTTCTATCACTTTCTTTATATAACATTTACCCGATATGGGCACGATGAATTTCTATCAGTATTGCCAGAGTGGAAAGATTTTAAAGACGCATTTCAAAGTGTGAAATATGCTTTGGGCTTATCTTCGGAACATCCACAGGTGGACAAATATGCTCCCCAGGATAAGTTTCAGTATTGGGCAGTGGTGGCTGGTTCCCTGGTGATGATAGCGACCGGTCTGATCCTCTGGTACCAGAACCAGGCGATGATTATTCTTCCTAAATGGATTATAGATATCACCCAGGTGGTGCATGGCTACCAGGGGGTGATAATCGCAGTGGTCATACTCCTCTGGCACCTGTATATCGTCCATTTGAGCCCGAAAAGGTTTCCGATGTCCCGTATATGGATTGACGGCAAAATATCCTTGGAAGAGCTTAAAGCCGAGCATCCCCTGGAGTATGAACGTAGATATAAAAGCATCTCAAATGAAGAAAAGTAGCGTTTTCCTTATATTTTTTTGTTTTTTTTTGTTTTTTTGCCTGTCTGGAGGTAGAGCCCAGGAGGTTGCATCTAATCGGGAATGTCAGAAGTGCCATTCCAATCCCAATCTCAAGAAAAATCTTCCTGACGGAAAAGTCATCTCAGAATATGTAGATTTTGAACTTTTCTACAGGTCGGTCCATAAAAAGCAGGCTTGCGTTTACTGCCATATAGACGCTACCAATTTCCCCTGCAAAAACCTGCAGAAAGTAAATTGCCAGAGATGTCATTACAAAGGTAATTTAGCTGGGGCACCGGACATAAATAAATATAAAGAATACAGCGAGAGTGTGCATGGGAGGGCATTAGCTTTAGGTGATGTTAAGGCTCCAATGTGCCAGGACTGCCACGGTTCCCATTACATCTTCGACAAGGCAGACACTCTTTCCCGGACCAACAAGGAGAATATCCCCCAGACCTGCGGCATCTGTCACCTTAATATCTATACGGTGTATGAAGCCAGCGTGCACGGGGAAGCACTCAGAAAAGAACACATCCTGGCAGCTCCGTCCTGCATTGATTGTCACGGCGAGCACGACATAAAAGAACATACCGACCCTAAATCCAGCGTCTTTTTGACCCGGGTATCTGCCACCTGTGCCAAATGTCATGCAAATATGGAACTGATAAAAAAATATAATATTCCGGTTGAGCCAGTGGAGACCTATAAAGAAAGCTTTCATGGCGTGGCGATTAAATTCGGAGCTACCACAGTGGCCAATTGCACCAGCTGTCATGGGTCGCATGCCATTTTCAAAATGGATGATCCCCGTTCATCCATCTATAAAGATAACATACCCAAAACCTGCGGAAAGTGCCATCCGGGAGCAAGCCAGAATTTTGCCAGAGGCAGGATTCACGTTAACCCGGCAAAAAAAGAGGCAGGGATTATCTATTATGTCAGCCGTTTTTTCAAATATCTGACCATGACAGTTATGCTTTCCCTGATAATCTATATCATTCTGGATTTAAGGAAAAAGATCATAGTCAGGAGAAAAGGGGAAGAATAAAAAAAAGAAAGTAGAATAATAGATGTCCTCCAATAAGAAAAAAAAAGAGATAGATTCTGCCTCAACCATAGAAAAGCTCCAGCAGGAGATAGAGCAGGAGCTTTGGGATGATTTGACCAAAGACGTTTCCCTTACCCCTCATCTGACAGAGGAGATCAAAAAGTTGGTCAAGGAGCGTGCCAGGGAAGAGCTGCAAAAGGAGCTGAAGGACAGGTATGCCAAGCTGAAGCCCGAAAAAGTCGAGATTCCTCCTGAGGTAAAGAAGGAAGAGGAAAGGATGTACTCACGGTTGAGCCTGAACATCAGAATTCAGCATGTTATCCTCATGATTTCGACTTTGATATTGATCATCACCGGGCTACCAATAAAATTTCACGATTCGGCCTGGGCTCAATTCTTCTTCAGTGCCATAGGCGGCTTGCAGACCGGAAGGATTCTGCACCGGGTAGGTGCAGTCGGACTGATAGGGATTGCCCTCTACCATCTTATGTTTTTAGCCTTCAGTAGAGAAGGTAGGGAAATCTTCAGAGAACTCCTTCCGCGTCCAAAGGACTTGAAAGACCTCTGGGTTATGCTCAATTATCTGCTCGGGAGGAAAAGGGAAAAGGCTAAATTCGGCAAGTTTACCTATGTGGAGAAGTTCGATTACTGGGCAGTTTACTGGGGTATGGTGGTTATGGTGGGATCAGGCCTAATACTCTGGTTTCTGGGAATTGCCTTAAGCATTTTTCCGAAATACGTAGCAGACATCGCCAGGGAAGCTCACTCGGATGAAGCCCTGTTAGCCACTTTAGCCATCATTATCTGGCATTTTTACAATGCACATCTGAATCCGGAGAAATTTCCTATGAACCGTAGCTGGCTTAACGGCAAAGTATCGGAAAAAGAAATGGAAAAAGAGCATTTCCTGGAATGGGTAGAAATCCAGAAAAAGGAAGAAATGGTGACGGATAAACCGGTTGAGGGAACAGTCGCCGAGCAAAAAGAGTAAGGATTTACCTTAAAACTTATCTCCCGTATATTCGTATAAATAAAAAAGAAATATTTTTATGGAGGGAAAATGAAAATCTCGTCCGAAAAGCAAAAACCCAAAAGGAAAAAATCTATTCTCAGGGAATATATCGAGTCATTAGCCATAGCTCTTATTTTGGCCCTGATGATCAAGACTTCAGTGGTGGAGGCGTATAAGATACCATCCGGCTCGATGGAGGATACCCTGTTGATCGGGGATTTTCTCCTGGCAAATAAATTCATTTACGGCTCAAAGCTTCCCATACCCTTTACCAACATTCACCTTCCAGCCCTGCGCGAGCCCAAAGCCGGGGATATAGTGATTTTCAAGTATCCTCTGGACCAGAAGGTGAATTATATCAAAAGATGTGTGGCTGTGGCTGGAGACACCATTGTGATCAAGGACAAAGTCCTTTATGTTAACAGCAGGATATTTCCCAATCCTCCTGCATCCAAATTCACGGATCGAAACGTTGCACCCGTCGGTGCAAGCAACCGGGACAATTTCGGCCCTTATGTCGTTCCTCCGGGGAATATATTTATGATGGGGGATAACCGGGATAACAGTTACGACAGCCGGTTCTGGGGTCCTCTTGACCGCAGGCTGGTCCTGGGTCAGGCGATGATAATCCACTATTCCTGGGAGCCGGACCCCAAAGCTCCAGAAGTAACCAGGGACGATTTGCTTTCGATTCCGAAGAATATAGCTTATAATATCATCCATTTTCCGCAAAGGGTGAGATGGGGTCGAATAGGGCATATAATCAAGTAATCCAATCGTAGGTCGGGCACCTTACCCGACCAAAGGTTTTCTGTAGCGTCCTCACTCCCGTGAGGACGTTTTGTTTTGTGCACGAACTCCCTTTAATCCACTTCTAGAGAAAACAAGACTCTGGACTTGTGTTTGTGATTTACCGATATGATAATAAAGAGAGAGCAATACGCTTAAAAGAGCGCGTTCATGTCTTCCTTGAACTCCAATATCGAGGTGCAACATGAAATCTAAAGTATTCATTTATGTTATTGTTATATCATTCCTGTTGCCGATTACCCTATCTGCAAGGGATGAAATAACGAAAGGCAATAGCCAGGTTCAGTCTCAAATAGATTCCATGGCCATGGAACTTTCTAATCGTAATATCGGGAGAATTGAAATATTGCAGATACCTCCTTATATTGAGACTTACGCTCGTATCACACCAGAAATGCTTGAGAGGTCGTTCTATTACAAGCTCACCATCCGCGATGCATCAGGGGGAATCTACGGCCAGAAATTGGCTGAACTACTCAAGTCCCTGAAGGTTAAGCCTCGGTCTGAGATGGAAGATATTCGCTGGGGAATAATTTTTTATGACGTGAATGATAGCCGCGCTGGTGCGATTTACTTTGACAAATGGGGCACAAATGGTGCAGTAGGGGATATTCCAGTTTCGTTCAGAGGCGGGTTATTCAGATGGTTAAAAGGAACTTTTTCGCATTGCTTTCGTTAACATATGAGGTGGGTTAGGCATCTTGCCCGACCAGCCTGTAGGTCGGGCTGTCGCAGACTACCCGACAAAACTCTCAAACAGGTGAAAGGAGGAGATAAATATCAAATGCATTCTAAGACAAGGAATGAAGTCTTATTAATTTGTATGGTGCTTTTGGTAATCTTGTCCATGTGCTCATGTAAGCCGGGTCCGTCAGAACTTTTCGGTACATATATTGCTGACTACGATGTTGCAAAGGAGAAGCTTACGCTCTATCATGACGGCACCTTTAGACAGGAGGTGACACTTAAAGCAACGTCTGAGGTGACCGTATCAAAGGGTACATGGACTTATGATCCCAAGAGCGGTTACGTGTCTTTCAATGAGAATTTCATGGTTGTACTCAATGGTTTCGGGAAATTTGATCCCAATTATGCTCATCCAGAGCCTGGTGTCTCATACCCTGTTGATAAATATTTTGGCTGCATTTCATTAGGAGTTGCAGAAGGTATACTATACAAGAAGGTTGATTGAGATTTCTTGCACCGATCTCGGTTTTGGGGGCACTGTTTTCTTGCGTAGCTTCATAATCCGACTTACCTCACATCATCACGGATGATGCACTCCAAATTAAAGCAAATCCTTGACAAAGAAGAGTTGTTTGAGTATTTTCAGCCTAATTTTATGATTTCGTTAGAGGTCAAGAACTTAGCCAAGAGCTTCGGTTTCAGAATAGTTTTCGAAGGGGTCAATTTTTCGCTTAAAGAAGAAGAATCCCTGGTCATCACTGGCAAAAATGGTTCTGGCAAGAGCACCCTTTTGAAGATTTTGGCTGGCTTATTGAGACCGTCTAAAGGGGAAATAAATATCAATTTGAATGGTCAAAACAAAAAAAAGACAGAAAGAAGGAAGCTTCTCGGTTTTGTGGCTCCTGATTTGTCATTGTATGACGAGCTTACCGCTCTGGAGAATCTCGAATTTTTATCCAAAGTTCAGGGTTTGGAGTGGAGAAAAAAGGAATTAATCAAAAATTTGGAGAAGATAGGTTTGAAGGGAAGAGGGGAAGACCTGGTTTCCTCTTATTCCTCAGGGATGAAGCAGAGACTTAAATATCTTTTCGCTCTGTTGAATGAACCCAAGATTCTGCTTCTGGACGAGCCAGGAAGCAATTTGGATGAACCTGGGCTTTTTCTTTTGGATGATATAATTGCTGAACAAAGAAAGAGAGGGATTTTAGTTTT
>DATKKH010000216.1:0-5268 GCA_035543035.1 Terriglobales bacterium | reverse complement strand
GCAGCTGGTCACTTTAGCCTCACTGGTGGAATCCGAAGCCAGGATAGATGAGGAAAGGCCTATCATTTCTGCGGTCTATCATAATCGTTTGAAAATCGGGATGCCACTGCAGTGCGACCCCACCGTGATCTATGCCCTCGGAGGACTCGAAAGACCTCTTAACCATTTGGACTTGGAGGTTAATTCACCTTATAACACTTACAAACATCCGGGACTCCCGCCTGGACCCATCAATAATCCGGGGAGAGCATCCATTCTGGCTGCTTTATTCCCGGCTAATGTTAACTATCTTTATTTTGTAGCAAAAGGTGATGGCTCGCATATCTTCTCGGTAGATTTAGAGGAACATAACCGTGCCATTGCCAAGATTAAGCGGGAAAACAAAAGTTAAATCCTGATTTTACTTCCTGCCCTCAAGGAAGGAATAATTTTAACAGCAATGACAAAAATGAAAGTTGTCCCTCTGGCCTTTGATTCGCTTGGCGTTCGTTCGACTGCTACCTGGGTAGAGACCGACCAGAAGATTTTAATCGACCCTGGAGCAGCCTTGGGACCTTTGAGATATGGTCTCCCCCCTTCCAAAATGGAGTATCAAAGATTAGAGGAGCTTGCCAGAGTAATTATCTCTTATGCTGAAAAATCTGATATCCTTGTCATTTCTCATTATCATTATGACCATCATTTCCCGGAACAGGACTTTTATGCAGGAAAGGTCTTATTGATCAAAGACCCGAGAAACAAGATCAACTTTTCCCAGAAACAGCGTGGGAAAGAGTTCTTAAGCCTTTTAGGCAAAAAACCCCAAAGGATTGAGTCCGCTGACGGAAAAGAATTCGAATTTGGCAAGACCAGATTGAAATTCTCCCCACCTTTTTATCATGGGCAAGAATATTCCAAATTGGGTTATGTCTTGATGACTTCTGTTTCTTACAAAGGAGAAAAACTTCTTCATGCCTCAGATATCCAGGGTCCTCAGACTATAACCGCGACTGACTGGATGATCTCGGAGAATCCGGATATCTTAATCCTTTCCGGCTATCCCACCCTGCTTATGGGCTGGAAATTTTCCAAGTTCGGACTCGAGGAAAGTAACCGGAACCTGATAAAAATCCTATCTCAGACCAAAGTCCATACTATAATCTTGGACCACCATTTAGTAAGAGACCTGCATTATCTAAGTAAAATAGAGGAAGTATTAAAGGCCGCAGAGAACCTTAAAAAAAAGGTAATAACCGCTGCCGAGTTCCTGGGAAAAGAGCCGGATTTGCTGGAAGCCAGAAGAAAAGAACTCTATAAGAAGTAGGGGTGACACCCCGTGGTCGCCCGAACTGGTGGAACAGGCATCCTGCCTGTTCATAAAGGCCAGATAGGAATGTCTGACCTATCATTAGTCATTGCGAGCGACTCAAGGAGCGAAGCAATCCCTGTTCTTTGCCAAAGACGGATTGCTTCGTCGGTCATATGACCTCCTCGCAATGACAGCTAAAAGATTGAAGTCCGTGCTAAGTCCTTATTATATTTAATTCGAAGCGTATAATTTATATGCGCACCGGAATAGCACATCTACCTTTACATTATGGACAGGCTCCTGCCTGGCTTTTCCAGAGGATGAAAAAGCTCGCAAGGGAGATAACCATAATCATTGTCTCGGATTTTGGTGCAGAAGAATTTTTGAAAAGATTGTCAAACCCATTCTGGTTTCAATCCTTCGGATGTGTATTAGGATTTGACTGGCATTCATCCGGGGTCACTACCACAGTCGGTGGAGCCTTAAAGGAAGGTCTAAAAGGGCTTGAAAATGAATTAGGTCTGGTCGTGGCAGGCGGAAAAGGAGGAACCTCCAGAAAGACTCCTTCCGAGATAGAAATCTTTGGGTCAAAGCTTTTATTGCCAGATGAAAAGATTAAAAATCTGATTTATGCCTCGAAGATGAGCGCCAAAGTCGATACCTCTGCCTTGCAGGATGGATTTCAGCTTTATCATCATAATTTCATCTTCACCCGAAAAGGAGACTGGGCAGTATTCCAGCAGGGGATGAATACGAATTTAAGGGCTGCCCGAAGATACCACTGGCTTTCCTCTTCATTGAAAGACTTCGTGGAAGAGCCGCATACTGCTATTTGCACCGAGAAAAAATCAACTGCTCTGGACTTGACTGCAAAAGAAAGCAAAACCACCAGGGATTCGAATGTCGTACTGGTCAGAGAGAATTTCCCCGCGCTTTTGAAGGATATAAAGAAATTGGATAATCTGGTTTTACCGAAATCTCATCCAATTTACCCGGTAAATTTCGATACCAAGAGATTGGATAAAATTCTCAGGAGCATAAATGAAAGGAACCCGGAAGATTTTGAGAAGATGTTGGGCCTATCCGGAGTCGGACCGAAAACAATTTTGGCTTTGACTTTAATCTCTGAGTTAATTTACGGCGCTAAGCCCTCCTGGAAAGATCCGGCCAGGTATTCCTTTGCCCATGGCGGAAAAGACGGCTACCCCTACCCGGTTCAAAAAGAAACCTATGACCAGTCGATCGAGATTTTAAGACAGGCAATCAAGAAGGCAAAAATCGAGCAGGCTGAAAAGATAAAAGCTTTAAAGGCACTGAGACTGTAGCGTTGCCACTCCCGTGGCAACGAGAAGGTAAGGAGTGCATCAGCTTGCTGATGCCTCTCTAAAACAAAAAAGCAAGAGCAAGCTCTTGCACTCCAAACTCAGACAATTCATAGACAATGTAGGGGCGTATTGCAATACGCCCCTACAGACTCCATATAAAAAAACTCTAAACCACTACCTTTCTTTTCAGATTGAATCTTTCCAGAAGTTGAGGGTTCTGCAAAATCTCTCTTGGCTCGCCACTGGCAGAAAGCTCCCCTTTTGGACCCATCAGATAGAGAGTGTCTGCTATCTCCGGCACTAACTCCAGATCATGCAGGGCAGTTATCACAGTTGTATGCCTGGACAAATTTATCTCTTTCAGAATCTGAATGAATTCCTCTTCAGATTTCTGGTCTAAATTGGCAAAAGGCTCATCCAGAATCAAAAGCTCCGGTTCCAAGATCAGAGCACCAGCCAAAGCCACTTTTTTCTTCTCCCCACCAGAGAGATAATGCGGGATTTTACCTTTTAGATGTGAAATCCCTAATCTCTGCATAATTGTGTTCGCCAGCTCTTCGGTTTTATCCAGCTTATATCCATAATTCAGAGGCGAGAAGATGATGTCATCATAAACCGTTGGACCGATTATCTGCTCATCCACTTCCTGCAGGACCACTCCTATTTTTTCCCTTATCCTTTCAAACTCCTTTGCCGGATTAACCCCAAACACCTCTACCTCTCCCTCATTCGGCTGCAAGATCCCGAGGATGTGTTTAAGCAAAGTAGACTTACCACAGCCGTTGGGTCCCAAAATGGCGACTTTCTCCCCTTTTTTGACCA
The DNA here is from genome assembly GCA_035543035.1 of Terriglobales bacterium. Taxonomy (GTDB): domain Bacteria; phylum Zixibacteria; class MSB-5A5; order MSB-5A5; family RBG-16-43-9; genus RBG-16-43-9. Next base: position 1,833 of record DATKKH010000216.1, on the reverse strand, counting down.
GAAAATCCAGCCCGCAGATTTTTATAGCGGTCTTATCCTGATATGTATGGCTTATGCAGTGGACCTGAACCACTATCTCCTGTTCCAAGTACAATACCTCCGGTTATGTTCTATTTTCCCTTGGAATCCCCTGAGCCTTAAACCCTCGTAAAATCTCTGGCTGTCGTCCATCCCCTTGAGAATCAAATATCCAAAAGCTTTGGCAAAATTGGATAAGCTCCTCTTTGGATGCTTTACCTGAATACCTCCCCGCAATCTGAAACCTGTCCGGATATTCTCGAATATGGAAAAAAGTATAAAAATCGAGCGGTAAGTCATAAAGAAAACCGTGATGAGAAACTCCGGAAAAACCCTTCCCAGGCTGGCGAATATGCAGGGGTAAGGTGTGGTGGAGAAAAGAAGAATCATGGTGGTAGCAGTTCCCAAAACCCGCAGAAGGATTATGAAAAACCATTCCCATCCTCGACCCAAACTGGCATAGGCAAAGATCAGGGCAAATATCAAAGGATACAAAGAAATCAAGAGAATCTTTACAAAAGGTAATCTGGACACGAAGATGAGCAGATAAAGAAACCCCAATATTATAACCAGAAAAAGAATCTTATGAATAAGGATAATTGTCCCGATTAGAATCAGGGAGAAAATTATCTTCAGTCCTACAGGAAAACTGTGCAGAAAACTTTTTCTGCTGGTGGCTAAATAGTCAAGAAAGGCTACATCCATTTTGCTCTCACTCCAGTATCCCCGGTCTGACTTTGTTCAGGTAGGTTAAGATCCCGCTGGTGATCAGCCCTTCTAAAATCCAGCCAATGGAGCCAAAACCCAAAATCAATAGCAGGAATTTCCTGAAATCAAATTGGGGTAAAGATTCTTGTTTGTGAGTCTCTTTCTCTCCAGTCTCAAATTTCAGAAGGCCTGTACTTTTTTCTTGATGAAACTTATGTCCTACTCCAAAAGTGGTTGAAAGGTCAATTCTCCCGATTGCAACAATTCCCAATGCCAGCGAGGTCGACACAAGCAAACTTATTACCGTGGAAACAAAACCTGCCCAGGATATTTTCCTTAAGATTCGTCGCAGGGCTTTGAATAGAAAGTACCCCAGAATCCCTTCAACTGATATCACCAGGCTGTTCAGCCCTACTACGGTTATACCTCCGTGCCCGAAAGAAGCCAGGATAAGATTAACCACGAAAGAACATAGGATGAACCAGGCAGGTCCTAAGATTATGCCTGAGACGACTGAGAGATTGATATGATAGAAAAGCGGAACGATCTCCAGGGACATCGAGATTACCATTACCGCGGCGAACATCGCTAAAAGTGGGATTTTGCTGGAGAACTTTTCCTTCTGGAACTGCCCTTTGAAGATAAAGAAAAGCCCAGCCAAAAGAATCCAGCCCAGAACCCAGAGCCAGACCGGCAATATTCCATCTGGAAGGTGAATATGAGACATAGAATTATACCCTGACGCTATCCGCTATTGACTACTTTTTAAAGCGTGACATAAAGCCTGGGGATTATTAGAAGTCAGAACGTAATCTTTACTTTTATCTTTGATTTTTATCCTCACACCATTTCCGAAACGGGAATTGTAGCAGATCGTCCCGTCCATTCCCAGGCGGATACCTATCCCCCAGTATCTTCCAAAAGAAACCTGACTTTCTTCGCAGGAGACAATGTTGGATAGTGGTATCTTTTTTTTGAAGATGCCAAACCCGAACTCCAGAAATCTTCCCTGAATTTTTATCTCCAATCTTCGGAAATTAGCATACATAAAGATGAGGGCTAACCCCACCAGTATCAGGAAAGGGGTAACCCAAAAGGGGGTATTCG
>DATKKH010000215.1:0-10806 GCA_035543035.1 Terriglobales bacterium | reverse complement strand
GCCGAGATATTTTGCTGCCTGGGTTTGGTTTCCGTTTGCTTTTTCCAAGGCTATTTTGATAAGCTCTTTTTCCACCTGTTCTAAATCGATTCCCTCTTCCGGCAAATCCATAACCACGTTTCCGATTCTTTTCTCCCCTTTCCAAATCTTTTCAGGCAGGTTTTCTCTTCTGATAACGCAATCCTTTTTCAAGACCAAAGCCCGCTCGATAGTATTCTCCAGCTCTCTGACATTTCCAGGCCAGGAATAATTCATCAGAGAACTCATGGCGTCATCTTCGATCTGGCAGTCTGTATCCCCGAATTTCTTGAGAAAATGCTCGATTAAGCTCGGAATGTCTTCTTTTCTTTCCCTTAAAGGAGGCAGGGTAATCGAGATGACATTCAGCCGGTAATAAAGGTCTTCCCTGAACTTCTTTTCCTTGACAAGTTTTTCCAAATCCTGATTAGTAGCCGCAATTATGCGCACGTCTATTTTTATGGGTGAACCTGAGCCAACTCTTTCTATTTCCCTTTCCTGAATCGCTCTCAAAAGTTTTGCCTGCATCTCCGGTGACATTTCTGCGATCTCGTCTAAAAATAGTGTCCCCTCGTCTGCCTGCTCAAACTTCCCTTCTCGGTCTTTTATCGCTCCGGTAAACGCACCCTTGACGTGTCCGAAAAGTTCCGATTCCAAAAGGGTTGGAGGGATAGCTGCACACTGAACCGGGACAAAAGGACCCCCTGCACGAGGACTATTGAAATGAATCGCCCTGGCAACCAGCTCTTTTCCGGTCCCGCTTTCTCCTAAAACTAGGACACTTGAGTTCGTCCCTGATACCAGAGATATAAGTTCAAACACTTTTTCCATCTTCGAGCTTTTTCCGATGATATTTTCAAATTTATATTTTTCAGTCAACTGGTTTTTCAAGCTAATATTCTCTTCTTTAAGAGATTTCAGCTCCAAAGCCTTTTTGACAATTAGACCCAGCTCTTCCTGGCTAAAGGGCTTGGTGATGTAATCGTATGCTCCAGCCTTCATCGCTTCAACCGCGCTGTCGATTGTGCCAAACGCAGTAATTATGATGAAAGGAGCATCGACTTTTATCTTCTGAGCTTCCTTTAAAAGCTCCATCCCGCCCATTTCCGGCATAGAAAGATCAGATATGATCAAGTCCACATCCTTCTCTTTGAGAAATGATAAGGCCTTCTTCCCATTGGGGAAAACGTGGACTTCCCAACCCTCCCCTTTTAGACTGTATTCCATAATCCGGGAAAGGCTCGGATCATCTTCAGTTATAAGAATTTTACTTTTTCTCATCTATTTGTCCCCTTTAATCGGGAAAAAAAGGGTAAAGGTGGTTCCTTTGCCCAGGTAACTCTCGATTTTTATTTCTCCTTTATGATTCTGGACTATTCTTTCGACTATTCCCAAGCCTAAACCTGCTCCGTTCTCTTTGGTGCTGAAAAAAGGAGTGAAGATTTTACCTTTTGTCTCCTCGGACATCCCTTTTCCTGTATCCTGGAATTTTACCCTTACACTATTTTTATCCTGAAGTGTCGAAATAAGAATCTGACCATTCCCCTCGATCGCCTCAAGGGAATTTAAAATCAGGTTGATGAACGCCTGCTTGAGCTGAGAAGGGTCTGCTTTGATCCGGGGCAGGCTCTTGTCCAGTTCGGTTTTCAATCCAACTCCTTTCTTGGATGCTTGAGGAGAAAGGATCAATACCGTCTCACTGATCATCTGGTTGATATCGGTTTCGATCAGATTAGGCAGAGCCGGCCTGGCATAATTAAGGAAATCGGTGATTACCTTATTTAATCTGGCAACTTCTTTCAGGAGTATGTTCAAAAACTCATACTTGGAATCCTCTGCCTTATAATCTTTGCGCAAAATCTCCAGAGAACCCTGAATCGAGCCTAAAGGGTTCCTGATCTCGTGGGCAATCCCTGCGGCTAACTCGCCGATTACCTTATACTTATTAGCCTGAATCAGCTCTTGCTGTGCTTTCTTTAATTCCTCTTTTCTTTTCCTTTCGGCCTGCACTAAAGTCCCCGATACCCAGGCAACTATATTGTAAAGAATTATTTCGAACAAAGCATCATAAGTCTGCAGATGAATGTGGCCCCAGCGGTGAAAAACGTGCGGCAGGAAGACCAGGCTGATTATCAAAGAAGATGCCATTGCCCCTCCCAACCCGAACCTGAAGGCTGAAAAAATTATGGGAATGTAATACAGCCTTCTGTAAAGATCGTGCAGTATCGGCTTGTCAACCGGGGTAAGGTAATGCAGGACCGAGAGAATAATTATGCTCGACCCAATAAGTATGACATCTCTTTTCTTATGCATTTGCTTTTATGATACGAAATTCGGATATAATTTAACATTTCGTTAATGACAAATCAATCATTTGTTGGATTATTCCCGTAAAGTTTTCGTAATAATATGCAAGACTCGAAAAAAAATTGTTCAGAGGGTCTTGACAGATTTGAGAAACTGGTTATATTGAAAAAGTTTAAAGATTTTCTGCTTATAATCCTGAAATCCCCTTTTAGGCTTATGAGCAGAAGTTAGAAAGAGGAAGCAGTCACCCCGGGGTGTGAGTTAGTTTAAGGTTCCTCTGGCTGTCTCCCCAAAGCTTTTGTCATAAGATATACGCGAGGACCGGATGCCTCCGCACTGCAACAAAGATATTAAAACTGGTCTGTTCAAGATATTCTGTGGAAGTTTACTCCTTTTTTTTCTGAGTCTTGCAGTTTCATCTTCCTCATACTCACAGGGCTCCACCATCCCGGTGAATTTGACCTTCAGTACTCCTAACTACACCCGATGTGATTCGCTCATGATCCAGATTCAAGTTTCGAAGGACAAATCCTTCTCAAACCTCGTAGACCAAAGTAATTGGATTACCTGTCAGCCGAACGCTAACTTTACTTCCCCGGCTCACTTGCCTCTTCTGCAGGGGGTTTATTACTGGAGGGGCAAACTTATGAATCCATGTTCTGGCGAAACATCTGCCTGGTCTTCAACTTTTGAGTTTTACCTTCTGCTTGACCCAAGCAAACTTGTTCCCGGAGACGCCAATGGAGATGGTTCGCTTAACCTGGTAGATTTAATCTATCTGGTGGAGTACTTTTTCCGGAGTGGTCTTCCGCCAACTCCTGCTCAAAACGGAGATGTTAATTGTGATGACAAATGCGCTGTGGGTGATTTGATTTATCTGATAAACTACTTATTTAAGTTAGGACCACCACCCTGTAAGCCCTCTTTTAAGCCTTTAAGTCTGAAACAGCTAGCTCCAACAAGTCAGCAAATGTCTAAGTAGCTGGCTGATTCGATTTTTCTCAGATACTGCTTTCCTTTTTTGGAAAAGTGAAGATTTCCCCTTCAATCAAAATCATCTTGCATTAATCCTCCAAAATTCTAAAAAAACTCTTGTAAATTCCAGTTTTAACAGGTATAAATAGATGGGGCTAATTCCCGGCTTATGCTCGGTTGGAGAGAAAAATGATAGAGGGATTAAAAGAAGAAAACCAAAGGCTCAAGCGGGCGGTCGAAGAGTTATCGATCCTTAACGAGATAGGTTTAGCGATAAGCTCTACTTTGGGCGTTGAGAAGATAACCGAGCTGATCGTGAAGAAATGCACTAAACATATCCGGGCAGAGCAGGGTGCTATCTGGCTTCTGAGCGAAGAGGACAAAGCCACCCCTCTGAAAACCTTCGTGAGGATAATGAATTCTACCTTCAGCGGCGTGCCTTATCATTTCGGGATGAGCCTTACCGGCTGGATGCTCAAAAACCAGGAGCCGCTTTTAATCAATGAGCTAGCAAAAGATGAAAGGTTTAAGGGGATAGAGCGAGAGTCGGAAAAAATCAGATCTCTCCTAGCAGTTCCTTTAAAACTGAAAAACAAGATGATCGGGGTTCTTTGTCTCTTTAATAAGAAGGATAATTCTGATTTCACCCTGGATGACCAGAGGCTTTTATCTATAATCGCCATTCAGTCGGCTCAGACTATAGAAAATGCCAGACTTTACGAAGAAGAGCGTAAACTGTTGGCTTTAGAGGAAGACCTGCGGATAGCCCGCCAGATACAGCAATCGCTTCTACCCAAATGCGATCCCTCTATCCGGGGAATGGAGATCACCGGTTTATCCCTCCCGGCAAAAGAGGTCGGAGGTGATTATTATGATTTCATTCAGATTGATGATAACCATCTCGGCCTGGCAATAGCAGATGTTTCCGGCAAGGGAACCCCCGCGGCTTTATTGATGGCTAATCTTCAGGCCTGTTTGAGAGGTCAGGCTTTGCTGAACAGAAGTGTCAAGGATACAGTGACCAAAGCCAATTTTATGCTCTCCCGATTTATGGAGGCAGGTAAATTTATTACCCTTTTTTATGGTATTCTATATCTTAAAGAAAAAAGGTTCATTTATACCAATGCTGGGCATAATTTCCCGATCGTTCTACGTTCGGGAGGAGATCTAAAAAAGCTGGAAAAGGGAGGGTTGATTCTGGGCATTTCCGAAAGTTCAAAATATGAAGAAGAAACCATTCAGCTTGAATCCAGGGACCTTCTACTGCTATATACAGACGGAATAACAGAGGCAATCAATGAAAGCGGAGAGATGTTCGAAGAAGAAAGACTATTAAAACTTCTCAGGGAAAATCAGACTGTCCCGGCTCGAGACCTTTCTCGAACAATTGTCAATTCGGTTATTGCCTTCCAGGGAACGCAACCTCAGGAAGATGACATCACCCTTTTGTTACTGAGAGCCTGAATTTGCCTTTGTATTTTTCCCTTGATTTAACTGACGAATCAAAAAATAATTGTCGACCGGCCCTTCGGACCTGGTCGACCTACGATTCTGACTTAGCAGACGGACCAAAAGCGTCCGAGTATGATTACTTGATGTATATATAAAACTGTAGATTGATTAAATCTATAACCCCACTTTATTTTCTTCTTCGATTTTGTTTTCCACGCAGTAATTTCCATTTTCAGTAGGAATGTTCCTCGATCTACCTTTTCTGGAATTGACTAAAACCTCAGCGCTTATCCCGAGCACTATTCCTAAAAGAATAGTAAATAAAAGATGATTTTGAATCAGGATGAACGACAGCAGAAAGGTGAGGGAAAGGCAGAAAAGCACTATTTTCAGAACCCGGAAGATTATCAGGCGCAAAACTTCTGGAGAGTTGAACCTCCTTTTATTCAGGTCTTCCAGTATTCTGTTATCCATTTAATTCCTCCCCTGCTCCTTTTCTGAAGAAAAATTCACTCAAATCAAAAGACAAAAGGAATATATAAACTAAGAGTATCGGCAGGGTAAAAGCGATATCCAGAAGTTTGAGCAGTCGTGGCTCATGTGCCCAAGAGGATCTCAGCATTAGCTCAATTACCTTCAGCAGGGCAAAGGATAGAATAAGGACGTAGGTATCGACCAGAAATATCCACACGACCTGTCTTATTTTTTTGAACAATCAGCTCCAGCCTTTCTTTAGAACCAATACATCCCTTCTAATCTCCACAATTATTTATTATTGTTATCGGAAAACAGAATTATTTCGTTAGGAGGTCATCCTCCTTTTTTCATGTCTTATTTGATAAACAATATCCTCATTTAGAAAACTGTCAAAAATTTAGAAAGTCAGGTAATTTCTCTAAAGTTTTACTCGGGCATTCCGATTAGAGAAAAAGTAGATGGGTATGAGGGGGCCTGCATTTAATCCTTGCTGATCTATTCCCAGCAGCGGAAACATACTTCAACCAACAAATCACTTTCTAAAGGTTTTATGGTATCCGGTTACTTTCGCCAGTTCCAGCTGAAAAAGATGAGGAGTTTTCATCTTCGAAATCCTAAAAGAAAGGAGGTGATACAGAAGTGAAGGAAATGAGGAAGCTGTTGGGAGAAGAGAGCGGTTTTACTCTGGTGGAGTTAGCCATCGGCTTGGTGATTATCGGTCTTCTGATCGGTGCCATATTAGGCGGTGCCGCGATGATCAAAAATGCCAAGATAAGAAGGCAGGCGACCGACCTGCAGGGACTCTACGCTGCCTGTTACACTTACTTTGATAAGTTCGAGCAGCTGCCAGGGGATAGAGACGGCAATGGTCAGTTCGATGCCGATTCAACCGTTTGGAATGATCTGCAGACCCAGAATCTAGCTCAGAAGGTCCGGAGGAGCCCGTTTGGAGGTTCCTATATGTTTGGATGGTCCGACGACAGCACCACTTACCACAAGATCGGGAACTACGTCGATATCAGTATACCGTCGGATGTGGCTGGAAACATTGACAAGCAGTTAGATGACGGAGTCTACAACTCCGGAAATATAACTGCAAGCGCAGATTATACTGGCCAAGCCAGAGTCGATCTCTACTACTTCATAGATTAATGGACTAAGAAGAAGTAGAAGGGGATGCACTTCAAAGGGTGCATCCCCTGCAAAAATAGCTTTTAGTTGCCTGTAGAATTACCTCTACAGGGGGTGTGAGTAAAAATCAAAGAAGGAATGAGGGGGAAATCCACTCGATCACAGGCTTTATAGGGATTTAGCCCTGTAATATTAGCTTAAAAGATTTTGTCAAGTCTCATAGATGAAAAAAGAGAGAGGCTTTACTTTAATAGAATTATTAATCGTTATGGCAATCATGGGTGTGCTTACTTTATCTGTGGTCAATCTTTATGGGGCAATTAGCAAACTGGAGAAAGAAAGGGCAACCAGAAAAGATATGGAAGAGATAAAGAAATCGATAATCAACTACTACGAAAAGAACCTGGAGCTGCCATTACAGGATGCAAATTACCGTCTGCCGGTAAATGCCCTGGAACTGCCCCCTTCTGCTCAGACAGACGATAACTACAAAAATAATTATTATGCTTATGTGGCAACTAACCAGGGCGATCCACTTGCGGATTTGAAAGTTGATGGTAAGACCATTGGAACTACTGCCGCACTCTTGATCTCTTCCGGAAGAAATCTCAGATTCGAGAAGGAAAATACGACTCTTTCTGATGGCATCTATACTCAAAAAAGTACAGACAAAGACTTCGATGACATATTAATCTATATATCCCAGTCTGAACTGGAGGCTGCCATTTCCTGGAGAAGACGGATATCGGAAGACCTTGCGATTTTAAATCAAGCCGCCTATATCCTAGCAGCTAATGACGATGACGGCGATGGTTTTGTGGACGAGGATTCGACTGACCCCCCGGGAAATTCGGATGGAATTGTAAACTGGTCTTTGGTTACCGGCATCAGCTCGTTGACCACAGCGGGACTGGTTTCAGATGCAGACAAGTTGATAGACCCCTGGGGAGTGCCATATATCTGGGATGCAGCAACACATAAGTTTTACTCCTCTGGTCCAGATAAAGCAGACAATGGGGGATTAGGGGACGACATAATTAATTAGAAAAATGATTTTGCTATCGCATTGAGGAGAGAACTTGATTTTAGCTATTGACTGGGACGGAGAAATAGCCCGGGTTCTTCTGACGGAGATGCAGAAAGATACCATGAAGGTGATCAAACTGCTCAAGCTCAGCCGGGAGGAACTGGCAAAATATCTATCCCAGGAAAAGGGGAAATTAGATATTCGCTTGTGCGGGGGCTTTGAAGGCTCGGTTCATAAGACCATTCTCGTTCCTCCCCTGAAAGATAATCTTTTTAAAGAGGCAATTAAGAAAGAGACCCAGAAGATTCTGGAAGAGGAATCCGAATACCTGTATGACGAACTGGGAAAACTGGAAGATGCCACGGTTGGAACTCAGGTCAGAGTGATGGTGGTCGGATTGGGCAGAAAACATTTGGAAGAACTTGGCTCACTTTTGTCAGGATATAAACCTAAGTCGACCATCTTCACCACCCATCCAGTGGCAGTGCGAACTTTGTTGGAGGATTTAGGTGAGCTGAAAGAAGACGAGACCGTAGCATTTGTGGACGTTTGCGGAATCAGAAGCCGGATATTGATCTATAAAGGCAAAGAGATCAGGATAACCCGGGCACTTCCCTTACCTGTACAGGAAGATTTGGGAGAGAACGACCGTCTGATTAAAGATATCCATCAGACCATACTATTTTATACAGAGACTTATCCTCAGGATAAAATAGAAAAGATAGTAGTTGGCGGAAGCTTCAAACCCTCTGATTTTTTGGAGGCTCTGAAAAAGAAAGTGGATTTGAAAATAGTCCCGCTCTGGGCTGAGGAAATACTCCAAGGTTCTAATGAGGAGCTTTTGACCTATCCCGCGTGTATGGGGCTGGCTTTGCTAAATCCCAAGAAGTTCAATTTTTCTTTGGAACCGGTATCATTCAGGGAAAAAAGAAAGAACAAAAGAACCGCGACGATCTTAGGCTCTGTTTTTATTACCACACTCCTTTTCATCCTGGGGGCAAATGTCAAGTACTCTTTAGACTGGCTCAGGTTAATGGTAGAGGAGAAAGCTGCACAGGGGGAGATCAAAAAAAGAGAAAGCGAGCTTAAGGACCTGTCCACCGAGCTTATCTCTAACTCGGTGGAGACCCAGCCAGGTTGGGCAGAATTTTTGATAGAGGTAGCCAAAGTTGTGCCGGAGGATGTTACTCTTAGTTCCTTGACCGTGAAAAAGACAGGCAAAAAATATCAGGGCGAGTTTACTGGAGTCATTGAGGGTAAGGACAAGGTTGACAGTTTTTTTAGAGCTGAGGAGCTTAGGAGCTCAATGAACAACTCCAAACTGCTTACCAGCCCGAACCTGGAGCGGAAGCTGGAAGGCGAGGTCTTGAAATTCAAAGCCAACTTCGGTCTCAAGGGATAAAAAGTGAAAAAACAATTTTTTCTCATTGGGGTAGTAGCGATTGTTCTGGTCTTGTTCTTTGGGATAAGGCAGATCCGCTCTCTGCAAGCCAAGATAAGCCAGAAGAATACCAACCTGGCCGGGCTTAAGACTCATTTAGGTGGCTTGAAAAGGCTGACTGAATCTCTGGCGCTGAAGAAGCTGAAAGGGGGCAAATTGCAGGAAGTTCCTTATTTTTCTGAGCCTCAAGTGAACAAAGCACTTCTGGAGAAATTCGTCCAGTCTTCGTTTAGCCAGATAGGGCTGGAGTGCCAGGTAAAAGTCGGTCAGGAGAAAGTTAGCCCTGATTTCCCCAGCCTGGTTGGGATAAGAGAAATACCTCTGGAAATCGGGGTAACTAATTACTCATCCTATGATCAGTTGATAATTCTTCTGGAGTACCTGAAAGAGTATCCTTTTATCATAGATCTATTCACCCTGGGAGGAAAAGATGTAGAGCTTCCAGGCAAGCTGAAACTGAAGATAAAATATTATCTCCCGCCGGGAGGTTCATAAAATGCCAGAAATAGGATTTCTAAAAAACAAAAAGATTCTCCTGGGCATTGGTCTGGTCTTTCTTTTGATAGTCTGCTTTTTTGCTTTCAAGATGTTCTCTGGAGGAAACCAGCCTGTACCAGAGCCTCAGGCGAAGAAGACTGCTGAGAGATCTCAATTGAGGAAAACTGCATCAGGACAAGTTCAGACAAAAAGTTCTGCTGGACAAATTTCACCGGCTGACAGCTCTGTCAAAATAGCTAAGACAGATTCAACCGAAAAGGTGCCAGGACAGACACCTTTGTATGAACTTCTCAAGAACTTTAGAGACCCTTTTGGAAACGGAGATAAACGGGTAAGCGAGCTGGAGGACAGACTAAAAACTATCAAAATGGAAATCGAGCTGCTCAGGGATTCTTTGGATAAGGAGAAGTTGAAAGATGAGCTAACGAAGTTTCAAAAAGGCTCCAACCCTTCTCCTGGAGTTGTTTACAACCCGACCATTCCGGAACAGATCAAAAGCTCTGACCAAACCATCCTGGTTAAAGCAATATTGATAGCCGAGAATAACCGGACCGCCTTACTTTATCTCTCCAGTAAAAAAGCCTGGGTTAAAGAAGGGGATATCTTTGAGGGATGGCTGGTTTCACAGATAAGTTCAGAAAGAGTGGTTCTGACCAAGGGAGGGAGGAATCAGATTTTAGGGTATCATCCGGGCCCAGCTTATGAAAGGGGCAAAAATGAATAAACTTCTGAAGTTTTCAATTCTATTTAGTATGTTTTTAGCGCTGAGCGTTTCCTGTTCAACTAATAAGAATGTGGCGAGAGAGGATCAGCAGATTCTGAAACCGGTGAAAGCTGAGAAGATCTCCGAGGTTCCCCCGGAGCTTAGCTTAATTCCTGAGATCGAGGGACAGACCCCGAAAAATCGGTTATTTTCTTTCTCTGCTAAAGAGACTCCTCTGGAAGATGTCCTGGCTCCGATCGTGACCGAAGCCGGGATGAGTGTCGTCTGGGATAAAGGTGTCGATCCCCGGACGCCTATCACGGTCACCTTCCAGAATAAAAGCCTGGGCGAGGCCTTGGAGGCGATCTTTGCATCGACCGAGTATCTTTACTCGACCAATAGTCCTACCCTGAACATCAAGTTATATGACACCAAGAAGTTTGAGTTAGGTGAAGTTCCCAACAAGATAATGTCGAATGTGGAAGTTGGAGGAGATGTTCTGGGAACGAATGAGGAACTCGGCAGTGGATTAAGCGGAAGCTTTCAGGTATCTGGTCAAACCAGGGAAGAATCAGTGGACATGTGGAAGCAGGTCGAGGACGGAGTAAAAAAGCTTATCTCTCCGGAGGGAGATTACTTCATTAACCGGGTTGCCGGAATCGTGGTAGTAACAGACCGGAAGAAAAACCTAAAAGAGGTTGAAAAATTCATCGACTTGGTCAAGAGCTCTTTAGGACGTCAGGTAATAATAGAAGCCGAGGTTCTGGAGGTATCCCT
>DATKKH010000214.1:0-2449 GCA_035543035.1 Terriglobales bacterium | reverse complement strand
ATTCTTCTTTTGACCTGCCACGATTTCTATGATGGGTATGAAGATCAACTGATCGAATTACCCGCGTAGGATAATAAGTAAACTGCAGACAGTAAACAGGATACGGAACGAGCGAGCCTTCGACTCGCTTTTTTTGTTGTGACAGGACAATGACCTGCCCTTACTTTCACGCCTGGTGTAACAGGCATCTTGCCTGTTTCTTTCTTGAGAGGCAATTTGCAAATGGATATGAATTGCCTCTATAGTCTCCAAAAAATAAACCAAAATCTTCTTGATTTTTTCTGCTGATTAGGTGATATTTAAACCCGTAAAGAATTTGTATCTTGTATTTTTTGCTATGAACTATGAACCATTAACCATAAACCGTTTTTAATCCGGGGCAGTAGCTCAGCTGGGAGAGCGTCTCGTTCGCAACGAGAAGGTCGGCGGTTCAAATCCGCTCTGCTCCAGCGAATCCCCGTAGGGGATTCGCTGGTAGATGGTTCATTGTGGGTAGTTAATGGTTAATAAAAAATAAATGGAGTCTGACAAAAAATTTGGATTTGAAAAGCTGAGAGTTTATCAAGACTCTTTGCATTTTTCAAAGGAAATCTATCAAGTGACAAGACGATTTCCGAAGGATGAGTTGTTCGGAATGACTTCTCAGCTGAGGAGAACTACTCTATCTATATGTCTAAATATCGCTGAGGGCAGCAGCTTGACTAAAAATGAATTCCAGAATTTCTTGAGAAGATCGAGAGGCTCTCTGTAGGAGTGTGTGCCTTTGCTTTCGCTGGCATTGGCAAACGAATATATTACGGGGAATCAATTTAAGCCGTTGTATGAGAGTTGCTCGAAGTTAGCAAGGTCAATCAGCGCCTTGATTAATTCCATAAAGTAATTTTTTCGCAATGAACCATGAACTATGAACTGTCAACGAGCAGGTATGACCCGCCTTTGGCGGGTCATACCTGCTGTTCCCGTGCTAGATGGGGAGTTAGCGGTGCCCTGTAACCCGGAACCCGCTTCACCGGGGTCGAATCCCCGCCTGAGGTCTTCTCCTCTGGGACAGGAGAGGTGCAAGAGGCGTTGAAGGTCAGGTCTTGCGCAACCCAGGCTCACCTAACCCCGTCAGGACCGGAAGGTAGCAGCGGTAAGTGAATACCTGAGTGTGCCGTAAGGAAGCCTGGCTGGAGCCTGACTGCATCCGAACCTCCTCAGGGTGAGAGATCAAAGGTGGGTGCACGGGGTTAAATTCGCCGGAGGCGAATTCTGGTGGGTAGTTCATGGTGGATGGATCATAGTAAAATAAATAAGGAAGACGTTAGACGTAAGAAGTGAGATGAAGGAAGGAAAGAGATGAGCTATCTGGTGATGGCAAGGAAATACAGGCCAATGGGATTCGAGGAGGTAGTGGATCAGAAGCATGTGGTCACCACCTTGGTTAATGCCATTAATTCCAAAAGGATTGCGCATGCTTATCTTTTCTCCGGTCCCAGGGGAACTGGCAAGACTACAATCGCGAGGATTTTAGCCAAGGCTTTGAACTGCGAAAGAGGTCCGACCTCGGAGCCCTGCAACCAGTGCTCTGCCTGCCAGGAGATAAATGCCGGACGGAGTATTGACGTTTTCGAAATGGATGCCGCTTCCAAGAGCAAAGTAGAAGATATAAGAGGCCTAATAATCGAAGGGGTCAAGTATGCACCGGTCAGAGGTAAATACAAGGTCTACATTATCGACGAAGTACAGATGCTCTCGGATTCTGCTTTTGATGCCCTACTCAAAACAATCGAAGAACCGCCAGCCAATGTGGTTTTCGTCTTTGCCACCACTGCTCCTCAGGACGTTCCACCTACTATTCTTTCCCGGTGCCAGAGATTTGAGTTTAAAAGAATTCCGTTCAATGATCTGGTCGATACCATCTCCACCATCTCTCAAAAAGAGGGGCTGGAAATGGAAAAGGAAGCTATCTATATTTTAGCCCGCAAAGCCGACGGTAGTCTCAGAGATTCTCTTTCTCTTTTAGATCAGATGATTGCATTCGGCGGGAAAAAGATCACAAAAAAAATCGTCGACCAGACTCTGGGTCTGGTTGAGCAAGAGATTTACTTTGATCTGACCAAGATCATTCTAGAAAAAGAGAGCAAAAAAGGTCTGGAACTTTTGGAGAGTCTGATCGATTCCGGCATAGACCTGCAGGAGTTTGTGGCCGGGCTTCTGGAGCATCTGAGAAATCTTCTGGTGGCTAAAGTAGGAGGAGAATCGGAAAAGCTTTTTGATCTTTCAGAGCATTATATCGAGCGTTATAAAAAGGAATCAGAGAGTTTTTCAGAAACAGACCTTTTGAGGATGATAAAAACTGTGGTGGATTTGAATTACACTCTGAAAAGGACGAACGAGCCAAGAATCCACCTTGAAGTTGCACTGTTGAGGCTTATCCAGATGGATTCTTCTGTAACCATAGAGGCAT
>DATKKH010000213.1:0-2096 GCA_035543035.1 Terriglobales bacterium | reverse complement strand
CGACCCTCGTGTCGGACGAAAAGATTAATAAGAATATAAGGAGTAATTATTATGAGCAGATTAAAAGATATTGACCCAGAAGTTTACGCAGCCATTTTGGGAGAGACTAAAAGGGAAGCATACCAGTTGGAGCTTATCGCTTCGGAGAATTTCGTTAGCGAGGCGGTGCTGGAGGCTTTAGGCTCGGTGATGACCAATAAGTATGCCGAGGGGTATCCGGGGAAAAGATATTATGGCGGCTGTGAATATGTTGACATCGTGGAAAATTTGGCGCGTGAAAGAGCTAAAGCACTTTTCGGCTGTGAGCATGTAAACGTTCAGCCTCATTCCGGCTCCCAGGCTAATATGGGGGTTTATTTCTGCGTTTTGAAACCTGGAGATGCTTTTTTGGGTTTAAATCTTTCTCATGGGGGCCATCTAACTCACGGCTCACCAGTAAATTTCTCAGGAAAATTTTTCAAAGTTTATTCTTATGGGGTCCGAAAAGATACCGAGGTTCTGGATTATGATGAGGTTCTGAAAATTGCTAAAGACTACAAACCTAAAATGATCGTAACCGGCGCAACTGCTTATCCCCGCATACTGGATTTTGTCAAGTTCCGCCAGATAGCAGATGAGGTAGGAGCTTATCTGATGGTGGACATTGCCCACATAGCCGGACTTATCATTGCAGGACTTCATCCTTCACCTGTCCTTATGGCTGATTTTGTCACCACCACGACTCACAAGACCCTGCGCGGACCGAGGGGCGGGATGATAATGTGCAAAGAAAAATATGCCAAGGAGCTGGATAAGGAGATAATGCCGGGAATACAGGGTGGACCTTTAATGCACGTCATAGCCTCCAAAGCAGTAGCTTTCAAAGAGGCTTTAGAGCCTTCATTCAAGGAGTATCAGGGGCAGATCGTCAGGAACGCGAAAACACTGGCCCAGGAGCTTTTGAATTATGGTTATCACGTGGTGGCAGGAGGGACTGATACCCACCTGATGTTAGTGAGTTTCGTCGAAAAGGGGATAACCGGCAAGGTTGTCGAAGAAGCTCTGGACAAGGCCGGAATAACTGTAAATAAAAATACGGTTCCCTTTGACCCGCAGAAACCGTTTGTCACGTCCGGGATCAGAATCGGCACACCAGCAGTAACGACTCGCGGAATGAAAGAGCCGGAAATGAAAAGAATCGGCAAGCTGATTCACGAAACCATATCCAATCTGGGAAGTGCCGAAACCTACAAAAAAGTGAGAAATGAAGTCGAGCAGCTTTGCAGGGAGTTTCCACTGTATAAAGAAAGACTGGAAGAAGGATAGTAAACAGTATACAACATATAGTAGACAGGATAAAGTCTAAAGGCAATAGGCTATAGTCTAAAGTCAAGAGCGAAAGACTAAAATAATCTCCTGACTTCATCTTGAGAGTTTACTTGAGTCTTTTTGCTTTTGGCTACCTGCTACGAGCTACAAGCTTCCAGGCTAATTCAGAATGAGTATTCATAAAGAAAGAGTCAGAGCTGTTTTAAAAGGGGAGATGCCTGACCGGGTTCCGATCTCGATGTGGAGGCATTTTTACGAGAAAGAATCGACTGCCGATGGTCTGGCTGAAGCAATGATTTCATTTCAGAGAAAATATGACTGGGATTTTATCAAGGTCAATCCGAGAGCAAGCTATCATATCGAAGGCTGGGGAGCTAAAGTTGCGTTCAACCACGGCCCTCGAAGGAAAACTGAGGTTATAGAATATCCGATCAAAAAAACTGAAGACTGGAAAATATTCGAATCCTTAAAATTCTCAAAGAAAGCATTGAACGAGCAGCCAAGAGCCTTAAAGCTGATCAAGAAAGAACTTAAAGATGATATATTCCTCGTCCATACAATTTTTACCCCGCTCTCGATTGCAGGGGATTTAGTGCCGGAGGAAAAAGATCTGGTCCAGGCTATGAAAGAAAATCCCCAGATGATCCATTCAGCTTTAAGAGTAATCACGGAAATCTTCTCAGACTTTGCAGTCGAGTGTTTGAATGCCGGAGCAGATGGGATTTTCTTCGCCACCACGGAATGGGCTACCAAAGACATCCTGACTGAAGAAGAATATCTGGAATTCG
>DATKKH010000212.1:0-15092 GCA_035543035.1 Terriglobales bacterium | reverse complement strand
GCGCGATAGCACCATGGTTATCGCCGCAGTCAACGTGGTCTTGCCATGATCCACATGCCCGATCGTCCCAATGTTCACGTGCGGCTTGGTCCTCACAAACTTCGCCTTGGCCATACTAGCTTACCTCCAAATTTGTTTTCTTCCTCTGCATTTTGTTTTTATTTTTGCTGACGGCTATTCTTAATACCCTCTAACTTTAGTCAAAATTTTCTCTGACAAGCCCTCCGGCACTTCCTGATATTTGGTGAATTCCATGGTGAAAACTGCTCTGCCCTGGGTTAAAGACCTTAGCCTGGTTGCATAGCCAAACATCTCTGAAAGCGGTACCAGAACGGAAATCACCTGGGCATCTGAACGCGGGTGGATTCCAAGGATACTTCCTCGGCGCGCATTCAGGTCGCCTATAACGTCACCCATATACTCTTCTGGAACCACTACCTCCACATCCATTACCGGCTCCAGCAGTTTGGGAAGAGCTCTTCTGGCACCATCCTGAAAAGCCATAGAGGCTGCGATCTTGAAAGCTATCTCTGAAGAGTCGACCTCGTGATAACTGCCATCATACAGGATGGCCTTGATGTTGACCATCGGGTAACCAGCCAGAACACCGTTGCTCATAGCTTCTTTTATTCCCTTCTCGATTGCAGAGAAATATTCTCTGGGGATGACACCGCTGGTTATTTTTTTCTCGAAAACATATTTTTCGCCAGTAGTTAATGGCTCGAGTCTGATCTTGACGTGACCATACTGGCCTCTTCCACCGGTCTGTCGGATGAACTTTCCCTCTGCTTCGACCGGGATGGAGATGGTTTCTCTATAAGCCACCTGGGGTTTTCCCACGTTGGCTTTGACTCCGAACTCTCTCAGCATACGCTCAACTAAAATCTCCAGATGAAGCTCGCCCATACCGGAAATTATGGTCTGTCCGGTCTCTTCGTTAAAGCTTACTTTAAAAGTAGGATCCTCGTCGGATAATTTCGACAGGGAATCAGTCAGCTTATCCTGATCGGTCTTGGTTTTGGGTTCGATCGCCACTGATACCACCGGTTCTGGAAAGCTCATCTTCTCCAAAACTATGGGATGGTCTCTGTCACAAAAAGTATTACCAGTGGAAACGCTTTTCAATCCCACGACTGCGACGATATCTCCGGCATATACCTCTTCTATTTCTTTTCTTAGATTGGCGTGCATTCTCATGACCCGGCTTAACCTTTCTTTTTCTCCGTTGTTGCCATTCAACACCACGGTCCCCACTTTAGTAAAGCCGGAATAAACTCTGAAATAAGTCAACTTACCGATAAACGGGTCGCTGACGATTTTGAACGCCAAGGCGGAAAAAGGCTCATCGTCTGATACTTTCCGCTCTTCGGTTTCTCCGCTTTCAGGGTTGATCCCCTTAACCGCAGGCAGGTCTGCCGGTGAAGGCAGAAAATCGACCACCGCATCTAAGAGCTTCTGAACGCCCTTATTTTTGAAAGAGGCTCCGCATAATACCGGGACCACCTTAGCATCCAGGCTTCCCTTTCTCAAAGCTCTTTTAATCTCCTCCGGCTGGATCGGTTTTTCATTCAAAAACTTCTCCATCAGCTTGTCATCGTAATCTGACAGAGCCTCCAGAAGCTCCTCTCTTTTCTTTTTTGACGTTTCCATGAACGACTTGGGAATCTGCAGGTCTTCGAAAGTTGCACCGAATGTTTCCTCGTGATAGATCCGGTAGTTCATCTCGATTAAGTCGATTATCCCTGCGAACATCTCTCCCTGGCCCACTGGTATCTGGATTGCGACTGCATTGGTTCCCAGTCTTTCTCTCATCATCTGCAGGGCATTCTCGAAATCGGCTCCCACCCGGTCCATTTTGTTAACATAAGCGATGCGGGGAACATTATATTTATCTGCCTGTCTCCACACCGTTTCGGACTGGGGCTCCACTCCGCCTACACCGCAGAAAATTGCAATTGCGCCGTCCAGCACCCTTAAGGACCTCTCCACCTCGGCCGTGAAATCAACGTGGCCAGGAGTGTCGATGATATTTATCTGGTGCTCTCTCCAGTAGCAGGTAGTGGCAGCGGAGGTGATAGTGATCCCTCGTTCCTTCTCCTGCTCCATCCAGTCCATAACCGCTGCTCCCTCGTCCACCTCTCCCATCCTGTAGGTTTTACCGGTATAATAAAGAATCCTCTCGGTGGTGGTGGTTTTGCCGGCATCTATATGAGCCATTATGCCAATGTTTCTGATTTTTTGTAAGGAATACTCCCTTGACATAAAAAAAACCTCTACTTCTACTCTTATGCAGTGGAAAACTTAACAACACGGAATTCCACCATGCAAGTGGAGGTTTTAAACCTGATCCGTATTTTAATGTTTCCAGCTTTTATTCTATCTTTTCCCTTCTTGACCAACCGCTGGCCAGAAAGGTTTTAATCATTCCCTCGTTTTGAGATTTTTACCCGATTTTTTTTAAATCTTGTAAAACTCTAATCTCAATCTACGCTAAACTCTCCTTGTTTTTTGAACTTTTGTTTAGTTTATGGGAATTTTTCCCGTTTCTTTTTTGTCTTCTTTGATTTTACTTATTACCACCTGAAATGTGCAAAAGCCCGGTTGGCTTCTGCCATCTTATGGGTATCCTCTTTCTTTTTTATGGAACTGCCTTCATTCTTGGATGCTGCCATCAACTCGGCTGCCAGTTTGTCCGCCATGGTTTTCTCTGACCTGGCTCTGGCATAGGAGATGATCCATTTTATGGCCAAGGCAGTTCTTCTTTCCGACCTGACTTCAACCGGAACCTGATATGTGGCACCGCCAACTCTTCTGGGCT
Source organism: Terriglobales bacterium (assembly GCA_035543035.1). Lineage (GTDB taxonomy): Bacteria > Zixibacteria > MSB-5A5 > MSB-5A5 > RBG-16-43-9 > RBG-16-43-9. The sequence continues at coordinate 12,274 of DATKKH010000212.1, read as the reverse complement.
TTACTTCCAGAACTGGTTTAACGTTCTCCACTGCCTTCTGGAACACCTCTAACCCTGGCTGGTTTGCCTTTTTGGTAATGATCTCCATCGCATCGTAAAATATCCGCTGGGTGGTGCTTTTCTTACCCCGGTGCATCAGGTTGTTCATAAACTGGGTGACCAGCAGGCTTCCCGACTTAAGATCGGGCAACAACTCTCTTTTATATGATCTTTTCTTCCTTGCCATATTTCAAACTCTCAGACAGTCTTTTTTGGTCTTTTGGTTCCGTATTTGGACCTGCCCTGTTTTCTTTCCCCAACTCCGCTGGTGTCCAGAGTCCCGCGGATGATATGATACCTTACCCCAGGAAGGTCTTTCACTCTTCCGCCTCTGATCAGGACTATTGAGTGCTCCTGAAGGTTATGCCCTTCCCCGGGTATGTAGGCAGTTACCTCGATGCTGTTGGTCAGCCTGACCCGGGCAACCTTTCTTAAAGCCGAATTCGGTTTTTTGGGAGTGCTGGTGTATACGCGGGTGCACACCCCTCTTCTTTGAGGAGAACCCAGCAAAGCCGGTGCTTTCTCCTTTCCTTTGACTTCCTTTCTGCCGATTCTTATCAGCTGGTTTATGGTCGGCAATTTCCTATCTCCTTTTCAACCTAATCCTTATATACTTAACTAAAATCAAACTTTTGGTTTTGATTGCTCACAGACAGCAAAAATAAAATTTTAATATAAAAACAAAAGATAATTTGTCAAGCACTTTCTTTGACAATAGTCTCTTCAGCCTCTACTTTTTCTTCTTCCTTTACCTGGATGTTCCGGTAGTACTCCAGTCCGGTCCCGGCCGGAATAAGCCGGCCGATTATGACGTTCTCCTTCAGACCCAAAAGATAATCGGTTTTCCCGGAGATGGCTGCCTCGGTCAAAACCCTGGTGGTCTCCTGGAAAGATGCAGCCGAGATGAAACTGTCCGTGGTCAGAGAGGCTTTGGTTATGCCTAAAAGCAGCGGCTGGAAAGTAGCCGGCTCACCGCCTTCGGCGATCACTCTTTCGTTCTCTTCTCGGAATCTGATCTTATCAATCTGCTCGCCTTCGAGGAAATTGGTATCTCCAACGTTGTCCACTCTTACCTTTTGCAGCATCTGGCTGACGATGACCTCGATATGCTTGTCGTTTATCTTCACTCCTTGCAGACGATAGACCTCCTGAATCTCGTTCACCAGATACTCCTGCACCGCATTGGCTCCTTTTATCTTCAGGATGTCGTGCGGGTCAATGGGACCTTCGCACAGCCGGTCACCAGCTTTTACCTGGTCGCCGGAGTGAACTCTCAGATGCTTTCCATGGGGAATAAGATACTCTCTTTCCTCTCCTTGATCCCCCCGCACCAGGACCTGATTGGCTCCGCGGACGATCTTTCCAAACTCTACCATTCCGTCTACCTCGCTCACGATTGCCGGGTCTTTGGGCCTTCTGGCTTCAAACAGCTCGGCTACCCGCGGAAGACCGCCAGTGATGTCCCGGGTTTTGGAGATATCCCTGGGTATTTTCACCAGCGAATCACCGGCCTGTATTTTATCCCCCACATGAACCAGGAGATAAGCTCTGGTTGGTATGGAGTAATGCCCGATCCTCTTGCCTTTCTCATCCAGTATATGTATATGAGGTCTGAGGGTCTTATCTTTATGCTCGATGACAACTCTCTGACGCAGACCGGTAGTCTCGTCCAGTTCTTCTCTGTAGGTAACATCTTCTTTCAGGTCGACAAATTCTGCTTTACCATTATGCTCCGAAAGAATGGTATTGGTATAAGGATCCCACTCGAACAGGGTATCTCCTTTTTGAACCGGAGCTTTCTCGTTAACCCGTAAGATCGCAGAATAGGGGACATTATACCTGGCTCTCACCCGGTCCTGTTCATCAACCAGGTTTATCTCTCCATCCCGGTTTAGAACTATCCAGTAGGTTTTTTCTGTGTCCTTCTTGGCAACGGCTTTCACTTTCTTAAAAACCACTTTCCCATCCATCTTGGCAGTGACTTTAGACTGTTCTGCGATTCTGGCTGCGGTTCCACCGATGTGGAAGGTCCGCAGAGTAAGCTGGGTTCCCGGCTCACCGATACTCTGGGCAGCCATAACCCCGACTGCCTCACCTAAGTCTGCCATCCTGTTGGTGGCTAAATTCCTGCCATAGCATTTGGCACAGACTCCTCTTTTGGATTCGCAGGTTAAAACCGACCTTATCTTCACCGTCTCTATACCGCCCTCTTCGATCCGGGCAGCAGCCTCTTCGTTGATCTCTTCTCCGGCCTTAGCCAGCTCCTCGTTAGTAATCGGATCGGTAACGTCCTCCAGGGCAACCCTTCCCAGGATACGGTCTCTCAGGGATTCGATGACTTCCTCTCCTTCCTTTAAAGCTCCGACGTTCAAACCCAGAATCGTTCCACAGTCGATCTCGTTGATGATCACATCCTGGGCAACGTCGACCAGCCTACGGGTAAGATAACCGGCATCTGCGGTTTTCAAGGCAGTATCGGCTAATCCCTTCCTGGCGCCGTGAGTGGAGATGAAGTATTCCAGAACGCTCAACCCCTCCTTAAAGTTGGAGGTAATCGGAGACTCGATGATCTCCCCGATCTGACCGGTGATTTTTTTCTGAGGCTTGGCCATCAATCCCCTCATCCCGGCTAACTGTCTGATCTGATCCTTGCTGCCTCTGGCTCCGGAATCCGCCATCATGTAAACCGGGTTGAACCCGTTTTCTGCTTTTTTCAGCCCCTCAAACATCGCTTCTGCCACCTCGTTGGTGGTATGAGTCCAGGCGTCGACTACTTTATTATATCTTTCACCGTTGGTTATCACACCGTGCTCGTAATGCCGCTGGATTTTCTCCACTTCCTTGCTGGTAGCATCGATCAGCTGCTCTTTTTCTTTTTCCGGAATCATTAAATCGTCCACCCCTACAGTGATACCGGCTAAGGTAGCATATTCAAAGCCGATGTTCTTCATCTTGTCCAGAAGAACTGCTGTCTGGTAATTCCCCAGTTCCCGGTAAGCTCTGGCAATCAGCTCTTCCAGCTTGCTCCGGTTAGCCAAGTCATTGAAGAAACCTAATTCATCCGGGACGACCAGGTTGAATATGATTCTACCAGGGGTAGTTTCCAGTGCCGATTTCCTCCCTTTCTTACTGTCTTTTTCGCTTATTTCCACTCTGTCTTTAACCTCGATTACTTTACCTCCTAGGACGAATGAAGGTTCCTTACCTTTCTCCTGTGGTTTGACTTCATTCAGCCTGATTTTGATAAAAGCATTCAGACCAACCAGTTTGTTCTCCAGGGCGAATAGGATTTCTTCGATTGAGGAGAAGATCTTCCCCTCACCTTTATCCTTGGATTTGATCTTGGTAAGGTAATAGCAACCCAGCACGATATCCTGAGAGGGAGTCACCACTGGCCTGCCATTAGAAGGAAGCAGCAGGTTATTGACCGAGAGCATCAATACCCTTGCCTCTAATTGTGCTTCGAAAGAAAGAGGCACATGCACTGCCATCTGGTCTCCGTCAAAATCTGCATTAAATGCAGCACAGACTAAAGGATGTATCCGGATTGCCTTGCCCTCGACTAACAAAGGATAAAAGGCTTGAATTCCCAGGCGGTGGAGTGTAGGGGCTCTATTCAAAAGTATGGGATGGTCCTGGATTATCTCTTCCAGGATATCCCAGACTTCAGGCTTTTCCTTTTCCACGAATTTCTTGGCTGATTTTACCGTGGAGACGTAACCCTTTTCCTCTAATTTTTTGATTATAAAAGGCTTGAAAAGCTCTAATGCCATAGTCTTGGGTATTCCGCACTCGTAAAGCTTAAGCTCAGGTCCTACGACGATCACCGACCTGCCCGAATAGTCAACTCTTTTACCCAGTAGGTTCTGTCTAAACCTGCCCTGCTTACCTTTTAACAGATCGGACAGGGATTTCAGAGGCCTTCTGGTGTCACCGCTTACCGATTGAGTTCTTCTGCCATTGTCCAGTAAAGCATCCACTGCTTCCTGCAGCATCCTTTTTTCGTTTCGCAGGATGACTTCGGGAGCTTTTATTTCGATTAATTTCTTCAGTCGGTTATTGCGGTTGATCACCCGGCGATACAGGTCGTTCAAATCCGAGGTGGCAAAGCGTCCACCTTCCAGCGGAACCAGAGGTCTTAGATCAGGGGGAATCACCGGTATGACCTGCATTATCATCCATTCGGGTTTATTGTTCGACTGCCTGAATGATTCTATCACCCTGAGTCTTTTTAAGATATCTTTTTTTCTCTGGGCAGAAGTCTCTACCCGAACCTGAGTCCGCAGGGAAATCGAAAGCTCCTCGATATCGATCTGCCTTAAAAGCTCAAGTATGGCCTCTGCGCCCATCAACGCCTTGAACTCTTTGCCTCCCTCTTCCAACTCCTGATGTTCTTCTTCGGTGATGATATCTTTATATTTAAGATGAGTGTTACCAGGATCGAGCACAATATAGGACTCGTAATACAGAATTCTCTCCAGTTCCCGGATCGATAGATCCAGAAGGTAGCCCATCCGGCTGGGGATAGACTTAAAAAACCAGATATGGGTTACGGGTACCGCTAATTCTATGTGCCCCATCCTTTCTCTTCTGACCCTGGACTGGGTAACTTCCACTCCGCATCTATCGCAGACTATTCCTTTGAATCTGACTCTCTTGTATTTCCCGCAATTGCATTCCCAGTCTTTGACCGGACCGAAAATCCTCTCGCAGAAGAGCCCGTCCCTTTCCGGCTTGAAAGAGCGGTAATTGATGGTCTCAGGTTTAGTCACCTCGCCATAGGACCAGGATCTTATTGTTTCCGGTGAAGCCAGCTGTATTTTTATGGCAAAAAAATCCGAAGGTTTTTTCATACCTTTAGTTTGCATCTCTGCCACGCAAAACCTCCTTTCCCCTAAAGGGGAACGTAGGATATTTCAGGCTAAAAGCTAAAGTATACACTTATCGTTACTGCTTAATACATTTATCGAAAACATTCTTATCCTTCTACTAAATCTACGTCCAGGCCCAGGCTCTGCAGTTCCTTTACCAGCACGTTGAACGACTCGGGAATACCAGGCTCCGGCTGATTTTCGCCCTTGACAATCGCCTCGTAGATTCGTGACCTTCCTGTTACGTCATCCGATTTTACTGTGAGCATCTCCTGCAGAGTATAAGCGGCTCCATAAGCCTCAAGCGCCCAGACTTCCATCTCTCCAAATCGTTGGCCGCCGAACTGGGCTTTGCCGCCTAAAGGCTGCTGGGTCACCAGGGAATAGGGACCGATAGAGCGGGCATGAATTTTATCATCTACCAGATGAGAAAGCTTCATCATGTAGATGTATCCCACAGTAATCGGCTTATCAAAAGGCTCACCATTCATCCCATCGAAAAGAATCGACTTGCCCGACTCGGGAAGTCCGGCCTGCTTTAAAGCTCCTTTGACTTCTTCCAGAGTTGCTCCGTCGAAAACCGGGCTGGATACATAAAGTCCCATTTTCTTTACGGCCCATCCCAGATGAGTTTCCAGAATCTGTCCTACGTTCATCCTGGAAGGGACTCCAAGCGGGTTCAATATCAGGTCGACCGGAGTTCCATCCGGAAGATAAGGCATGTCTTCTATCGGGACTACTCTGGCCACCACCCCTTTATTTCCATGCCTTCCTGCGATTTTATCTCCTACTGACATTTTCCTTTTGGTGGCGACATTGACTTTGACCAGCTGGACGACCCCTGGAGGCAACTCGGCACCTCTGGATATTTTTTCCAGCTCTATCTCTAGTTGTGCTTCTTTTTCCAGGACCAGTTGTTTATATTTGGACAACAACTGCTCAACTCTTTTATTGACTTTTTGATCCTGGGTAAATCCATCTTCTGCTACCAGGTCGTCGAAGTCTATCCTATCGAAAGAATCTTCTTTGAATTTAAAGCCAGCACGGAATACGATCGCGCCATTGGAGAGCTTACGAACTGTTCTGGCAGTCTCTTCTTTCAGAAGCTCTTTTAATTTCTGGTCCCGTATCTGTTTCAGATTTTCCAGTGTCTTCTGGTGTGTCCGCCTGAGCTTGGAAACCTCGCTTCTCTCCTGTTTTTTGGATTCATCGGATCTTTCCTTCCGGGAGAAGACCTTGGAGTCTATGACGATACCTTTCATACCTGGAGGCGCCTTTAAAGAAGCATCTCTAACGTCACCGGCTTTTTCTCCGAAAATTGCCCTGAGTAGTCTTTCTTCAGGTGACAGTTCAGTCTCGCCTTTGGGGGTCACCTTTCCGACCAGGATGTCACCAGCCTCAACTTCGGCTCCAACCCTTACGATGCCTCCCTCATCCAGATTCATAACCGCTTCTTCCGAGACATTGGGAAGCTCCCGGGTCAGCTCTTCGGCTCCCCTCTTGGTATCTCTTGCCTGAAGCTCAAACTCCTCTATATGAATAGAAGTAAAGGTATCCCGGGACACGAGTCTTTCGCTGACGATTATAGCATCCTCGAAATTATATCCTCTCCAGGGCATAAAGGCGACCAGAACATTAGCTCCCAAAGCTAACTCTCCGTGATCAGTGGAGAACCCGTCAGCTATGCAGTCGCCTGCTTCCACTCTATCGCCTGGCTTGACCATGGGTCTTTGATTGATGCAGGTATCCTGGTTGGACCTTTTGAACTTAAGCAGCTGGTATTCATCCAGCTCTAAAAAGTCGACTCCCTCTTTGTGTTTGTCTGTGGGACGGATTACGATCAGGTCAGAGGAGACGCTTTCCACCACTCCACCCCTGCGAGCAATGATGGTAGCACCGGAATCCAAGGCTGCTTTTTTCTCCATACCAGTCCCGACGATCGGGGCTTCGGGTATGAGCAAGGGAACAGCTTGCCTCTGCATGTTGGAGCCCATAAGCGCCCGGTTGGCATCATCGTGCTCCAGAAAAGGTATCAGAGCTGCTGCCACGCTGACCAGCTGCTTGGGGGAAACATCCATATAATCGATTTTTTCCGGCTGGACAACCGGATAATCTGCCTTGGAACGGGCTTTAACCAGGGGATTGACGAACCGGTTGTCTTTTTTAAGAGGCTCGTTAGCCTGGGCTATGAAAAATTTATCTTCCTGATCTGCGGTAAGATATTCGATCTCCTCAGTCACTTTTCCGTTTTTGACTTTTCGGTACGGTGTATCCAGAAAACCGTATTTATTGATCCGGGCATAGGCGGAAAGAGATGCGATAAGACCGATATTTGGACCTTCCGGGGTCTCGATCGGGCACATTCTTCCATAATGGGTATGATGCACATCCCGGACCTCAAATCCGGCTCTTTCCCTTGTCAGACCGCCAGGACCTAAGGCTGATAGCCTTCTTTTGTGGGTCAGCTCGGCCAGGGGGTTGGTCTGGTCCATGAACTGGGAGAGCTGGCTTGAGCCGAAGAAACTCTCGACTACCGAGGACACGGTCCGGGCATTGACCAGATCGTGCGGGGTAATCGACTCTGTATCCTTCAGGCTCATCCTTTCGCGGATGGTGCGAGCCATCCGGGTGAGGCCGATCAAAAACTGGTTGGATAGAAGCTCGCCGACAGAGCGGGCTCTCCGGTTGCCCAGATGATCGATATCGTCTAATTCCCCTTCTCCATTACTTAATTTTATGAGGTATTTTATTATCGAAATAAAGTCTTTCTTGTCCAGGGTAGTCTGCTCCAGAGGGATATCTAGTAAAAGCCTCTGATTCAATTTATATCTTCCCACTTCGCCCAGGTCATATCTTTTGGAGCTGAAGAAAAGTCTGTCTAATAGCAGCTGAGCCATCTCCACGCTGGGAGGCTCCCCTCCTGGACGCAGGACAGAATATATTTTGAAAAGCGCTTCATCTTGGGAAATGGTCTGATCTTTATGCAGGGTATTCAAAATCACCCCGGTATCTTTGGTAAGATCTGTCTCCAGGATTTTAATTTTGGGGATCTTGTATTCTCTTATTTTCTCCAAATGCTCTTCGGTTATGATCTCCCCGCCTCGCAAAAGGGTTATCCCTTTTTCCACTGTGTTCTCGGCGGAGAATTTACCCACGATTTTATCCTTGCGAACTCCGGAAATCTCGACTGTTTCCACTTCATAAAAAAGCTTGATGATCTCCAGATCGGTGGAATACCCCAGTGCACGCAACAGGGTAGTTACCGGTAGTCTTCTGCGGGTATCAATGTATACATACATTATGTCGTTGGCATCAATGTTGAACTCGACCCAGGAGCCGCGGTAGGGAATAATCCGGGCAGAGAAGAGCCGTTTCCCGTTCGGGTTCGTCTCCTCGTCGAAAAATACTCCCGGGGAACGGTGAAGCTGGCTAACTATCACCCTTTCGGCCCCGTTGATCACAAAAGTGCCGGTGGCTGTCAGCACGGGCATCTCGCCTAAAAAAACGTCCTGCTCGATTATGTCCTTGACCTTTTTATCCTTCCCCTCTGGTTCCCGGACGACCAGGCGCAATGTGGCTTTCAAAGGGGCAGCATAGGTCATATTTCTTTCCTGGCACTCTTTTATGCTGTATCTCGGAGTGCCCAGGATATATTTCACGAACTCCAAGGAATAATTTTCGTGGACGTCAGTTATGGGAAAGGTCTCGTTGAATACTACCTGGAGCCCTACATTCTTTCTTTTCTCCGGCTCGGTCTCGGCCTGAAGGAATTCCCTGAAAGATTCCTTCTGCACCTCCAGGAGGTTAGGCACCTCCAGGACTTCATTGAGCTTGGAGTAAGATTTCCTCTCGATTTCTCTTGCCTTTGCCAATGGGATCACGCTCCTTGCTACGGCAAAAGGTTAAAGGTTGCGGGACTATCCCGCAGAACCCCGTAATAACCGTTTTTTACTTGATTTCTACGGTCGCACCTACTTCAACCAGCTTGGTCCTGATCGACTCGGCTTCATCCTTGGGAATCCCTTCCTTGACTGGCTTGGGAGCTCCGTCCACCAGATCCTTGGCCTCTTTTAATCCCAGCCCGGTCAATTCGCGGACGACCTTGATTACCTGAATCTTCTTTTCGCCAGCAGACGAAAGGATAACTGCGAACTCGGTTTTCTCTTCGGCTGCAGCACCGGCTGGAGCTGCACCTGCACCAGCGGCTGGACCAGCTTGAGCCACGGCTACAGCCGGGCTAACTCCGAACTTTTCCTGCAAAGCCTTGGAAAGCTCGGATAGTTCCAGCACGGTCATTTTCTCGACCAGATCTACGATCTTCTCAACACTGCTTTTCTCCACCTTAACCTCCTCTATTTTTTTCTATTTATTATAGGTTGAAGTTTACTGATTCAGTCCTTTTTTCTAAACTATTCTATTATATATATTTGATTTCTAATTAATCTTTCTTCGCTTTGGCTAAAGCATCTACCGTGCCCACGAACTCCCGCATAATTGCATCCAGGGTTCCGATCAGATTTCTCATTCCGGAATCCAGGCAGGCTATGATCTGGGCATAGAGCAGTTCTTTCGGAGGAAGCTTAGCCAGTTTCTCGATTTCGTTCCCTTTAAAGAATTTTCCCTCTACCCAGAAAATTTTTATCTTTGGCTTGCTTAATTTTTTATTGACTTCATACAGCAGCTTAGCCGGAGTTAACGGATCGTCATAACCGAAAGCAATACCGGTAGGTCCCTCTAAATATTCTTCTACCTGATTCAGGGAAAGGTCTTTTGCGGCCAGTTTAATCAGGGTGTTCTTGGCTACCCGATACTCGATTTTTTTGGCTCTGAAGTCTTTTCTCAAACCCGTGATTTCTTCTACGTTTAAACCGGTGAAATCGGTTAAGAAGAAGCTTTTGCTCCGGCTGAATTTACCTTTTAGCTCGTCGACTAACTTGGTTTTGTCTTCTTTAGGCATCTTTGTTATCCTTTTCGCTTTTATTTGAACAGTCCGATGATCGCCTGAATATCCAGCTTTATGCCTACTCCCATGGTGGAGGAAATGGCAGCGGTTTTCAGATATTGACCTTTGGCTGATGCAGGTCTGGCTCTGAGAATGGCATCCAAAAGCACCCTGGCGTTTTCATACAGCTGGTCTTCGGGAAAAGAGACTTTGCCTATGATAGCCCCGAGGTTCCCGGCTTTATCTACTCTGAACTCCACCTTTCCTGCTTTCAGCTCTTTCACGGCCTTGGCAATTTCGAAAGTTACTGTTCCTGATTTAGGGTTAGGCATAAGCCCTTTAGGCCCTAAGATCTTGCCTAATCTCCCGATAGTCCCCATCATATCCGGTGTAGCAACGATTGCATCCACATCTGCCCAGCCGGCACTTATCTTTTCTATGTACTCTTCAGCTCCGACTAAATCTGCTCCGGCATCTTTGGCTTCTTTCTCTTTTTCCCCTTTGGTTAAAACCAGAATTTTGACCTTTTTCCCGATCCCGTGAGGGAGCAGCACGCTTCCCCGCACTATCTGATCAGAATATTTCGGATCAACACCTAACCGGACAGAGATCTCGACGCTCTCGTCGAATTTGGCAAAAGCATTACCTTTTACCAGTTTTATTCCTTCTTTTAAATCATATTTTTTTGTGTTGTCCAGATTCTCTTTTGCTTTTCTGTACTTTTTTCCTCTTTTCATTATTACCTGCCTTAAGATGAAAAACTTATTCGGTGACCTCAATCCCCATATTTCTTGCGGTTCCCTCGACCATGGACATCGCCTTTTCCAGGCTTCCGGCATTCAAATCCTGCATTTTTAATTCTGCTATCTCCTTGACCTGGGTTTTGGTGACCTTGCCAACCTTGACCCGGTTCGGCTCGCCCGATCCCTTCTCGATCTTGGCTGCTTTTTTGAGCAAAACCGAAGCCGGCGGAGTTTTGGTGATAAAGGTAAAGGTTTTGTCCGCGTAGATAGTGATTATGACCGGAATTATCAGCCCGGACTGGTTCTGGGTTTTGGAGTTGAAGGCCTTGCAGAATTCCATCGTGTTGACCCCATGCGGGCCCAAAGCTGGCCCCACTGGGGGTGCAGGATTAGCGTTTCCAGCCGGTATCTGAAGCTTAACTGTTGCAATGATTTTCTTTGCCAATTTTTCTCCTCGAGTCTTGGATGTTTAATTATACGGGTTGAACTTGCAGGAAATCGAGTTCCACCGGAGTAGGTCGGCCGAAGATGCTTACCATCACTTTAAGCTTTTTCCTCTCCATATTTACTTCGCTCACAAAACCAGAAAAATCGGTAAAAGGTCCGTCGATGACTTTGACCGGATCGCCGGTTTTGAAGGGTATTTCCTCATAATCCCTGGTTTTTCCCCTGTCCACCTGACCCAGAACTCTTTTGACCTCGGATTCCTTTAATGGGACCGGTTTTCCCCCGGTGCCTACGAAGCTGGTGATTCCGGGAGTGGAGGTGACCAGATGCTGGGTTTCCTTGGTAAGCTCCATCTCGACAAGAATGTAGCTGGGCAGGAACTTCCTCACGCTCTGGGTCCTTTTCCCCTGCTTCATTTCCAGGATGGTCTCGGTGGGAACCAGAATTCTTCCCACTTTCTCCTGCAGACCCTGATTGATGACCTCGCTTTCCAGATATTTTTTGGCTTTTTGCTCCTGTCCCGAATAGGTGTGAGCAACGAACCATTTCTTCTCGGATTTACTCATATTTACCTGAAGATGAAACTGATGAAGACCGACAGAACCTTGTCCACTCCTCCGATAAAAAGAGCTAAAACCAGGGATAGCAGGATCACGATTATAGTCGAGCCGATTAACTCCTCTCTGGACGTCCAGGTGACCTTGGTCAGTTCCAGCCTGACTTCTTTCAAGAATGTTTTTATTTTTTCGAACATATCCTTTTTTGATTAAGAAACAAAAATATCTGCCTCTTACAGGTCTGGAGGGATTCGAACCCCCATCATCCGGTTTTGGAGACCGGCGCTCTAGCCGTTGGAGCTACAGACCTGTTGAATGAAATCTTTATTAAACAAGTCTGAAGTTACCTGACCTCTTTATGTAAAGTATGTTTACGGCAGAAGGGACAGAATTTTTTGTATTCTACCCTGTCTGAATGTTTCTTTTTATTTTTGGTATCAGTGTAATTTCTCTGCTTACACTCACCACAAGCTAAAGTAATAATCTCTCTGGGCACGATTCTCTTCTTATTTAATTATTTCTATGTTTGGACTTCTTTCTTTTCGTCCCGCCGGAAGGCGGGACGCTACATTCGTCTCACGTCTCACGTCTTCCGTCTTTCTTTTTTTCTCCTTTGAACCCTTAAACTCTTTATCTCTTGATCCTTTTTATTCGACTATCTCCGTAACCACTCCA
>DATKKH010000211.1:0-5767 GCA_035543035.1 Terriglobales bacterium | reverse complement strand
GAATATTTGGAAAAGCTTCAAGAGCTTTGGTGAAAAATGAATTTTCCCTGGATAATTTTGTCGATAAAACCGAAGAGTTCTATTTCAGATTCTTATAAAGAGAATTGACCTATGGCCAGAATATCAGCAATTATCATCGTTTATAACGAGGAGAAAAATATCCAGAGATGTCTGGAGAGCCTGAGCTGGGCAGATGAAATAGTAGTAGTAGATTCCTTTAGTCAGGATAGGACAAAGGATATTGCTTCATCCTTCACCAATAAAATCTTCGATCTGGAGTGGCAGGGGTTTGGGAAACAAAAGGAATTTGCCAGGCAAAAAGCTTCGAACGATTGGGTTTTATCCATAGATGCAGATGAAGTGGTTTCTGAAAAATTGCGAGAGGAAATCAAAAGCATCATCAATAAAAATAATTCTCTGGATGGTTATTACATCCCGCGGCTTTCCAATTTTCTGGGGAGATGGATTAAACACAGCGGCTGGTTCCCAGATCGCGTGCTAAGGCTTTTCAGAAAAGACAGGGCAGAATTTGACGAGTCCCCGGTTCATGAAAAATTGATTCTGGACGGTAAATCTGGTTTTCTGAAGAACGAGATTTTGCATTATACTGACCCGGATATTTCTCACTATCTTTCAAAGTTGGATAGATATACGACTCTGAGTGCACAGAAATTATTGACTGAAGGCAGGAACCCAACTCTGTTTGATTTGCTTTTCAGGCCTATGGCAATATTTTTCAAGATGTATCTTTTCAAATCCGGTTTTCTGGATGGCTGGCAGGGATTTGTTTTGGCCTGCTTTTCATCTTTTCACGTTTTCGTCAAATATGCCAAGCTGTGGCATTTAAAAAGTTTTCGTTCTTCGTAGTGCGATCCTTTCAGGGTCGCATTACCCGTGGTAGGGCACGGTGTGGCGTTTCCCTACAAAATCTGAAATCTTTAACAATGAAAAAACTGAACCTGACTGGCAAAGAAAAATTCCTGATCGTCCGCACTGACCGGATCGGGGACGTGATTTTATCCTCTCCGGTACTTGAAGCGCTGAAAAAAAAATATCCCGAATCCCGGGTTTCAATGCTGGTTTCTCCTTATACTAAAGACCTTCTGCAAAATAATCCCTGGGTAGATGAAGTGATAACGGATAATGATTCAGGATTCAAAGCGTCTTTTGAATTGATAAAGATGGTGAGACAAAAAGAGTTCGATGTGGTTGTGCTTTTGCGCCCGACTATGAGGCTGACGTTCCTCCTCTACTTCTCCGGCATCAAGGTGAGAATCGGATCCGGCTATCGTGCATATCAATTCCTTTTCAACTATAAAATATACCAGCATCGTAAAACTATTAAAAAGCACGAATTGGAATATAATCTGGATATGCTTACTCCTCTGGGGGTCAATTCAGAAAAAATTCTACCTAAGATATATCTGTCCCCTGAAGAGGAGAATTACTCTCGTCAGATATACGAGGGTTTGAATATCAGAAAAAACGATCTCAAGATCGTGATTCATCCGGGGAGCGGGGGCTCTTCATTGAATTACCCTTTGGAAAGATTTGCGGTTTTAGCCGATAAACTTATAAAGGAGCTTTCCGCCAAAATAATCTTAACCGGGAATAAAAAAGAATCGGCCCAATCGGAGAAGATGAAAAATCTAATGAAATACCAGCCCTTTGATCTGGCCGGGAAAACCGAGCTTAGGCAGCTTTGCTCGCTTCTGAAGGGAGCAGACCTTCTGATCTCCAACAGCACCGGTCCGATGCACATTGCAACCGCAGTGGGAACGCCAGTCGTAGCACTGTTCTCCCCGCTTCAGGTCGCAAGTCCGAAAAGATGGGGACCTTACGGTGAGGGAAATGAAGTGATTATGCCCCCAGTAGATACCTGTTTCAAGTGTGAACTACAGAAGTGTCCTCAATTCAACTGTATGGAAAAAATAGACCCGGATGAAATCATATCAAGAGTCAAAAAGATTCACCAAGAGAAAAGCTTGAAGGTGAATAGATGAATTTAGCAGAATTTGTCATCAGGATCGAATCTTTCAACGCCAACGTGGATGTTCCCCTTCTCCGGAAAGCGTATGAATTTTCCAATAATGCGCATCAGGGTCAGTTCCGGGAATCAGGCGATCCTTATATCCAGCACTGCCTGGAAGTGGCTTTCATCTTGGCAGAACAGCATCTGGATACCTCCACCATTGCCGCGGGCATGATCCACGATGTCCTGGAGGAAACAAAAATAACCCTCGAGACCATAAAGCAGGAGTTCGGCGAGGAGGTCGCCATGCTGGTGGACGGGGTTACCAAAATCGGAGAGTTGCATTTCGAGAGCGCTGAAGAGGAGCAGGCTGAGTATTACCGCAAAATGCTTCTTTCCATGGCCAAAGACATCCGGGTGATAATCATAAAACTGGCAGACCGGCTGCATAACATGCGCACTTTAGGGGCCTTGCCCAGGGAAAGACAGTTAAGAATTGCCCTGGAAACCAAAGAAGTCTATGCGCCCTTAGCCCATCGCTTTGGAATGGCAATGGTCAAAACCGAGCTGGAGGATCTCTCCTTTAAGTTTTTGGAACCGGAAGCATATGCTGACCTTCAGAAAAAGATAAACGAGAAAAGAGAAGAGCGGGAAGAATATATAGACGAGGTGGTCAGGCCCTTAAAAACCGAGCTGGAGAATAACGGAATCAAGGCAGAGATCGGCGGCCGGGCAAAGCATCTGGCCAGCATCCATCACAAGCTCGCAGACCGGGATAAGCCCCTGGAAGAGATATTCGATCTTTTTGCCATCCGGGTGATCGTGGACACGGTCGGCGAATGTTACCAGGCACTGGGAATAATTCACAGCCTGTGGACTCCTATGGCAGAAAGGTTCCGGGATTATATCGCCACTCCCAAAAGGAACATGTACCAGTCCCTGCACACTACAGTCATCGGCCCAAGAGGAAGAATGGTGGAGATCCAGATCAGAACCCATCAGATGCATCATACTGCTGAATACGGTATCGCAGCTCACTGGCTTTACAAGGAAGGCAGAAAGGAATTGGATGAATCGGACAAGCAGATGATCTGGCTGCGAGAAGTTCTGGAGTGGCAGAGAGAACTTTCATCCCCCTCCGAGTTTTTGGAATACCTGAAGATCGACCTGTTTCAGGACGACGTTTTCGTTTTCACGCCAAGAGGCGAGCTCAAGCAGCTGCCCAAAGGCTCTACTCCGCTTGATTTTGCTTATGCCGTTCATACGGACGTGGGGAGTCACTGCACCGGTGCGAGGGTCAATGAAAAGATGGTTCCTCTGAGCACGGCTCTGGCAAGCGGTGACCGGGTGGAGATAATCACCTCCCCTCATCAGGTGCCGACTCCGGACTGGCTCAAAATAGTCAAGACCACCAAAGCCCGCAGTAAGATCAGACATTTTCTTAAGCAGAAAGAGTATGAGGAAAGTCTTAATTTAGGAAAGGAGCTTCTGGAAAAGGAGTTCAGAAAACATAATCTCAAGCTGATGGGTGAGCATGAGCTGACTGATCTGGCAATGAGGCTGAATTTATCCTCTTCGGAAGCGCTCCTTTCGGCTCTGGGAAACGGGAGTCTTTCGATCAAGCAGATTTTGGTTGAAGTCCTGCCGGAGGTGCCGCCGACGCCGGTCAAAGAAGGGATAATTCAGAAATTCGTAGACAAAGCCAGGGGAAGGAGCGGCATAAAAATCCAGGGGCTGGGAAGTCTGCTGTTCAGGTTTGCCCAGTGCTGCCAGCCGGTGCCAGGTGAGAGGATAGTAGGTTTCATCACCCGCGGTCGCGGGGTATCGGTTCACCGGGCAGACTGCTCGAATGCCCTGCAGATGATGGTGGAAAGCGACAGAAAGGTGGAGGTGGAGTGGGACGTGGATAAAGACCAGTCTTTCATCGTGAGGCTGGCGATACTGGTGGAGGATAGGAAGAATATATTAAAGGACATAACCGAAGCCATAGCTGATGCCGATACCAACGTGCGCGGGGCAGAGATTAAACCCGGGCAAGCTGCCACAGTCGGTAATTTCATCATAGAAGTGAAAAATCTCAGACATTTGAACCGGACGATCAAGAGGATAAAGAGAGTAAAAGGGGTTATCGAAGTGGAAAGAGCCAAAGGCACGGAAATTGAGGGAGGGAAACCCGGATGAAACCGACTTCAGAATTAAAAGAGAATCTGATATTTGAAGAAAAAAAAGAGTTGAGTTATCTGAGATTTGCCCCATTGGAAAATTCAGATTATCTTAAGCATGGTTTTATTCTAGGAAGTGAAGAAGGGGCAAGGGTCAGCTCCTCAAGAATTCCTGAGCTTGTCTCAATTGCTTCAGGTATTCCTGAGGAAAAATTCAAAATAGTAATTCCCGAGCAGGTTCACCAGGCTCAGGTTTTAGTCTTTAAAGATGAAATTCAGGAAAAGGTTATTCAGTTGGAAGGTGATGCTCTGCTGACTGACCAGGCTAATCTTTTTCTGGTGATTCAGGTAGCTGATTGTCTGCCTGTCTTTATTTTTGATCCGTCAACCCGAATCGTTGGGTTGGCTCATATCGGCTGGAGAGGGGCTGTTTCTGGGATAGCGGAAGAAGTGATCAGAAAGTCCAAAGAGGCCTTCAAGGCAAGATCTACTGACCTGAATCTGGTTTTCGGACCATCGATCAGGAAGTGCTGCTATAAAATATCTGATGACCTGGCGGTTCTGTTTGATGAAAAATATATTGACAAGAGAAAAACGGGTAATTATTTTGACCTTTGCGAATTCAGCAAAGATAAATTTGTTCGAGCAGGGGTGAGAGAAGAAAAGATTTTCGTCTCCGGGGAATGCACTTTTTGCGGGGACAAAGAATATCAATCCTATCGAAGAGACAAAGAAAAAGCAGGAAGGATGATAGCTTTCATCGGAAAAGTGACGGGGAGAGCTAATTGACTCTCGCGCAGGGGTGGAGTTTAAGTCCGCCCGAAGTAAACATTGAAATAATTAAGAATTGACTACTGATTTTCCGATAATATTAAATAATGGGCAAGAAACAAAGAAAGGAGGAGGGATGAAAAAGATTTTGGTTATGCTTGGCTTGCTGGTTATTTTGGCTTCCCCGGCTTATGCGATTAAAGGTGTGGGGATAGGAATAAGGGGCGGGCTGGTCAGCGATTATAAAAATCCTGGGCTGGATAATTCCACGTTCAACCTGGATCTGAAACAGATGCCGATGTTCGGCGGGCACGTGGTTTTGGGTTTTATACCTATAATCGAGTTAGAGGGTTCAGCCGAAATGGCGTGGAAGAAGAAATCATTCGACATCGAGGGAAATACGGGTGATCTCACCTTGAGGGATTTCTCCCTGAATGCCACGGTAAAATACAAATTTCCTTTCCCGGTGATCAAACCCTATATCGGAGCCGGCTTGGGCTGGCACTGGCTGACCTATTCTGTTTCCCTGAGTTCCGGTTCCAGTATAAACATGCCGGTGGATGAGAACAGATTAGGCTATCATGGTCTGGTGGGACTGGCTCTTAAATTGCCGGCTCTGCCTCTTGAGTTTTTTGCAGAAGGAAGATACACCCATATAATGACCAAACAGGAAAAATTCGACACCAAAGCGAGTCACTATACAACACTTCTGGGTGGAGTGACATTGGGATTTTAAGATGTCTTTTAGTAGTGCGACCCTTTCAGGGTCGCTATAATTCTTGTAGCGCCCGACGCTTGCGTCGGGCGTTTTTTTGATCAAATGAAGAACTTGGGAGAACAAACATTCCTGTCTGTTCACTTT
>DATKKH010000210.1:0-9229 GCA_035543035.1 Terriglobales bacterium | reverse complement strand
TTTGCATCTCAAATATTTTTTCAAAAGATCGGCAAAAATGTATGCTCTGAAATTCCCTATATGGGCAAAATCATAAACCGTAGGACCGCAGGTATACATCCTGACTTTTCCCGGTTCTATGGAAACGAAATCCTCTTTTTGACGCGTTAAAGTATTAAAAACTCTTAGACCCATGTCCGCTCCTGAATTCTAATTTTATTCCCCACTGATCTTTTTGACCAATGAAGGAAGCTCCGACAGCTTGTGGATGATCCCGTCCGGGATGATGGAAGCGCTATAGTCCCTTCCCTCTTTATATTTCAAAATTCCGGTCATCCCAACGTTTTTGGCTCCTCCGATATCCTCGATCAGCTTGTCTCCCACGAAAATCGACTCCTCCGGCTTGATCTTCAGATCGTCCAGACACTGGAGAAAAATCTGGGGATGAGGTTTTTTGTACCCGACTTCAGAGGAAAAGAGAATCGGCTCCAGATAAGGAAAAAGCCCGAATCTTTTCAGCTCGGTTAGATGAAACCTGCCTGGAAAGATAGTGTTGGAAACCAGCCCTAACTTGTAACCTTCACTTTTAAAATACTTCAGAGTCTCGACTGCATCCTGGACCAGAGTAATCTGCTCGGTTACCGGTTTGTAATATGTGTCCAAAAAACCGGTGTAATCACCATCTTTAAGATCCAGATGAAGCTCTTTAAAAAGCTCTTTAGCCAGATCCTCAAACCTGAACTCCTCCAGGTTTTGCTCGGAAATCTCGAAAGCTGAGACCAGCAGATTTCTCAGCATAGAGCAATAAAGGTCAAAGTCCAATCTGATTAAACCTTTATTCCTGAGGAAATCAAAGCTTGTTTGAGCAGACCTCTCACCCAATACCACCCAGGTCGAGTTCTCAAACTCGATCAGGGTACTCCCCATATCAAAAATTATCCCTTGTATCTTTTTCATTTTATTGCTAAGCATTTGACTCTTTGAGCCATCTCTCGTAGCGCGACCCTTTCAGGGTCGCATTGCGAGGCTGAAAGCCTCGCGCTACGAAGTCCTCCTTGAATCCTTGTTACTTCTTGAACTTTTCTACTGCTAATTTCGCAATTTTATCCAGCAGTTGTGGAAATTCTATTCCTGACACTTTGGCTGCTTTTGGCACCAAGCTGGTAGCCGTCATGCCTGGTAAAGTGTTAACCTCAAGACAGTAGAACTTATCGTCAATCCCATAGCGGAAATCCACCCTCGCATAACCCTCACAGCCCAGGGCTTTGAAAGCTCTATACCCTATTTCCTGAATCTCTTTAGTCTTTTCGGCTGATAGCTCTGCCGGACAAATATATCTGCTTTTCCCTTTGGTATATTTACATTCGTAATCATAAATCCCGTGTTCCGGTACTATCTCGATTACTGGAAGAGGAACTTCTCCAAGGATTCCGATAGTAAGCTCCCTGCCAGGGATATATTTCTCGATGAGCACCTTGTCTGAATAAATCTTTGCCTTATCCATTGCTTTTGCCAGATTTTTCTCCTCCTGGACAACCATTAATCCCACAGTCGAGCCCTGATCATTCGGCTTTACCACTGCTGGAAAATCGAATGAGTTTTTAATATTATCCAGCACTTTGGATAAATCAGAAGAATCAGAACTCTCGACCACGAACCACTCGGGAGTCAAAATCCCTTCTCTTTCGAAGAGTTTCTTCGACATCTCCTTGTCCATAGCCAAGGCGCTGGCTAATACACCTGACCCGGTATAAGGTATTCCGCTTAATTCTAAAAGAGCTTGAATCGTGCCGTCCTCTCCCTGACCGCCGTGTAAAGCCAAAAATATCAATTCGACATCCGAAGGATTGAATGATTCGATAGTCTGTAAAGCCATCTTTTTCCCTTCAGCCTGTAAAGCCTTAACATCCGGCGGCTCGGTTTTGACCCCGTTCGGTAAAAACCTGGTCTCGCCTTCCGGCAGCTTGTATCCCTTAGAGGTATCAATCGCCAGAACTTGATGACCTGCTTCTTTTAGCCCTTTTACGATCGCCTCTCCCGAAGCCAAGGAAACATCCCGCTCCGCAGAAGTTCCTCCCATCAAAACCATTATCTTCATTTTCCCATCCATGAATTGTTTTTCTTTGCCCTACGCTGTCTTAGCCGGATTAACCAGATTACCAGAACCAGGATCAATATAACGAAAATAAAACGGTTATATAAACTTAAAAATTTGAAAATCTCACGCTGGTTTTGGCGGGTAAGAGTGCCCAGACCGATTATAATGCCATTCCAGGCAAGGATACTTATAAGACTATAGACAGTCATTTTCCATAGTCTGATTTTACCAAGCCCTGCCGCCACTGCAATTCCTGAACGAACACCGGTAACGAACCGGCTGGCTATTATGACTTCAGAACCATACTTCCCGAACCATTTTTCGATTTTCGCAAGCTGGGATTTGTTCAAGATCCTCCCTTTGTCTTTTTCAAAAAGATGTCTTCCCTTTATTGCTCCAAGATAGTAGAGAATCAAAGCCCCAACCAGACTGCCTGTGCAGGTGAAAAAGAAAGCCAGGGGCAAACTCAAAGCACCGCTGGAGGCTAAATATCCTCCCATAAAGGTAACCGTGTCACCGGGATAAGGAGGAAACAGGTTTTCGACAATAGCGCTGATGAACATGAAGCAATAAATCCACACGACTCCATGATTCGATATGAAGTTAAGTAACTCCGAACTTCTGCTGTTAAAAAAGTCTTCCATTGCTTTTCTTCTCGTCTTTTACCTACCACCTATTACCTACAACCTACGACCTTTTTGTAGTAGCACCACCGCATACGCCTCAATCCCCTGTTTTCTTCCGGCGAACCCCATTCCTTCAGTCGTCGTCGCTTTAATTGAAACTTTTTCTTTGGATATTCCCAATGCATCCGCGATATTTTTTCTCATCCTGTCGATATGCTTCGCCATCTTCGGCTCCTCAGCCACGATCATAGAATCAATATGTAAAATCTGTGCTTTTCCTATTTTTTTCTTGATCATTGACAGAAGCTTTAGACTGGAGATACCTTTATATCTCTTATCCGTATCTGGAAAATGCTCACCTAAATCACCCAAAGCGAGAGAACCGAGAATGGCATTCCCGATCGAGTGAGAAATAACATCTGCATCCGAATGACCCAGAAGCCCTTTCTTATAAGGAATCTTCACCCCTCCCAAAATTAAATTCCTTCCCTTTACCAGCCTGTGGGCATCATATCCAAAACCGATTTTGAACATCTTCTATCCTTTATTTAGGCTATTATCGGAGTGCATTAGCTCACTTATGCCTTTTTAGCTAAGCAAGAGCAAGCTCTTGCACTCCAAAATCCAAGCTTATTTATTCGACCTTTCAATAATCCTCTCCGCCAAAACCAAATCTTCCGGCGTAGTGATTTTGATGTTATCGTGATCTCCTTCCAGAATTTTCACTTTGATTCCCAGCCTTTCCACTAGCGAAGAATCATCTGTCCCGATGAAACTATCCTTTTCTGCTTTTTTATATGCCTCCATAATCAATTTATATTCAAACGTCTGCGGAGTCTGTGCCACCCAGAGTTTTTCCCGATCCAGTGTAGTTATGACAATTCTGTCGTCGACTCTTTTGACCGTTTCGTTTATTAGCAGAGCTAAAATCACCGCCTTGTCCTGCTGACACATCTCAATGGACTTGACAATTTTCTCCTCAGAGACAAAGGGCCTCACCCCATCGTGAATCGTGACAATATCGGTATTCGCAGGCAATGATAATAGCGCTTTATGAACCGAATCCTGCCTCTCTTTTCCTCCTGATATTATTTTCCTTATTTTCCTGAAATCAAACACATCCACGACTTGATAGGAGGCGAGACCGACATATTCGTCAGGCACGACTAGAACGATCTCATTGATCAGATCGGACTTCTCGAATTTCTCAAGGGTGTAAGCCAGAAGCGGTTTTCGTTTTATCTGGATGAACTGCTTGGGCAGTTCCCCACCCATCCTCTCCCCTCTGCCACCAGCTGCAATGATTGCCCGGACATTCATGTTTTCTTTTCTCGTTTCACTTCTTACGTCTTCCGTCTTACGTTTTTATATAATCAACATCGCATCCCCGTAACTATAAAATCTGTATTTTTCTTTTATAGCCTCCTGATAAGCTTTGAAGATAAGCTCTTTTCCCGCAAAAGCGCAAATCAAAAGAAACAGAGTTGATTTGGGGAGATGGAAATTAGTAATCATCTTGTCAACTATTTTGAAATCATAAGGAGGATAGATAAACTTCCTGGTCCAGCCTTCATGCTGGGAATTCTTATCTTCGAATACTGTCTCCAAAGCCCTGATCACAGTGGTTCCCACCGTAAATATTTTCCCCCCATTTTTTCTGGCTGAATTTATTTTCTCAAACGACTCTTTACTTATCTCGAAATACTCCTCTTCCATTTTATGCTCTTCAAGATTTGAAGCCCGGATTGGTCTGAAAGTTCCCCAGCCAATATGCAGAGTAACCGGAACAACATTTATTCCTTTCTCCTTTATCTTTTCCAAAAGCTCTGGTGTGAAATGCAAGCCTGCAGTCGGAGCTGCAACTGCTCCCCGCTCCTTTGCATAGACAGTTTGGTATCTATCCTTGTCTTTCAGTTCAGAATCTCTCTTAATATATGGTGGCAAAGGAGTGTTTCCAATTTCTTCTAATAGCTCAAAGATGTCTCCTGCAGAATTAAATCGAGCCAGACTTGCTCCTGAAAGGTTTTCTTTCAATATCTCACAGGAGAGCCTTCCCTGATCAAAATTTATCACCGAGCCCAGAGGGACTTTCTTTTTAGGCTTGATTAAGACTTCCCAGATATTACCATCCAGATTCTTTAGCAGGAAGACCTCTGATTTTGCCCCATTTTTCTGATTCCTGCCGAATAGCCTTGCCGGAAAAACTTTGGTTTGATTTATCACCAGCGCATCCTCTGGCTCAAGATATTCTATGACCTCAAAGAACTTCCTGTGTTCTATTCTTCCTGTCTGACGATCGAGCACCAAGAGCCTGGAATGGTCCCTCTTTTCTGCAGGATATTGAGCAATCAACTCTTTTGGTAATTTGAAATCGAAATCAGCTAATTTCATTTTTTAGTTGCTCAATTCATTGAACATGGTTTTCGTCAGGTCAGAAACCGGACTATTCACGAATAAGTATCCCCACGTTAACCTCAACGTGGGAAAGTCTCTTATTTCCTGAAAAATATATTAAACAGAACAAAAAGCAAGGAAAGAATTAGACTGAGCAAAATCGAGGAAGCAAGCGGAAAATAAATTGAGAAATTTTTCTTTTGAATGTAAATGTCCCCGGGGAGCCTTCCGAAGAAAGGTAATTTCCCAAACAGGAGCAGAAGCCCACCTAACAAAACCAGAATCACCCCGAAGGTGATTACTAATCTTCCTAAACTGCTAATCATCCTCTTCTGGGATTTTCAACCCCTTTTCCCGCCAGACCGGATATGACCCCTTTTTTTCGCAGTATCTTTCTTTCTCGCTGAAAATACAGCCACAGTATTTTTGACGATACAGGTTTAACTCTTTTGCCATTGCTCTGCCTTCGTAATATCCAGGCCTTAAGTCCTCGTAGAAAAATTCAACCTCATATTTTCTCGCGAGTTCCTCTCCGATTTCGTTAATCAGCTCATGTTTCTGGGTAGGACTTACTAAAAGAGTAGTGGAAAAAGCCTCGAACTCTTTTTCTTTTGCCACTCGTGCAGTCCTTTCCAGTCTCAATTGGTAACAGAACCTGCAGCTGTCAGATATGTGAGGGAAAACTGCCTTGAGATATTCTTCCAGATCATATGAGTTCTCGTAGATTATCGGAAAACCCTTGGCCCATTCGGCATATTTTACTGCTTCTAATCTGTTCTGATATTCGGTGTAAGGATGAATATTCGGATTATACCAGAAGCCGGTAATTTTGTGCCCCTTCTCCGTTAGCCTTTTCAAAGGATACATCAGGCAGGGACCGCAACAAACGTGCATTAAGATATTCATACTTATCTATCTTCTTATGACGACTTAAAAAAGTTCAGGCTGGGATTTTGACTCTTTTTGTATCTCTAAATGCTTATAAGCTGAATCTGTGGCGACCCGCCCCCTGGGAGTTCGAGCTAATAGCCCTTCCTGAATCAAAAATGGCTCGTAGATTTCCTCGATAGTATCCTCTTCCTCTCCCACTGCCACTGCGATTGTATTAATTCCAACCGGACCGCCTTTGAATTTCTGTATAATCACTTCCAAAATCCTTTTGTCCATCTCATCCAGACCCAATTCATCCACGTCTAACATCTTCAAAGCCTCTATTGCCACTTTACGGTCAATCTTCCCCTTTGCTTTGACCTGCGCATAATCTCTGACTCTTCTCAAGAGCCGGTTTGCTACCCTGGGAGTTCCTCTGGATCTTTTGGCTATCTCCATTGCCCCTTCGTCCGTGACAAAAATGTTCAGTATCTTGGCAGAGCGGTGGACTATCTTATAAATATCCTCAGGTGAATAGAAATCCAACCTGCTGACCACTCCGAATCTCGATCTCAGAGGTGAAGTCAAGAGTCCGGCCCGGGTAGTAGCACCAATCAGGGTGAAATGGTTCAAATTAATCTTTACTGATCTGGCAGACGGACCCTTTTCTATCATTATATCTAAAGTAAAATCCTCCATTGCAGGATAAAGATACTCTTCGACTATATGATTCAAGCGGTGGATTTCGTCTATGAATAAGACCTCCCCTTTTTGGAGATTTGTTAGAATTCCGGCCAAATCTGCAGGTTTCTCCAGAATCGGACCAGAGGTCGATTTTATGTTTGTCCCCATTTCTTTGGCGATGATGAAGGCTAAGGTAGTTTTTCCCAAACCAGGCGGACCATAGAAAAGCGTATGCTCTAATGATTCTTTCCTCTTCCTTGCCGCCTGAATGAAGATATTCAGGTTTTCCTTGACTTTCTCCTGTCCGACGAACTCATCAAAACGTGTCGGACGCAGGGTTAAATCTAATTCCTGCTCTTCAGAAGAAACCTGGGGGGATGTGATTTTTTCAACCATGCTTGTAAAGTCTCAGCTAAGGGTAATAGGTAATAGGTAGTAGGTGGTAGGGACCCCACCACCTATCACCCAAAACCTAGGACCTTCAGTTTTTTGTGAACCTCAAAGCTCTTTTGATCAGTTCCTCGACTGATAATTTTTCTTTGATATCCTCTTTCCCTTTATCTATAGCTTTCTTCGCTTCATAGCGGCTATATCCCAGGGAGCAAAGGGCTAAAATAGCTTCCTGCTCGATCTGTACATCGGTCTGATCCTGTGCATCGACCCTCAACTCTTTTTTCAGATCCAGCTTGCCGAATTTTTCCTTAAGCTCTACTACTAATCTCTGGGCAGTTTTCCTGCCTATGCCGGGAATATTGGTGAGAAAATCTATATGCTCCTCCATTATCGCCCGGTGAAAATCCTCTACTGAGATAAAGGACAAAATTCCCAAACCGGTTTTTGGACCTATGCCGTTGACTGCAATCAGAAGCTCGAAAAGCCATTTTTCTTCCGGGGTATAAAATCCGAAAAGCTGGAGACAGTCTTCCCGCACGTGCTGGTATGTTATGATTTTGATTTTCGAACCTAACTCGCCTAACCGGTCATAAGTGGAGATAGGTATATTAATGCAATATCCCACCCCGTTCACGTCAATAATCATCTGGGTGGGACTTTTCTCTACCAGTTTACCTTCCAAATAGGCGATCAAACCTTTTTCTCCATCTCCTTAATGCGTTTTTTACTGCTCAACTTATTCAGATGACAAAGGGCTATGGCTAAAGCATCTGAGGCATCCTCTGGTTGAGGTAATTCCTTCAATTGCAAAATATTTTTCACCATAAACTGAACCTGGGTCTTGGAGGCAGCTCCTGTGCCGACGATAGAGGATTTGATCTCCCTGGGCGAATATTCTGCAATCGGGATTTTCGCCTGGGCACCTGCCAGCAAAGCTACTCCCCTGATCTGACCCATCACCAGAGCTGATTTTGCGTTCTTGCTGTAAAATGCCTCTTCGACTGCTAACTGGTCCGGTTTTATCTTTAGAATGACCTCAGCGATTCCGGAATAAATTTCTTCCAATCTGACGGAAAGCGGCTTCCTATACGATACCTTGATAGTTCCATAGTCTATTAGGGTAGCTTTGTTGTGATTACCCTTTATGATACCGTATCCAGTTACCCCGCTTCCTGGGTCAATGCCCAGGATTATGAGATCGTCTTTGCTCACGTCCTATTTCCATGTAGGTCGGGCTGTCAAAGACTGCCCGACACATTGGTATATCACGTCGTCGGGTAATCCCGCTTTGACGGGACAACCCGACCTACATTCTACCTGGTACGAGCTACACGCTGCTTGCTTCCTTACTGCTTGAGACTTATTTTCTCCATCAACTCTTCCGAGATGTCGAAGTTGGCATACACCTTGGACACGTCCTCGTGGTCTTCCAGGCCTTCCATCAGCTTAAGCATCTGTTCGGCTTCTTTTCCTTCCAACTTGACAGTCGTCTGGGGAAGCATGGATAGCTCCGCGCTGGAATATTTGGTTTTGTTCTGGTCCAGCGCCTGACGGACAGCCTCAAATTTATTAAATGGGGTGATTATCTCGAAATATTCCTTTTCGGACCTGACGTCCAATGCTCCAGCATCTAATGCAATTTCCAGAAGCTTATCCTCGTCTACCTGAGATCTGTCGATGTCGATAACTCCCCTTTTCTCGAACATCCAGCCCACGCACCCGACCTCGCCCAGACTTCCCCCATTTCGGTCAAAGATGTGTCTGATCTCGGAAACAGTTCGGTTTTTATTATCAGTAGTCACCTCAACCATCACCGCCACTCCACCTGGACCATACCCTTCGTAGCTTACCTCTTCGTAGGAGACTCCAGGAAGCTCGCCTGTCCCTTTTTTTATAGCTCTATCGATATTGGAAGCAGGCATATTAGCTGCCTTGGCAGTCAGGATTGCAGTCCTGAGCCTTGGATTCCCGTCCGGATCTCCCCCGCCGTGCCTTGCCGCCACAGTCAGCTCTTTGATGAGTTTGGTGAAAACTTTACCCCGTTCAGCATCGGTTTTCTCTTTTTTTCTTTTTATGGTCGCCCATTTCGAATGACCAGACATATTTGTTCCTCCCTTGGATCCAAATGGATCTTACAGGTTAATAAATTCTATTTCAACGACAATAAACAGAATTTATCGAAAAA
>DATKKH010000209.1:0-16148 GCA_035543035.1 Terriglobales bacterium | reverse complement strand
TTCCAAAGCTCTATTCAGAGTGCCCATCATCTCTTCCACTTTAAAGGGTTTGGTGATATAATCAAAAGCACCGGCTCTCATGGCCTCTACCGCAGACTGAATTGTTCCATAACCAGTCGTGATAACTACCTCAGTAGTAGGTGAGCTTTCTTTTACCTTTCTCAAGATATCTTCTCCAGAGACATTTTTCATCTTAAGGTCAGTTAAAACCAGACCAAACTTTTTCTCCTTCAAGATGGAAAAAGCCTCTTCTCCATCTTTAGCCTCCGTAACATCGTAACCGTTATTACGAAGTAGAATGGATAAAGCCCTTCTCAAAGAGCCCTCATCCTCAACAACCAATATTCTAGCCATATCTCCTAAGCCCTGTTAAAGTGAAAAATAACACATAAGTATTCTTAGTATGTAAATATTTAGTTCTATACGATGAAGAGAACTACTTGATTGCTTCTTTTGGAAAGAATCTTAGACATCCAGTCTTTATTTACTCCATGTAAATTTGAAACAGAAAATACTTTACTGTATGTTTCAATTTTAGACAATAGGGTAGATACAGTATTTCGCAAAAAGAACGCATATTTGACAGGGCCGTTCAGCAGAATATTTATGGTTGATAAAACAATCGGATCAAATCGGAAAAGAAAATCAGGAATAAAAAAACCCTCCTTTTCGGGAGGGTTCGATGCTGTTCAAAACTTATAGACCTCTGATTTCTATCTTATCCCGGAGATCGATGATGTTGGACCGCTCGTGGTATCTGACGGTTTTGAATGAATCGAGTCTTTTTAACCCGTTTAAGACTGCGGTGATGTTCTCTACTCCCTGCTGGATTATCCTCATGGAGTTAGCGATTTTTCCGCTTTCGTCCTTGATCTCGCCCTTCTTAATTGCGATGTCGATTAGCTGGGACCTTCCCATTATCGAGGTCGTGGCATTATTAATGTAATGGGAGAAAGTGGCTAAAATCACTTTCAGGGACTCAAGCTCAGCTTTCTTCCTCTCCTCTTCATTCTTTCTGGTTAAGCACCTGAATCTTTCCCTGGTTTTCTCCTCGCACGAGTGATAAAGTCCAGACATGATGCTGTGTCCCTGTAACAGCGTTTCAGTCAAGTCCTCAGGCATTTCATGATTTTGTAAGGCTCTGGCCTTCACTTCTTCGGAAAGTCTGGAATATATTCGATCAAAAAATCCGGCTGGCAGGTCAAGACAATTTTCCCAGGACCTGAACAAATCGTCCATTGCTTTGCGCTCAGCTTCCACAAAAAGAATCTCGGATATTCGTTCTGCCACGCTCACTATTCGGCATGCCTGCTCAGATGACTCTGAGTTTTCATGCAAATCTATCTCATGTGATTCGATTACTTTTTTTAAATTTTTGGGGAAACTCCAGTTTATAATCGTTTCCTCTCCAAATTCCAGATGGTTGGTAGCCAGAAACTCTTTCTCGATTGTTGAAAGCCTTTCTCCATTATTTTTCTTCTCCAGGACCAGTTTGTATTCTTCGGGGAAACTGGTTTTCAGGAAAAGTATTCCTGAATCGTGCAATAAGCCGCAGAGATAAAGCTCCTCCAGATCCGGATAACCTTTTTCCTCGCCAATTAACCGGCAGGTCAGGCCCGTGACAAAAGATCTCTGGTTGAACTGCTTGAGCCAGACGGTCTCTTCTGAGTTCCATTGATACAGGGGCGAGCTTAAGCTCTTGATTAAGAGATGCTCCAGGTCCAGAGATTCTAAGGCCTGGTCAAATGAACCAAAAGGCTGCTTCTTATCTTCGATGGCATTAATTTCGCTCAGCGCTTTGATGCACAAACATACATCCTCAAAAATCAAAGGTTTCAGCTTCTTGCAGTCGAATTCATTCACCTGGTGTAACTTCACCAGCTTCCGGAAACTCTGAGGAAGGATTGGCAGATTAACTATTAAATCGTCCTTCAGGGTTAGATCTTCTTTCTTCATCTACACTCCCGTTTTATAATCATTATCGGCAGAACGGAAGATATATTCAGCTTTTACTAAATGAAAAGGTGAAATCTTCTCCCATTCCCCTTGTCATCAGCATAACAAAAGGATTTGGCGGATTCGGCCTACCCCCTGAGATCGGTGGAAGCTAAGTAGAGACGCATCGAATGCGTCTCAGTAAACAGTTATCTCGACTTGCCTTCTGACCTGTTACCCCACCTATTCTAAAAAGTGTGCCGACTTGTAGTCCCACCTTGCCCACAAGGTGGGATTACGTATTTTTGAGATCAAGCGAGAAAAGGATTGAACCTTAGTTTATTTTTCTCAATACAATCGAGAGCATCCAGTAAACCCAGGCCCAAATCCTCTAACCGGTGAGAATCCGAGCCCAAAGCAACTATGATTATTCCGGCTTCATTTGCCATTTTGAGAATATCCTCGTCCGGGAAAAACTTTTTTCTTCCCTTCCTGAACCAGCCTGTGTTAAGCTCGATTTCGGTCTTCTCCGAGGCGAGAGCGCCAAAGACTTGAGGCAGCCAGGCCGCTTCAGCCTTGAGCAGCTCCTCTCCGTAATAATCCAGAGCGTATTTCTTGAATCCGTCCAAATGAGCGACTGCATCGAATAGACCGGACTGAATGCAAGAGATCAGGCTGGCGTAATAATCCTCGCACAGCTGAGTCGCTGATTTCCTTTCAAAATATTTGTATGCCTCTTCGGAAGAGGTGATAGCGATGTGTTCCAGACAGTGAACCGCACCCAGAACATAATCTAATTCGAATCTTGAAAGGTCCTCTGTCAATTGCTTTTCGATATCCGGGGCATAATCGATCTCTAAACCTGCTTTGATCTTAAGACCCGAGGGAGCATACTTCCGCTCTGCTTCTCTGATCTCCTGAATGTAGATTTGGACCGTCTCGAATGAAAGAGGCTTGATCTTCCCTTTGACCCGCATAAAAGCATCGATCTCTTTTCTTTCTGGATCGACATCGTAATGCGAGGTGAAGCAGATGCCTTTCAGTCCGACCTGAATTGCTCTCTGGCAATATTCATCAATCGTGCCGGATGCATCTAAGGAATAATCCGGATGCACGTGACAGTCAAACAGCTCGATTTTCTGAGGTATATGCATTCTTTCTTAAACCTGTAAAATTTGAAGTTTGGTCAAAACAATTTGGAGTGTAAGGCCTTGCTTTACTTGATTTGAGTTGTGTCAGGAGCTACTCCTGACACCATGCCTCCGTCAGGTCTAAGACCTGACGGAACGATAGGTTTATACTCCAGTAAACATTAGAAATTGAGAAAAGGATTATTCCTTCTCTCCTCTCCAACCGTGGTAGCCGGACCATGTCCGGGATAAATTACCGTGTCATCCGGTTTATCCAGGATTTTATCCTGAATCGATCTGAAAAGTTTCTGGTTTGAACCTCCCGGAAGATCGGTTCTTCCGACTGATCCGTAGAAGATCAAATCTCCCGAAAAAATCAGCTTATCTGTCCAAAGCGATATGCTACCCTCTGTATGTCCTGGCGTATGTAAAACCTCTAATTCTATCTGTCCGACTTTAATTTTGTCGTTATCTTTCAGAAGCTTATCCGCACCAGGAGCGGAAAAGGGGTTATAGGAGAAAACAGAAAGATTTTTTTCCGGATGAGGAAGCATCTCTGCATCTTCTGCATGAATCAGTATCTGAGCACCGGTATGTTTTTTCAGCTCGGCTAAAACCTGGATGTGATCGCTATGCCCGTGAGTCAGGACAATATATTTAATATTGAGATTTAATTCTTTTATAGCCTTCTCGATAATTTTAAAATCTCCACCTGGGTCAATGACCAGTCCCTCTTTACTGCCTTCATCTCCCAGGATGTAACAGTTAGTCTCCAGCTCACCTACAGTTAAGGTTTTAAGAATCATATTCTCACATCTCGGAGTGTAGGGGCGGAGTTTAACTCCGCCCTTATAAGAGGGTGGAGACAAGCTCCACCCCTACGCGCTTTTTTGAGTTGTGTCAGGAGCTATTCCTGACACATGTTTACTGTCAGGGCTTGGGATCTGACAGAACAATGAAAGATGCCGCTTCCAGAAGGTCTTTGGCAATATAATCCGGCTTTTGCCATTCATATACATCAGAATCCGATTCGATTTTTTGTTTCGTGTTCTGACCGTATCCGGTCAAGACCAAAATAGATTTTCCCTTTATATTCTTGCCTAAAAACACGTCACCTAATTTGTCACCTATCGTCCAGGAATTCCTGAGCTTAAGATGATGATCCTGCAAAGCTCTTTTTACCAAGCCGGTTTTAGGCTTGCGGCAATCGCAATTCTCGTCCGGATGATGAGGGCAATAATAAACCCCTTCAATTTCTATCCCCTCCTTTTCTAGCTCCTTTAAAATAAAGTCGTTGACTTTTTGAACCTGCTCCTCAGTCATTATTCCTCTCGCAATTCCAGACTGGTTTGATACAATAACTAATTTGTAACCTGAATTCTGAAGTGTTTTCAAAGCTTCTTTGGAACCGGGAATAAATTTTATCTCCTCGATCCTGGAGATAAAATCTTTCTCTTCGGTAATAGTTCCGTCCCTGTCCAGAAAAATAACTTTGCTTGCATTTAATATTATTTTTGCTTCTTCGATGACCTTCTTCGGTTTTATATCATCCATACAGTAACGGGAATCCCTGACGCATTCCTTTTCCCCGTGCAGACTGCAGGGAGAGCAACCCACCCCTGACCAAAAGATTTTGTCTTCTAAACCAGCGGGTGAAAAACCCAGCTCCGGAGCTGTTGGCCCAAAAATCCCTATAGTCGGGACACCTAAGGCTGACGCTAGATGCATAGGTCCTGAATCGTTAGAGATGAATAGATCGCACCTTTCCACCAGAGCCATCAACCTATCCAGTGGTAAATCGAAAGCGTGAATAGCTCTCTCTTTTCCAGCCCGTTGTTCGATTTCATTTACCAGCTTTTGATCCTCTTTATTTCCGACCAGTAATATTCTCGCGGAAAAATCCCGGCTCAAATCCTTAGCCACGGAAGAAAACTTATCCACATCCCATTTCTTCGTCTCCCATTTGGCTCCAGGAGCAATTCCGATCAGAATCTCTCGTTCTGACAGGCCGCTTTCGACAAAAAATCTCTCTGCCCAGATTTGGCTCTCTTTTTTCGGATAAAGGGTTGGACTCCTGCTCCACGCTTTTATTCCGGTTTCTCCCAGGCTGTTCAAGTAGTTATCAACCGTCGAAACAGGCTTCGCCTTCAATCTTTTGAAATGAACCATTAAGTATCGAGCGATTGTTTTTTTGTTATAATGAACTTTTCTTTTTGACTTGACCAGAAAACGGATAAGAAAACCCCTTAAATTCGAATGTAAATCCACGATCAGATCAAATCTTTCCTGGTTTAAGTTTTTTATCAGACGAAGAAGTCCGGGAAAACCCTTGTCCTTTTCCTTAGGATCAAAATAGATTATTGAATCGACTCTTGGATCAGGCTCAAAAAGCCCCTGATATTTTTGCTTGGTGAGTATAGATATTTCGGAATTTTTGTAGTTATCTTTTAGTGCCTCTAGAACAGGAGCCGTGAGGATAACGTCACCCAGTGAACTAAATCTTATGACCAGTATTCTATATTTATCTGCCTGCATAGAGGTAAGAAGCTCTCGTCTCATTTCAATAAAATCAGACTCAGAATACCAACGATTATGCAATAGTAGCCAAAATATTCCAGTTTACCCTTTTTGATAATACGAAGCAGAAATTTAATCGATAGAAACCCGAAGACAAAAGCGAACAGGGCTCCTAAGCAATATAACTCCACAGTCTCTAAAGGGATTTTTTGACTCAAGCCTTCCTTCATCTTCAGGAGTGATGCTCCCAGAATTACAGGCAGAGACAAGAGAAAAGAAAATTCCGCCGCCTTGCTCCCCTTGATTCCCCGGAAAAGTCCAGTGCCGATGGTCCAGCCGGAGCGGGAGATCCCGGGAAGCAAAGCCAGCCCCTGGGCTATCCCGATTATCAACGAATCCAGCAAGCCGACTGATTCTTTTTTGACTCTGGAGAATTTGGTCAGGAAAAGGAATATGCCAGTGAAGATCAACATCACGGATACAATTTGACTACTGGTAAAAGCATTTTCCACATAATCTTTGAACAATAGTCCTAAAATCACTGCTGGAATTGTACTAATAAAGAGGCAGAAAAAAAGGTGAATATAATTGACAGAGGTGGTTGCCTCCTGCCTCCTAAAGATTTTATTCCAGAGCGCCTTTATTATCCCGTAAATGTCTTTCCGGAATATAATCAGAACTGCCATAAAAGTCCCGAAATGCAGGAAAACCTCTAAATAGATATGTTCGGAATGAAGGTTAAAAATCTTTTCCGCCAGAACCAGATGGCCCGAGCTGGATACCGGCAGAAACTCTGTCAACCCCTGAACTATCCCCAATAAAACGACTTTGATACAGTCCAATCCCTAATCCTCCTTGATTTGTGCTTTGACTCAAGCACAAATAAAACGAAAAAGCTCTGGCAGTCAAGAATATCTTGCAATGACCAGAGCCTTTTTGAAATTATTTTATTTCAGATTATCAAAAGGAGTAAGTCACTCCCCCGATAAACCCGAAGACCTCATCGAACTGCAGCTCTCCGAGAATCTGCAGGTTGCTGGAGACCTTCAGGCTGGCACCGGCGTTCAGCCCGACCTTAAAGTCGTTATCCGTTGCGCTGACCTCACCAATCAAAAATTCTTCGTGATAATGCTCTCTCTGCCCTCTCAGATTTAACCGGGCATAGGGAGAGATGGTTCTTCCCCCGCTCAGGTCGAAATCATACGAGCCGATGAAATTCGCGCCGACGGAGAAAATGTTGTAATGACTCACCGCTGAGAACTCCAGCCCCAGTCCGATGGAAAGATCAAACGGATCCTTGGCCATGGCTCTCAGAAGCTGGTACTTAAAGTCACCGGCTAACAGAACCCCGGTATTATCTCCCGGAAAGTGAGTGCTTGCAGCTTCATTGATCACACCTAACTTCAACCCCATATCGAAATCCTGCGCTACCCCGCTCCTGAACTGCCCGAAGAAAGCGAATGCGTCTTCATACACTCCGAAGTATCCGCCCAAATCGTACTGACCTACGTGCAGGGTGCTGGCAGTGGAAAGTTGTCCCGTGAACTGAGCCTGTACCCCCGATACTGAGAGGAGCAGTCCCAGAGCCGCCAGCATAACGACTGTCAACCTTCTCATCCCAACCTCCTTATAAAAAAGGTTAAAGGTAACCAAAGTGGTCTGATTATAATATATACCTTCTATCTTGTCAAGAGTTCGGTAAAATAATTTCAAAAATTCGGATTTTTTTTCTGAAGTGCAAAACTTCAGTTTTAGCTCTACCTTCAAAAAATCTGGTAGTCCCACCTTGCCCCCAAGGCGGGACTAATAATACCCACGTTGAGGGCAACGTGGGTCTACGGTTTAGAGAAAAGTAGAGACTCGCTCATGCTGGTTGTTATCATCCAGCGGATGAAAAAACAGAGACGCATCGAATGCGTCTCCTTATTCCCTCTCCTATAAGGAGAGAGTCATCCGTAGCGTCGGGACCTTAGCCCGGCGTAATAACAAAACGTCGGAGACAAGCTCCGACTACTTATTCCTCTCCCCTCGCTACTCACTACATGCTACTGTTTTTTGACTTTTCTCTTTAACTCTTCCAATTTATTCAGCGCCTCCAGCGGTGTCAATTTCTCGATCTCAATTTTTTTCAGCTCCTCGTAGAGCAGTTTTTCCATTGGCGAGAAGATACTTAGCTGAAAATCTCTGGCAATAGTCTCACCCCTGGCCTGGGGAAGTTTCTCGTAAGTATGCTCACCCGATTCCAGCTCAGACAAAATCTCCTTGGCCCTTTCCAGAACTTCTCTTGGTATGCCGGCTAAACGTGCCACCTGAATCCCATAGCTGTCGTCACAGCCTCCGGGGATTATTTTGCGCAGGAAGATGACCTCGTCTTCCCATTCCTTAACTGCCACATTATAATTCCTGAGCTTGGGAAGATATTTCGCCAGTTCGGTCAATTCGTGATAATGAGTGGCAAACAATGTTTTGGCGCAGAGCTTTTCATTGTTGTGCAGATATTCGGTAACTGACCAAGCAATAGAAAGCCCGTCAAAAGTGGACGTCCCTCTTCCAATTTCATCTAAGAGGATTAGACTTTTTGAGGTGGCATTATTCAGTATATTGGCTGTCTCGTTCATTTCAACTAAGAAAGTGCTCTGACCTAGGGAAATGTTATCCATTGCTCCCACTCGGGTGAAGATCCGATCTACGATTCCAATTTTGGCTTTTTTTGCCGGCACAAAAGAGCCTATCTGGGCTAAGAGAACGATCAAACCGACCTGACGCAGATAGGTAGATTTCCCAGCCATATTCGGACCGGTGATGATGTGAATCCTTTCCTCCTCTCCTATCCTGGTATCATTTGGGATGAATGCTCCGTATTCTAAAATATGCTCGATCACCGGATGCCTTCCCTCTTCAATCAAAATCAAGTCTCCGTCATCTACTTCAGGAATAATGTAATTGTTTTCTCTGGCGACCATGGAAAACGATAGGAGTAAATCCAGACTGGCTAAAAGCTCTGCGCAGAGCTGAATATCTTTAGTCCTTGTAGCAACCTGGTCCCTGATTTTCAGGAAAAGCTCATATTCCATCTGAAAAATCTTTTCCTCCGCACCTAATATCTTTGCTTCTCTTTCCTTAAGCTCGGGCGTAACGAATCTTTCCGCATTCACCATAGTCTGTTTTCTGATATAATCCTGAGGGACTTTGGAAAGATGGGGTTTGGTGATTTCGATATAATATCCGAAGATCTGGTTAAACCCGACCTTCAAAGACGAAATGCCGGTTTTTTCTTTCTCATTTTTCTCCAGATGAGCGATCCAGTTTTTGTTTTCAGATACATTATTTTTCAACTCATCCAAGCTCTGATCAAACCCTTTTCTGATGATCCCTCCTTCAGTCAAAATCAAAGGAGGGTCATCTACTACAGATTCTTCGATCAGTTTGACGATATCCGAGACCTCTGGAAATGAATTAGATATTTCTTTTAGAATTGAGGATTTTGCCGAGTAAAGTAAATTCCCAATTTCAGGAATAACTTTAAAAGATTCCTTTAACCCTATGAGGTCTTTCGGATTAGCCTTGCCATAACCTAACTTGCCGCTGAGTCTTTCTAGGTCAGAAATCGAATCCAATTTTTCACAGATATTATCTGACAAGCCTCTATCATCATAGAACTCACTAACCCCTTCCTGGCGCTTTTTTATCATCAGCGGATTCAAAAGCGGTCTGGTAATCCAGCTTCTCAGAAGCCTTGCGCCCATCGGAGTCTTGGTCTGATTGAGCAAGGAGAAAAGTGTATGCTCTTTCTCTTTTGTCCCTAAGGAGGAAAGTAACTCCAGATTGCGAATAGTGTTTGAGTCCAGAAACATCTCTCCCGGATTTGATATCCTGGAGATTTTGTTCAGGTGAGTGAGTAGAGTCTTCTTGGTCTGATTGAGATAGGACAGTATCGCTCCGGCTGAACAGGTGCCGGATTTTAGTTCCTGTACTCCGAATCCTTCTAAAGAGGAGACCTTAAAATGCTCTGTCAGGAGTTTGAATGCGTAATCGTGTGAGAATTTCCATCCCTCCACGGGTGTTAGGGTGAATTGGAAATTCAGACCCTTTTTGAATTCCTCTTTTTTGCTCTGCTCCCATTCCTCCGGAATAAGTATCTCTGATGGAGCAATGGTATTTAACATCTCCTTAAGCTTTTCAGGAACGACCTCCTCCATTTTAAACTCGCCGGTAGAAAGCTCTATGAATGCTATACCATATTTATCTTTCCCCTCAAAAACTCCTGCCAGGTAATTGTTCTCCTGGGTATCCAGGGCCTGATCCAGAGTAATGGTTCCCGGAGTGATGATTTCGACTATATCCCTTTTGACCAGTCCTTTTGCTTTTTTGGGATCTTCGATCTGCTCGCAGACCACCACTTTTTTCCCGGCTTTTAATAACCTGGTGAGATATTTTTCCGCCGCATGGTAGGGAACCCCTGCCAGGGGGACTCTTTCCATTTTACCATGTGCTCTGGAGGTTAAGGTTATTCCTAAAATCTTTGAGGCGACCTTGGCATCTTCACCGAACATCTCGTAGAAATCCCCCATCCGGAAAAAAACGATTTCATCCGGATGCTCGCTCTTGATCCGGTTATATTGTTCCATCAGGGGAGTGGAGAATTTTTCCATTTTTTGATCTTTGAAGAAACCTGAAGGCAGGAGACTTTTTTACTTCAATTACTGACTACTCGGTAGACCTCGCCCTCTTCCCTTTCCAGCTTCTCCCTGAGTTTTTGAGCCTCTGAAAGGGAATCAAATAACCCGACCCGCACCACATAATATGTTTTATTCTGAATAGTCCTGGAGCTTTGTTCCGGACTATATCCTTGGGATTTCAGCTTTTGCATCATTTTGTCCGCATTTTCCTGATTGGCAAATACGCCTATCTGCACGCTGTATTTTGTTCCGGTCAGCTTTTCCGCTGTGCCAGGATCTTTACGGGGGATGATTTCCTCAGCCTGAACCTGGCTTTGGCTATCGATGCCTCCGGGATATCTTTCTTTACAGAGATTCATATAAAGGACTGCTTTATCTTTATCTCCAGTAGCATCAAAAGCACGGGACATCCCGGCTAAGGCTAAAGGAAAAGCTTCCGTGCCGGCATATTTATCTATAATCTTGGTATACTCTTTTATGCTCCGGCTGAAACCTCCCTGGGAAAAATAGATATCCGCTATTCCTAATTGTGCCCAGGCCGCCCAGGAAGAAGAGGGATACTGGTCAATTATATTTCTACATCCTTTTAAGGCTTGCTCTGTTTTACCCGTAGCTAAAAGAGACTTGCTTTCCAGCCATAAAATCTGTGGTAGTAAAGGACTCTTGGGAAAAGTTTTTTTGAATTTTGAGCTGATAGTCAAAACTGAATCATCCAGCCCTGCGGCCTGATAGTAAAGGCAAAGCTCCAGACCGGACTCTTCTTTTTTTATTTGAGAGGAGCTTCCCCAGACTTTTTTGAAATATCCAGCCGCCTTTTCCGCATCCCCCTCTAATTTGCCGGCGTAGTAAAGAGCTTCATAATCTGAAGGGTTGGACTCCAGGTAGCTGTTTAACTCATCCTTAGCATCCTTGTAATCACCCTGGTCGTAGAATTTTATAGCTTGTTCTAAATTCTGACTCTTAACTGGGGATATTAGAAAAAAAAGAGCAGAAAAAATAATCGCCAGAAAAGAACTGAATTGTCTGAGATTCATTTTGAAGATCAGATATTATAGCTGTTCCATTCCTTGCAGGAGGGACATTTCCACAGCGGTATCTCGGAATTATACCCGCATCTGGAACAGGTGAAAGATTCTCCCCTTTTCCCGAGTTTGAAAGAAAGCTCTTCCAGCTCGGTTTTGGCTCTGACCAGCTGCCCTGTTTCCTGGCATATTTTGATAAGGTTAAGTTTTGCCGGAAGGTATCCGGGTTCGATTTCCAGAATCCTTTTGTAGCTTTCTTTTGCCTGGTCCAGCCGTCCCTTTTTCTCGGAGATCACTGCCAGAGCCTGCAAGGCTTTTATATCCTTGGGATTGTCTTTTAAAATCCGGTCATAGATCTCTGCCATCTCGCTATAACTGCCGATTTCGAAGAGAGTTTCTTCCAGACGGTCAAAAATCAGATAGCCTGCCTGCGGGACTTTCTCCAAAAGCTTCTTCCAGTAGCTTATTGCATCTTCGGGTCTTCGGTCTGCTATGTAAGCTTCGCCCAGATACAGATATGCCGGAATGCATTTCTCGTCGTAACTCAAAGCATCTTTATATGCCACCCTGGCTTTGTGATACTCTTCCTTGGAGGCCAGCTCGTTTCCCTGGAAAACTTTATACAAAGCCAGGATCGGATAATTCCGCTCCTTCTCCTGTTTGTCTTTGCTAAGCTCATCTCTCAGCCTGATTGCCTCTTCCCAGGAAGAAAGTTCCTCATAGCAGGTCAAAAGTCTTTTTTTAGCCCAGAGGTTATGGTGGTCCGATTTTAAGAGATCATTCAGGGTTGATATTCCTTTGTCCCAGTCCTTAGCTTCGATATAATCCTCTGCCAGGCTCTTGAGGATTTCCACCCGAACCTCATCTGACAACCCATAGCGTAAAGTGAGCTCGTTATGCACTTGCAGAGCTTTGTCGAGCTGGCCTTTTTTACGGAAGAGGTCGCCCAGTTTCAGATAAGCATCCAGGTTGTTCGTATCCTCGGTTACCACCTGCTTGAAGCGCTGAAAAGCAATTTTATCGTCACCCGACACCATTGCCCGAAGCGCATCCAGATATGCTCTCTGTGAGGGTATAGTCTCTTTTTTTCTGGACCTCGCCCAGAAGGTTATCAATAAAAGAATGATGAAGCTGACTGCAAAGATTATGATAATGTGAGTAGAATTCACTTAACCTCCGTCTTGCTTTTCGCTGTTAGCGCTTTGCGATTCGGCATTCGCTATTATTTTATCGGCTTTGCATTTTCCTCGTTGCACTATTGAACAATTGAACTCTTGATTTTTTTAGTTTTAGCTGCTTGCTACGAGCTACCTGCTGCCTGCTCTTTACGTCTTCTCCTCCTCCAGCGGTATATTTCTGAGTGCGGTGATTTCCTCCATCAGCCTTTTGTTCTCTTTTCTCTGTTCCCTCAGCTCGTCTTGAATCCGGAGATAATAGGCGATTCCCAGTAAGAAGGAGATGAACATTCCTATCACCAGCGACCAGTAGGCTATGATTATCATCGGAACTGCCGTGTATTGGTAACCAAAAAGGTTCACCGAGACGTATTCCCCGGAGTTATATATGGAAAAGCCGATCAAAAGCATAATTATCACCAGGATTAAGAGAATTTTCAACGCCCACATAATAAGCTCCTTTCTTCTTGCCTGTCAGCGAATTCTCCAGAAATGTCAGGAGTGACTCCTGAGATTTCAGTCCTGCCCCGGATAAAATTTTTCAAAAGGTAATATTAGCGGGGATAATTGTCAATCAAAAAATAACTTGTCATCTTGCATTTTGATTTTGATCAGGAGGACAGGGCGGGGTCATCTTCCATCTTCCTGCTTTCGTCTTCCTTTTTTTGACGTCTATTCCCGACTCCTTTAGGAGACGGCAGCGATTCGAATGCTTGAATCCATTTTTAACCTGGGTTCAGGGAGCCAAGGATTCAAGGGTTCAGGTGTCTTTCTTCACTCGATTCCTCGATCCCTTGAATCCTTGGACCCTTTCTCTAAAAAAAATCCCCTCCCCCTTATCGGGGGAAGGGATTTTATCCATTACTGTCTCAGTTTCAGTTACTGGCCAAGTGTCTTCCAGGCAACATCGTTGAACAACGACTCTCTGACTGTCAGACCTTTCTGATTCGCTGGAATCGGAGCTGCTTCGTAGAAGCGTTCCTTGTCGATCGGGAACGGTCCGCCTTTGAACCGGTTGTTGACCATGTAGATGATGTCTGTGACGTTGGTATTGCCGTCATTGTTGACGTCACCCTGATCCACAAACTCGACCGGCTTGGGTCCGCCCTTGAAGCAGTAGTTGACTGTGTAGATGATGTCTGCCACGTCGAACTTCCCGTCCTTGTTCACGTCACCGCGGTAGTAACCGAGGGTCTGCAGAATGTTGTACAGGAAGTGCCTGTATGCAGCATCTCCGCCTGTCGCTATCGGTCCAATGTATCCCCACTTGATGTACTTGTTTATGTGAGGAACTTCAGGCGCTAAGTCAAATGGTGCGTCAGCCATCAGCAGAGACATATCCTCGCCAGCCGGATTACCTTCGGTTCCCCAGCCGGTAATGCCGGTTGCTGGATCGTGCTGCATATATAACCACATGGAGTCGACATACTGCTTGTCGTAGATTCGGAGTGTGTTGCTGATACCCCAGCCAGTAATCGGAGCAACGCCCTTTACTGCTGGAACTTCGGTCAAACCGAACACGGTATCAGGAGCAACTGCATCATACATCCACAGGGATGCATGCTGTTGATCAACATCCACGATGGCAGCGTTTCCACCTACATCGTAATCGAAGAACAGCGCTTTTCCCAGACCGAGAACAGGAGATGTTCCCTCGTTCTCGATGATATACACGTCCTCGATCATGTACTTGGCATCCTCACCGCCGCCAGCTGGGACTGTGACTCCAAATGCATGCTGCTGATAGTCCAGATCGGCTAAATCTGCATGGCCGAAGTTGACTGTCACCATCTGGATGTCATAATTACCGGCCTTGCCGGCAACCGAGAAGTTATCCACGACCGGAGGTCCTAATGGAGTGAAGTCCTGGACCGGGTAGTAATCTCCATAGTCTCCTCTCAAGTCTGCCTGAGAAGTTCCGCTGAAGAGACTTCCATAATACAGCGGGCTGACAACTACGGCTCCGAACAGCACGTCAAACGGAGTAATACCGCCCATATTGTTGTTGACTTCGTCCACATTGGAACCATTTACCGTCCCGCTCAGTCTCTTCTCTCCCTGATACAGGTCGATTGCCTGCTCGACTTCCACCTGAACTGGGAATGCAGGATTGAATGTTCCGGTATTCGGGAGAGGTCCGGCATTCTGGCCCTGGAAATCTGGCCAGTTCACTACGTAGGTCGGAAGATACAGATATCCGCCCGGGCTGGCTGAAGGCCAGGCAACCGGATACCAATCCTTGGAGGTGTTGAACGGATCATTATGGTATATGAAGTTTCCTACATGCGGGAAAGTTCCAGCTGGATCAGTAACCACTCCGGGTCCGCCTGCTTCCGCATTATCGATTGCCGGATCGCTGATGGCAAACTGATAGGTCGGTCCAAAAATATCCACGCCCGAAACTGCTACGAAGTGACCGCCGAATCTGTACCAGGTGGTCCCGCCGTCCGGTGTCTGCCAGAATCCGAGTAACAGAGTAAACGTATGGCACTGTCTGGTCCATTTCTGGACGTATACGAAATCAGGTGCATAGACTGTGGTTTCTGCAAACCACCAGCCGCCGTGCGCCTTGGCTACGTTCAAAAGTCCTGTTTCCAAGTTATCGCACACTGTTCCAACTGCTGGAACTGTTCCGGAGGCAACTGCTATCTCGTTCACCAGTGTAGGTACGTCGCCGGGTATTGCCAGACCGGAATTGTTGGATAACTGCCAGAACAGCACATCCGCACCTGCGGTCGGTCCGCAGAAGGCTGGCGGGAACTGTCCCTGATCATAATCAGGCAGTCCTGACGGGGCAGCTGTCGTCGCCGGCTTGTAATACCACTCGTTGGCCGGAGGTAAGCAGGCATTGTCTGCTGCAGTATGTCCAATCGCTCTCACCCTGATTGCTCCGCTGACTATTCCGTTAGGAACCACATCATAGAAGCTTCCGCCGGTCCCGATCAGGTTCGAGTTCCAGTAGCTGATGCACTCCCTGCCGGAAATGTCATAAATCCAGGACAAAGGTATCCCGTCGAACGGTCCACCAGTATAGAAATCGTCGGTGTTCTTGATCCCGAACAGTCCGAAGAACGGTCCATACACGCAGGCATTGGCTGTCGCCATCGGTACCTTGATGGTTAAAAATCCGCCCGGATGCTGAACCCAGAAACTGTCGCTTCTGGAAACTACCGCATTCAAAAACATGCAGCCGCCGCCTAAGTCTCTGGATGAATAGGTCACTGCCAGAACATACAGGCTGCAAACGTCTCCCGCATAAATCTGGGTGGTGATGGTATCCACGTCAAACGGGTAATAAGGAAATGCGCAGGCCGGGGTCACCGGGTTGTTGTTCTCGATGTCCAGATAGGTGCAGAATCTGATCCTGCCCCAGCCGATCAGGTAATCGTTACCCGCGGGCTGATAATAACAGCAGGCTGCAGTCTGGTTCCCCACTATGCAATATACCGGCATAGCCTCTTCCGTCATGTTGACATCAGGAACGTGCACTGGCTGCTCTTCCTTCTGCTGTATCTCCGCCGGGGTTTTGCCTTTCTTGGATTGAACCCCTTTCTGGAATTCTGCCGGAGCACCCTTCATTATCACTTCCTGAAGCTTTTCTCCCTGAACTACCTTGGGGAACTGCGGCTCTACGTTCTGCTCAGTCTGCTGCTTCTGGACCGGCTTTGTGGTCTTGGTCGCCTTGCCAAA
>DATKKH010000208.1:0-4812 GCA_035543035.1 Terriglobales bacterium | reverse complement strand
GCAATTTAGCCAGCTGGACAAACAATGCCAGGTCCTTCTCCCTGGTCTGGTTGAACATGAACTCCCTTAAAGGTTTTATCCCTTTCTCATAAGCCTGGTTCTGATTCAACTCCCCTTTCAGATAAGGCTGCAGCGCATTCTGGTTAATGTTAAATATCACCGGGGACATAACAAAAAATGTCAATATCAAAGCTAACGCAAAAATAAGCTGGTTAGGTGGTACCTGGGGAGTTCCTATGGACTGTTTTAGAAATGCTAAAACTACTACAATTCTGGTGAAGGACGTCACCATAATCAAAATCGAAGGGGCTAAAGCCAGAACCGTGATGATTAATAGGAGCTGCAAACCATACGACAGGTCTTTGGGATTATTCACTTTGCCTAGTTCGACAGAAAGCTTGGGGACGGACTGGGCAACAGCATTACCAAACGTCAGCAGAACGAGGAATACAGCTATCCCCAGAATCAATTTAAGTTTTGTTTTGTTCACCCGACACATACAGATTCTTTCTGTGGAGTCAGATCCCCTGACCCGACGGTTCTTCGTAGCGCGACCCTCTCAGGGTCGCATTGCGAGGCTGAAAGCCTCGCGCTACGCACCCCCTCTTCTTTTCATGGTGAGGGTCAAGGTGAGGTTTCTCCAAACCTTGATATGATTTTATAGATTTAGCTTTCCTTTAATCTTCTTTAACAAAGAACTTTGAATCTCTTTTTCCGAAACAATTTTATCTTCCGAGTCCGTCTTAGTATCGGAGTTAAGATTGATTTCCGATAAAAGATTTATATGTGCCTCGGTCACGCCTAAAGCCAGAACCTTTGAACCAATTTTGACAATGAATATTCCTTTTTTCGGAGAAACATAGCACCTTTCTAAAACTTGAATCAATTCTCCTGTTCTATTCTTTCTAATGCCGAGAGAGCTTTTCTTCAGCAGGAAAAGTGA
Source organism: Terriglobales bacterium (assembly GCA_035543035.1). GTDB lineage: Bacteria > Zixibacteria > MSB-5A5 > MSB-5A5 > RBG-16-43-9 > RBG-16-43-9. Next base: position 3,869 of record DATKKH010000208.1, on the reverse strand, counting down.
TAAATAAATAAGCCCAATAATCAAAACCAGGGACAGGAAAAGCCTGATTATCAGACTGCCTGTTCCGACATCCGGAACCTTCTCAGTCTGAGCAACTAAGTTAGTCGACACTAAAATCGTTAACAGATTATTCATCTTTAACTATGACCCCTCTGTAATTGATGGACAGATTATTTCCGTGATCCGGACTCCCAGCCTTTCACCCACGACCACCACTTCTCCCTTTGCCAGAGGTTTATCACCGACATACAGCTCAACCGGCTCATCCGGTAGTTTGTCCAACTGAACTACCGAGCCGGGTCCTAATTCCAAAATATCCTTGATTTTCATTCTCGAGTGACCCAATTCGACATTAACCGGAAGGCATACTTCTGAAAGAAAAGATATGTCCTGCTTTTCAGACTTCCTAAAATCAGAGGTCAGTTCTGAAAACTCACCTCTTTTTACTGAAACCTCATTCTCAGACGATTTTTGATTATCCGGCGAATAGATCTCACCTTGTAAGATTTTATTTTCCTTCATTTTCTCTCCTGTTAAGAAAAAAAAGAGGTGATTTTCACCCCTTTTTTGTCTTTATAAATTCCCGGGATACCTTCGAATTTATTTTTTCCCTGAATTGAAATCGTTACTTGGGAGTCTCCTTCCTTGTCCGTAAGAATAACATCCCCTGGCTTAAGCTCTGCAATCTGATTTAGAGTCAATTGTAGAGACGCATGGCTATGCGTCTCTACGTTTCCTAAGACGCAGTTCAGTTCCGCCACTGAATCCTCTATCAGCTCTTTGATATCCTGTTTGAATTGTATTCTTGAACTTGAGACATCACAGCAGATTTTATCCAAAACTGAGTTCGGGTAACTTATTGCTATTTCTCCGGAGGTATTATTGAATTTGACAGTGAATTTAGAAACTGCGAATCTATCTCCCGATCCTTTTCCGTGATCAGGGGAAATTTCTCCTATTCTTAAATCATCAGTCCAGGCTTTATGTAACTCTTTAACCATATCCTTTACCAGCTGGAATAATGCATTTTCTTCAATCCCGGTAAGCTTTAATGTCGAGGTAGTATCTTTGTCCGGATAACCAAGATAAAGTTTCAATAGATGAGAGATCATATTCCGGTCAAGTGAGAGATATCCCTTTTCTCCAGGTTCTATCTCGAAAGCAAAAACTAAATCCTCTGCACTCTTTTCCGAAATATACCGTTCTGATGTCACCGCTTGTGATGAAATCAGAATATCCTCTTTCATTTCCTTGGTAAGAGTCTTAAGAAACTGACTGAGATTCTCTACGAAACGGCGATTTACCTCGCCCAGCTTTTTTTCAATGCAAGACGATAATTTGTTGATTTGCCTCAAATCGTAGGGCTTCAAGTTCATAAATCCTTGATCATCAAATCTATTTCAGCTAATACTTTTGGCTCCCAAAATATGCAGGCTGAGAGGATGAAGGTCCATTTCATTCTCTCAGCCATTTTCCCCCTCTCCGACTTTTTGCTTGAGAAACCGATGTTGAAAATCCAGTTTCTCAAGCCTGGTGTGCTGTAACTTCGGTTATTAACGTCTGATATATTTTGCAATTTCCGTGCCAACCATTATAAAATTATGTCTCACCGGGTTATCTCTTTGCTTCTCAAGTGGTTAGATATATCCCGGATTTATGATAATTTTTTTTGAATTGCTCTTCCTCGAAAATAATTCCTGACCTTTGGTAAAAACTTCCTTTGACTGTGCGATTATAAATAAACCGGATAAGAGCCAGTGTTGACTATTATCGGATAATTGTCATTTATGAAAAAGCACCCTGCTGATCTCGTCCAGTTCCTTTTGCTCATCTCTTTTCGATTCTGCAATGAACTGAGTGAATTTTGCCTGTCGATTTTTTTCCAGGGTCTTTTTTTCTTTTTCTCTTTCCTCCGTCAGCTTTTTAAGTCGAGTTAGATTTTGTTTCAATATTTTTAAATCTTGTTTTTTCTCTTTGATCTTTTCTTCCAATTGATGCAGGTACTCTTTATACCAGCTAAGCTCAGGCAATTCCAAAAATGAATTCGATTTGTCTTTTAATTTAGAGTGATAATCTTTTTTCTGATCAGTCAGCAGATTAAGAGTTTTTCTTTCGGATTGGAACTCGTCTCTAATTTTTCTGAGTTCCTTCTGAGCAGTCCTCAGGCGTTCTTTTCTAAAATCCTCTATACTGTGAAGCTTGTAACTAAATTTTTTCATTCTTTAAAAATCCCTTTTAATTGATTTAGACTGGCTTCGAAATCCGAGTGTTCATCGATTTTCTGTTGCAAGAAGGCATTGATTTTTTCCATTTTGGACAAAGCATAATCTACTTTGCGGTTAGAGCCTGGTGAATAAGCTCCAATGTTGATCAGGTCTTCAGCCTCTTTATAGGCAGCCAACAGATTTTTAAGTTTATTTGAAAGCTCTAACTGTTCTCTGGAAGCCACATCTTTCATCACCCTGCTTACGGATTCTAGAACGTCTACTGCAGGATAGTGATTCAACCCGGCTAATTTCCGTGAGAGGATTATGTGGCCATCCAGGGTCGCTCTGGAGCAGTCCGAGATCGGCTCGTTGAAATCGTCACCTTCTACCAGGACAGCATAAAAGCCGGTGATGCTTCCAGAGTTAGAAGTTCCTGCCCTTTCTAAAATCTGGGGTAAAAGAGAAAACACCGAGGGGGTGAATCCACGGGTAGTAGGCGGCTCGCCTACTGCTAAGCCAACTTCCCTTTGAGCCAAGGCTATGCGGGTCAAAGAGTCCATAAGCAAAAGCACGTTCATCCCTAAGTCTCTGAAATATTCCGCAATAGTCGTAGCCACCAGGGCTGCCTTAACCCGGACCAAAGGAGCCTGGTCTGCAGTAGCTGCAATTACGACTGTTTTTTTCAGACCTTCTTCTTTTAAATCTCGTTCGATGAATTCCCTGACTTCTCTTCCTCTTTCCCCGATAAGGGCAATTACGTTTACGTCAGCTGAGGAATCTCTGGCGATCATCCCTAAAAGGACACTCTTTCCCACCCCGCTTCCAGAAAAGATTCCCATCCTTTGCCCCTGACCGCAGGTCAGCAAAGTGTCGATCGCTCTGATTCCAGTATGAAAAGGTTTGACAATTCTTTGACGTTTCAGCGGCTCAGGAGGGGTAGAATGAATCGAACTGATTTCGTTTTCCTGCAAATCACCTTTTTCATCTATTGGCTTTCCCAGACCATTCAAGACTCTGCCAATCAGGTCCTTTCCAATCTGGATGCAAAAGTCTTTTCCAGTAGAAACCACAAAACTGCCGGGAGTTATGCCTCTCATCTCTCCAAGTGGCATCAAAATGACCCTGTCCTCCTTGAACCCGACCACTTCTGCTAAAATCTTTTTTTTCTCCCGGTTATCAATAAAGCAGAGTTCGCCAATAGAAGCAGCCGGACCAGAGGATTCGATTACCATCCCCACTATCTTCTGCACCTTGCCGTTGATCCTGTAAGGATCGACCTTATCAAGTGCTTCGAGATATTTTTGAGAATTCATTTTGAAGTTAGATTAAAATCTCTAAGCTTTGGTTGTTTCTAATAATGTTTTCCCTATAATTTCAAGCTGGGTCTCTATGCGAGCATCGATATGACCTAAATCGGAGTGAATTAGACAGCCTCCCCTGGTAACATTACTATCTTCTTCTAGGATCAACTCCTTTAATCCTTCTGCTGTCTTGAGCTCTTTGGATTGTTTTCCGATTATTTCCAGGTCCGCAGGATTCAGCCTGACTATTATTTTTCCTTTATCTAACAGGTGTTTCAGGGCATGCTTTAAATTTCTGAGGATGACTTTTTCGTCCTTTTCGATTTTCTGCTGGATGATTTTCGATGCGATCTCGAGAGAA
>DATKKH010000207.1:0-3339 GCA_035543035.1 Terriglobales bacterium | reverse complement strand
TAACCTTTTCCAGAAAACCCATCCCCTGAATTATAAATTTACTCACGGGATGGATGCCAAATCCAAGGAAAAAGACTGCCTGTCCTGTCATCTGACCAAAGATTTCTGCAATGAGTGCCATACCCAGGAAGGGGCAATACCCCTGAATCACTCGATCCCGGACTGGGCAGGGTCAAAGCACGGGGAGTATGCCAGAAAAGATATGGAGTCGTGCGCTTCCTGTCACGATACCGCTGACCCGATCTGCACCTGGTGCCACCAGGATAAAACTCCGGGAAAAGGTAATGACCACGATATTCATCCTCCGGGATTTGCCTCGAATTTAGGCAAGGGACCCTGGCACGAGGATGACAATTATTTCTGCTACGAGTGTCACACCAAAGGTCCCAAGACAGGGGTTGGTTTCTGCGGATATTGCCACGGGTCTGACTGAGGGAAGCTGGCAGCTTGCAGCAAGCAGCCAGTAGCAAAAAAGTTTGTAGCGCCCGACCTTAATGTCGGGCGTTTTCTTTTGAAGAAGGGGTTCAAGGAGTCAAGGGGTCAAGTGATGCAGTGTCCGAGCCGGTCTCGGACGTTTCTATTGTTGGGGTATTTCGTAGTGCGACCCTTTAAGGGTCGCTTCTTTTTCAAGGCTGAAGCCTTGCACTGCGAAGCTTGTAGCGTTGGAGCTTGTCTCCGGTGTTTCTTCATTCGTCGGGCACAGACCTCATCGCTACGCTCTACTCTTTTGGCAGGCAGGGAAACCAACCAAGAAAAAAACCTCTCCCCAATTCTTCCATTAGGAAGGAGAGGGGAAAAGGCATATTCGATGTTTCTCAGCAAAAATCCTGTTTTATGCTTCTTAATTCACTTGACTTAAAGTTTTTTTTGCTTAAAATATCACCGCATGAGAGTAGTCGAGGATGAGAATCTATAAACAATATAAGGAGGAATTGTGATTTTGAACTGGATTTTCTCTGAAAGAGCCTGGAAGATGAAAAGCTCCGCCATCCGGGAAATTCTGAAAATAACCGAAAGACCAGAGATCATTTCGTTTGCCGGCGGCTTGCCTGCCCCGGAACTTTTCCCGATTGAGGAGATAAAGGAAGCGTGTATCAATGTATTGGAAAAAAATGGGGATAAAGCCCTGCAATATTCCTTGACCATGGGTTATCCGCCTCTGCGGAAATTCCTGGCAGACCGGCTGTCAAAAGGCAGCACCAAGCTGGACGAGGAAAATATCATGGTTACCTGCGGGTCCCAGCAGGGTCTGGATCTGGTGGGCAAGGTTTTCATCGATCCGGGAAGCTTCCTGGTGGTCGAAGACCCGACTTATCTGGGAGCTCTGCAGGCGTTCAACGCCTACGGTCCCCATTACACCACCGTGGATATGGACCAGGACGGGATGAGAATAGACCAGGTGAGCGAGGCGATCAAAAAAACCAAGCCTCGTTTCATCTACGTGGTCCCGAATTTCCAGAATCCCTCAGGCATAACTATGAGCTATGAACGGAGAAAGATGTTAGTCGACCTGGCTCAGGAATATTATGTCCCGATAATCGACGATAACCCTTACGGCGAGCTGAGGTACAGGGGAGAGGATGTGCCTTCCCTTAAAAGCCTGGGCGGTGAGCTGGTGATTCAGCTGGGAACTTTTTCGAAGATAATACTTCCGGGAATGAGATTAGCCTGGATTGCCGCATCCAAAGAGGTGATGGGAGTTTTCGAGAGAATGAAACAGGGGACCGACTTACAGACTTCTACTTTTGCCCAGTACGTGATCTATGAATACCTCAAGAACGGAAAACTGGACCAGCATATCGAGAAAATCAAAGAAGCTTATGCCATAAGGATGAAGGTGATGCTGGATGCATTGGAAGAATATTTCCCGGAGGAGATAACCTGGACCAAACCCGAAGGAGGACTTTTCCTCTGGGTGGAGCTGCCAGAGGGAGCATCTGCAACCGAGCTTCTGGATAAAGCCATTTCCGAAAAAGTAGCCTACGTTCCGGGCAAGTTCTTTTTTGCCAGAGAAGACAAAGACAATACCCTCAGACTGAACTTCTGCACCATGTCCGAGGAGATGATCAGGGAGGGGATCAAACGGTTAGCCAGGGTTTTCAAAGAGAATATCAGAACCAGCCGGATCAGTGCGGGAATAAGATAAGTCGGTAGCTTGTAGCAGGTAGCAAGTAGCAAAAACAGGGATGTATTCGTAGTGCGACCCTTTCAGGATCGCTTGGCTGGGGAGTAAATAGTGCCGGTGCTTGTCTCCAAGAAAAACAAAAGGAAGACGGAAGAAGGAAGATGGAAGACGACCCCGTCCTCCTAAAAAGCTTGGAGCTGGGAGCTTGTGGCAAGGAGCAAAAAAATGTAGCGCCCGACCTTTGTGTCGGGCGTTTTCTTTTGAAGAAAGGGTTCAAGGCTTCAAGGGGTCAGGTGATTTAGCATTGAAGTCTGTCTCAGATGAAGAGGGAAGACACAAAAGTAAACGGAAGCAAACCCGGCACAGCCCCCAAAAAAAGATTCCAAAAGAGCAGACTTTACCCTCCCCTGAAGGTGACGGGAATAAATGATTGCCGTCAGCTGAAGCTGACGGGGAAGCGGCTTTTTCTTCGCTGGTCTTGAGACCAACGAAGAGCGGAGAGCTGGATTTTCAAAAAAATCTAGTTTTTGGCGAGGATTCAAATTCACAGGTCAGTGCCAAATAAGACTACACCTGTCCCTTTTAGGTTAATTTGTTGACTTATTGAAACTTGACTCCTGCTTATTTTTCAAAAATAAATGGTTTTTTTTTGCATTTTCCTCTTGACAAAAAGAAGGTAAGGTTTATATTTATAAGTGGCTAAACCTTACTTTAGGGAATGCCGATAAAACTAACAAGTTGATTTCTGGTTCGTGGTTGGCAGAAATCAACCCCATAAAAAGTTGGTTTTTACCCTTCTAAGATTTTAATTCACTAAATTAAAACCTCTTTCTTAAGGTCTATCTTCTTTTTCAGGATAGACAGGGGTAATTGTCAACTTGAACTTTTGTCGACTTTAACCATCTGGGAAGAGGGGATCTGTTAAAGGAGGTGAAAAAAAAGGGGCAAGACCAGGAAAGAGAAAGAAATAAAATTTCACCTTTGATTTTTCTTAAGGAGGAAATGAAATGAAGAAAAGTCTTTTAATAGTGTTATTAGTAATCTTTGCTTTTACGCTTTGGTCAGTATATGCCTTTGGCAAGGCGACCAAGACCACAAAGCCGGTCCAGAAGCAGCAGACTGAGCAGAACGTAGAGCCGCAGTTCCCCAAGGTAGTTCAGGGAGAAAAGCTTCAGGAAGTGATAATGAAGGGTGCTCCGGCAGAATTCCAGAAA
>DATKKH010000206.1:0-3246 GCA_035543035.1 Terriglobales bacterium | reverse complement strand
GGTGAAAATGTGAGGTGATTAATAGGCAGTTCAGTTTTTGGGTTAAGATAAAATAAGTTATAAATCCTTTAAATTCGCCGATTACTCTTAATAATTTTCGATGATATTTTCGTAAATATAATAAATAATTTTTTTTCTCTTAAGGAGGTGAAGATGATAAAAGATAGGTTTTTCCGCATACCGGTATTTCTGATTCTGGTATTCGCTTTCACCCAGACCGGACTGCTGGCTGCAGGAGCAAGACTGCAGATTTCCGAGACCAACTGGGATTTTGGCAGGGCTCCCCAGAATTCAGTGCTCAGCCACAGTTTCTGGTTAAAGAACGTGGGGACCGATACCCTGAGGGCACTTAACGTATCGGTCGCTTGAGGGTGCACAAAGGCTCCTCTTAAGAAGATGGAGCTTGCTATCGGTGATAGCACAGAGCTGATCGTAAGTTATACTTCTGGACTTACCCCGGGGAGGGTTAACAAGTACGCTAATGTAACTTTTAAGGAAGATACCATACCCCAGGTTCAGAAAATAGATCTACACGCATTGATTGTGCCTCAGGAGGATACCACTTTCCCGATCAGGACCTACCCTACCTTCCTGGATTTCTCAGTGCGACAGGGCGAGAAACCCCAGGAACAAAAATTTACCTTAAAGGATGTGGATATTCTCGAGTATAAAATCAAGGTAGTAGATTATCCGAAAGAGTTTTTCAAAATCAAAGCAGATAAAAGTCTCAAACCAGGCAAGACTGCCGAGATAAAGCTGAAACCGATCAAAGAACTTCCAGCTGAAGGGTTCAAGAAAGTTTTTACCATTGACCTGCAGGGGAAGGAGAACACCAGGATTACTGTTCCGGTAATCTACGCGGTTGGTGCACCGCAGCCTCCAGCTCCCCAAAAATAGAATTCAGGTCTCTATTTGTTTAAAGGCACTGGTTACCTCAAGTTAACAGTGCCTTTTGTTATCAGAGCATTCCGGCCAAAAGCAATTCGATCTTATCGACCATTTTTTTTATATCGAAAAAAGCTTCCACCCTTTTTCGACCCTCTTCTCCCAGACTTGCTGCAAGTTTTCTATCTTGAAGCAAAGTTATAATTGCCTGGGCTAATAAATGAGGATCTTTCGGAGGAACCAAAAACCCGGTTACTCTATCTTGGATTACTTCTGGAACACCGCCAACCCTGGTAGCAACTATAGGTTTTTTCAAAGCCATCCCTTCTGCCAGAACCAGACCAAAAGGCTCGATAATGGAAGACAAAACCAGGAGGTCGAATCCAGCCATAGTCTCAAATATCTCTCTGATATATCCGGCAAAGATTACATAATTATCCAGATTCAATCGAGAGCATAGTCCTTTTAGCGGTTCCGTCTCTGAACCGTCCCCGGCAAAGAAGAATTTTAGATCCGGGAAAGTCCTGGTTATCTCCGGAATTGCCTGGAGAAGATATTTATGCCCCTTGGCCTCAACCAGCCTGGCTGGAACTCCGATCAAGGTTATCCGGGGGTCAAGGTTAAACTTTCGAAAAAGTCTTTCTCTTTGCTTATTTAGATCAAAATCGAAGCAGGAAAGATCTATTCCGTTCAAAATGACTTCGATTTTCTCCTGTTTTAACCAGGCGAACCTCTTGAGCTGATCTTTTAAATTCTGGCTGGGTACGACTATTTTATCCGGAAGATGTTTTCCGGTTAAACGGTGAATTAGATTTGTTCCAGGCAGAAGCACTCCCATCCCCCAGATGACTTTGACTCCTCCTTCAAGTCTGGCTGCGATTCCCCCCAATCTTAAGTCTTTGTTGAAATTGACCCAGATGAAATCTATTTTTTCTTTTGAAAGAATCTTGGATAGGAACAAGATATTAGCCGGACCAAAATCGCCCCTGATTTTCAAAGGAACTAAATTAATATCCGTGGATGAAAAATGGTTCAAAAATTCGCTGTTCTTCCTTCCTGAAATCCAGATTCTATGACCTCTTCTGGACAGATGAGTAGCTAAGTTATAGATTAAATTCTCCCCCCCTCCCCAGACGTTTTCCCGGATTGAGTTTAAGAACAGAATCTTATATTTTCTCATCGTTTTTTTTAAGGCTCCAGTCTGTCAACATATCCCAAGCAATACAAAATTCAATTCAATTAGAAAGACCGGATTTAGTTTGTCAAGGATTAAAAAAATAAGAGTGGGTTTGATGAAAAAACTTTCACCTAGAAAACTCACCCTAAATCCCTCTCTTGATAAGAGAGGAACTTTTCCCCTTATCTTTCCAAGAGAAGAAGTCAGGAGATGAGTTCAAAAACCCCCGCAAGGGTACCACAATCAACTACCTCTTAACAGTATTGAAAACCTCTTCCGTTGTGGATACATCAGCAAAGCCCAGGGCTAAATTCAGCAAGCTGGCAAGATGCATCTCTTCGTTTACCGTGCCGGTGGCATCAGCCAGAAACTTTATGCGGTAATCCCTGAAATAAGCATCCCGGGCTGTGGATTCACAGCACATGTTGGTCATTATGCCGGTGATGACCAGGTCTTCTATTTTAGCACATCTCAGGACTGTTTCCAGGTCGGTGTTGTAAAAAGCACTATAGCGGTGCTTATACACAATCTTCTCCCCAGCGAGAGGATATAGTTCCGGATGAACTTTTGCCTCTTCGGTTCCTTCGATACACATTCCCTGCCACCACCACCCCATAATCCCGGCATCGCTTCCATCCTTTTTATGAACGTGGCAGGTGTAGATTACCGGGCTCTTATTTGACCTATAGAAATCAATCAACGACTTGATATTGGGAAGTATAGCCGGGCCTCCGCAGGTAAAGGATTTGGACGCAGGATCCAGGAAAAACCTCTGCATATCTATCACCAGAAGAGCTGATTTTTTCAGATTCAATTTTAAACGGTGAGTATTATATGGGGAGATCTTCTTCAGCCAGAGTTTCGTTTTGTCTTTCAGGTTATCCTGGGTCACATAGGGCTTCACTTTAAAACCTCCTTTGAGATAAAATATAAAAACCATCCAGTGAATCTGGATGGCTCAGCCTGTCATAATTCAAGCCCATATTACCTTAAGAAATCCCTTGTGTCAAGTCAAAAAAGGTTTATTTTAGAGACAAGATCATCAACTCGACCTAAAAGGAGGTTTAATGTACTCAGAAAAGCAAAGTATGGTTTGGTGGGTTAAAATCGTTTTTATCCTGGCGCTGCTCGGGATCATTCTGGGTATGGTTCTTTCTCCCCAGGACCCGAATACCCCCTTTTGG
>DATKKH010000205.1:0-2814 GCA_035543035.1 Terriglobales bacterium | reverse complement strand
GTATCCTGAGGCCGGCTGATATACTGTGACCAACTGACTGAAGTGGAAAAAAAGACCATGAGAATAACAAGGTAAATTATACCCCACCATTTCCTTTTTTCATAAAAAGTCTTTTTTGTTTCCATTTTTAATTCCTTTTTTATTTTGTGTTCTATTCCTTTCTAAGCTTTTTACCGTAATAATGGCCTAACTACTATACAACTACCCTTCATCATTTTAGAAGTTACTTAACTTTTACCATTTTCCTTGTTTCCGAAAACACGCCTGCATTGAGTTTATAAAAATAAATACCACTGGAGACATCATTGCCGGATTCGTCCTTTCCATTCCAGATCAAAGAGTGTACTCCAGCACTTAATTTTGCGTCTGCCAGAACTTTAACCAATTGCCCCTTGATATTGTATATTTTTAAATTTACCTGACTTTCCTGCGGTAGAGAAAAGGAGATATTGGTTTCCGGATTAAAAGGGTTTGGATAATTCTGGGATAAACCGAATCTTTCAGGGACTTCCTCATTTTTCTCCAGGGATATTGTCGCTTCTACAAGGTTCCCGAAATCATCTGAGAAAAATGCCTTATCCATTAGTATGTTTCCATTCCCGTTTATGACTGGAACGGTTAATAATTTTCTTTGCCCAGATTCGACATACCTATTGTTGAGACTATAAATAAGCAGTTTTAACTCTCCTGCAGTATCTTTTTTTAGTAGAGTCATGCCTCCTGCTTCCGAAGATAGAATCGGTTCTCCTAAGTCTAATCCAGGGTGTTTGATCACCAACATAGCACCGGCTACCGGAACTTTTGAATCAATAAGCATCTCAATTTCTGAAGAGTTCTTTATCTGTATTAGCCGGCCCTTGTCGGCTTGAGGCACTAACTTTGCAAGCGCCGGATTACCTCCCTCCAGGATATGGTTGAGTAAGGCAATGAAATCGGCCAGGGTGCAGCAGAATCCATCCTCGTTTATATCCGAATTAAGCTGCTGCTGTTGATTAAAAGCATACTTAATTGGATCCATCAAAAATTTACTGAAAAGAACCGCATCTCCTATTTCATAAGGAATTCCGTTGAGATTAATATCCCCCAAGAGCTTCGTAAATCCTTTAATATAAATCCCCCCGTCACGATAGTCGATTTCGTTCTGAGATATTGGAGTTTCACCTAAAGCAAAATTGAAGGTGTTATCAGTTGAATCCGAGAATTTGAATCGTGTGGATGCAAATAAATTCAGAGGAGTGGGATCAAGTATGACCTGGAAATTCAAATTAGCTATTATTCCCTCTCCCGGAGATAAAGGGGGAGTTATTGGAGGAGTTACTATATCAGCAACTCCTAAGATTTGAATCTCGCCTGGCGCAGGCTGGCTATGCTGAAAATACTCCCAGTTGCTAATCCTGGTATTTGCTCTGCTGACGCTTAACAAAGATAAGGCGCTGGGGTCATAATTGAGGAGCAATCTCATACTACCTACGGAATCTGAGTTTGTAAGGGTTATTGGAATGGAAACAGTGTCAGAGAAAAAACCTGAGTCTGTTCCAATCTCAAGAGTGTAAGGCTTAAGTCCTAAATCTTTATCTATTACGTTGATATCTACATCTTCTCTCGAGCCATTCACTCCGTCTGAAGCCACAAAGGCAACCTTGAAAGGGCTGTTGACTGAAGACCAGGGACCGGTTAAGGGAGGAGTCCAGCTAAATGAAGCTCTGCCATTACCCGAATCGGCAAACAATGCCCCATCTGGTCTGTTCAACAAGCTGATTCTAATAGAATCTCCTTCTGGATCATCCGCGATTATTTTTATCGATAAAGTCTCCCCTTCAATCACGTATTGGGTACCGATGGGCTTTATCCGGGGAGCCAAGTTTTTTTCTTTTATGTCGATCCCGCCTTTTACAAAGACCGGGATCATATCCACTGAAAAAGTGTAGGTAAAATCTAAAAAGACCAAAGGATTTAAGGTGGAGAAGGTGTCGATCTCCGCTACCTGCGGGGATGCACTCTGCACCACCGTAAAAAATAAATTTGCTACTAAACCGCTTCCGGGATTTATCTGGCTGAAACTAATAGCGTAGAATTTAACTGTCCCATTAGCGTTATCTATACTATCCCCTTTTAAAGATGCGTTCGCAACTCTTGTTCCCACGAAGGAAACAGAATCACAAATAAGGGATGTGTTTGGGAATTTGAGAGGAACAACCATTGCCCCTAATGGCTCGTCATTAAAAGCATACACCGGAACTACAACCTGAGAACCGGGATAAGCGGTTGTGCTTCCTACCCTTAAAGTGTCAACTACTCCAACTGTATCTTGGATTTGAGCAAAGGAAAGATTCTTAAAAAGAAGAAGGACTATAAAAATAAAAAGAAAGAAAAAGAGTTTATTTCTCGTCATTCTTCCGCCTCTAAAAACTTTTTTTGACAAACTATCTAATCTTTCTATCTATCGTCAAGAATCCTAATGCTCTTCAGTCACTTACTCATCATCCCTGAGAGGAGAAGAAATTTAAAAAACTTTCTCGACTTTCTTGGTTTAACCTCTTTTTCCTTCCATTTTTGAATCAGAGGAGGGGGCATTCCCCCTCCTCTGTAAATACGCGACGAAGTTACTTCGTCATAACCATCTTCATGGTCTTGCTGAAGTCGCCAGCATTGATCTTGTAGAAATAGATACCAGATGCGACTTTCTCACCATTGGAGTTGGCTCCGTCCCAGGTAACCGTATGGGTACCCGCAGCCATGGTCTCATTCACCAGGGTGCGAACCAGCTGTCCAGCCACGTTGTAGATCTTCAGGGAAACCCTGGAGTCTATCGGC
>DATKKH010000204.1:0-3338 GCA_035543035.1 Terriglobales bacterium | reverse complement strand
AAAGAGGTTATCCTGGGCTGTCTGGATGCCAGAAATACCAAAATGGAGGATGAGAAAGAAATCCTCAAATTGATCGAGAAAGTCTCTAAGAAAATTCCTCCAGAGAAAATCTATATTAGTCCTTCCTGCGGGCTTGAATTTCTACCTCATGAAAATGCGCTGAAGAAATTGAATCTTCTGTCCTCCATTGCCAGGCAGTTCAATTCACGCCGATCCGAATCCAGACAAATGGGCTAAAGACTGCTTGCGTTAAATTGATATATAAGAGTGGAGATGCTTCGTCCCCTGCGGGACTCAGTATGACAACAAAGAAAAAAGTCATTCTGAGGGGGTCTCGCCGCAGACGGACGATCAAAGAATCTAAGAGGTAAGGAGAGTAAAGATGCTTTTGACGACCAGCGTTGGTAGTTTTCCCAAACCTGATTATCTGGCAAAAGCCAGGACACAATTTTCCCGTAACGAAATCACCCAGGAGGAACTGCATGCTTTTGAGAGAAAAGCGACTGCCGAATGGATTAAGTTTCAGGAAGAAATCGGGATAGATATCCTGGTGCACGGCGAGATGGAAAGAGGTGATATGACCACCTATTTTGCTGAGATCCTGGAGGGTATGGGAGTAAGCGGTCTGGTCCGTTCTTATGGGAATCGATATTATCGAAAGCCGGTCGTTCTGGGAGAGGTCAAAAGGCCCAGGCCTATGACAGTAGAGACTTTCAAGTATGCTCAGAGCTTGACTTCCAAGCCGGTCAAGGGGATGCTCACCGGACCTTATACTATGACTGACTGGTCTTTTAACGAATTTTATCCTACTAGGAGAGATACGGCTTTAGCCATGGCAGAAGTGATTCATCTGGAGGTTTCTGATCTCGAAAAAGCTGGAGCTAAATATATCCAGATAGACGAGCCAGCTTTGTCAACCCGGCCCGAGGAGATAGATTTAGCCATAGAGGCGATGAGCATAGTCACCAAAGGAATCAAAGCCAAGACCATAACCCATATCTGCTATGGTGATTTCTCCAAAATCTATCCCCGGCTTCTGGACCTGCCCGTTGACATGTTGGATTTAGAGTTTGCCAACAGCAATTTCTCCAATTTAGAGATTTTCAGAAACCCGAAATTCACCAAAGAGATCGCTGTCGGAGTCGTGGACGTTCACAGCCACGTTATCGAGACCAGAGAGCAGGTAAAAGCTAATATAAGAAAAGCATTAGAGGTTTTTCCCTTAGAGAAGGTATATATCGACCCGGACTGCGGCTTGAAAACCCGAACCGTACAGGAAGCCCGGGCCAAGCTTAAAGTAATGGTTGAAGCAGTCAGAGAAGTCAAAGCCGAATTGGGTATCAAGTAGCTGACAGCACTCATCTTGCAGCAGGCAGCTAAATGAGTAAGGACTATACTAAACTGAAAGTTTGGGAATTCGCGGATAAACTAGTAATACTCACCTATCAATTGACCAAGACATTTCCAAAATCTGAACTTTTCTCTCTTACTTCTCAGATGAGAAGAGCAGCAGTTTCAGTACCTGGCAATATTGCAGAAGGGGCTGGAAGAAAACATCAAAGGGAATTTCTTCAATTTCTCTACATTTCTTCGTCCTCTCTTAAGGAACTTTCTTACTATATACATTTGTCGAAGAATTTAGGCTACCTAAAGAATGAAGATTATGATGAACTTTATAATTTAAGTAAGGAAACTGGAAGAGTTTTGGGCGGTTTGATCGCCAAAGTAGAAAGGGATTTAAAAGCAGCTGCCAGCTGATTGCTGCTAGCTGCAAGCTAAAAATATGAGCTCATTCTTAGACCGACTCAACAAAGGTGTTCTCCTCTGCGACGGTGCCATGGGCACGCTCCTTTACACCCGTGGAGTTTCTTATTATCAGTGTTTTGACGAGCTGAACTTATCTAATCCGCAGGTAGTGCAACAGGTTCATCAGGATTATATCAAGGCCGGTGCGGAAATAATCGAGACCAATACCTTTGGTGCCAACAGGTTCAAACTTGCCACTCATGGATTTGAGGAAAAAGTTAGGGATATAAACCAAAAAGGGGCAAAGCTTGCTCGAGAGGCAAGGGAGATCGAGGGAAAAGATATATTCGTAGCTGGCTCTATGGGACCAATAGGACAGAGGGTTCATCCGTTTGGCGAAATAACCTTAAAACAGGTTAGGGAGGCCTTTTTAGAGCAGGCTGAAGGGCTTTTAGAAGGAGGAGTCGACATCTTCATAGTCGAAACCATTTCTGACCTGAGGGAGATGCGGGAAGCTGTTTCAGCTATCAGGAATATCTGTCAGCTGCCTATTATCGCATCAATGACCTTTGGAGAGGATGGAAAGACCCTGATGGGAAACACTCCTGAAGAGGTGGCTGAGTTTTTAAACAAGTTGGATGTAGAGGTCGTGGGAGCAAATTGCAGTGTTGGTCCTTTGAAGATGTATGAAGTGGTCCAGACGATGAAAAGCAAAACTGATAAATTCTTCTCAGCCCAGCCCAATGCAGGTTTGCCTCACTTTGTCGAAGGGAGATATATTTATCTTTCGTCACCCGAATATATGGCAGACTATGCTGAGAAATTTATCCGCTTGGGTGTAAATATCGTTGGCGGCTGCTGCGGAACAACTCCAGAGCACATAAAAAAGATGTCTCAGGTCATCAGAAAACTTAACTCCAGTTTCTCGTCCCAAGCAGAGCCGGACATTCTGGTAAAAGAAGAAATCGAAGAGGAAAAAGTAGAGAAACCTGAAATCGAGGTTTCGGATTTTGCCCGGAACATAGGCAAGAAATTCTTATTCTCAGTCGAATTAGACCCGCCCAAAGGGACCAATCCGGAGAAGATACTTCTGGTGGCAAAAAGGCTCAAGGATACCGGAATCGATGCGGTGAACATCGCTGATAGCCCTATGGCAAAAGTGAGGATGAGCTGTCTTTCTATGGCATATCTTCTAAGGGAAAAAACCGGCATGGACGTGATCCTGCATCTTACCTGCCGGGACAGAAACCTGATGGGCTTGCAGTCGGATCTTTTGGGTGCGCATGCTCTGGGTATTAGGAATATCTTAGCGATTACCGGGGACCCGCCTGTCCTGGGAGACTATCCCCATATGACCGCGGTATATGACGTTGATTCGATCGGTCTGGTGAAAATCATAAAGAAACTGAATTCAGGGTGTGATTGGGCTGGTAACTCCATCGGGTCACCAACTTCCTTTTTCGCAGGAGTCGGGGTTGACCCTAATGCTGAAAACTGGGATAGAGAATTAGACCGGCTCAGAGAAAAAGAAAATGCCGGAGCAAATTTTATCTTCACCCAGCCATTTCATGATTTAGAGTCGTTAGAGAAAT
>DATKKH010000203.1:0-21583 GCA_035543035.1 Terriglobales bacterium | reverse complement strand
ACCTTTACTTCTCCTATAGGTTGTTCAGGAACCTTGACTTCTACCTCTTTTTTGACCTGGGAGAGGGGCAGTCTGATAATGAAAGTCGTCCCTTTTCCTTCCTCACTCTCCACTGCAATCTTCCCGTTATGCTGAACGATAATGGAATAGGCCACAGTCATGCCAAGCCCGTTTCCCTTTTCCGGCTTAGTGCTGAAGAAAGGATCGAATATTTTTTTCCTAACCTCCTCGGTCATTCCCAGACCATTATCCTTTACGGAGAGAAATATATTTTCTTCCTCCTGCCAGGTACGGAAGGAAATCTTTCCTCCTTTGGGCATGGCATCGATCGAGTTAAGAATCATATTTATCAGGACCTCTCTTAACTCGGCTGAATTACCAAATACCGGACCAAGCTGAGCCAAATTCTTCACTACATCTATTTTTATTCCCCTCAGTTTTGCCCATTCGTTCCATTTAGACTTGGTCAGGTCAATTGCCTCATTGATTACCTGGTTCAAATCCAGATTTTTGAACTCTTTCTCCGGAATCGGCATCCCGAACTGGTTCATCCGCTGGATTATGTCTGCGGCCTGAGTTGATACCTTTATTATCGCCTCGATGTGCTTGGAGAGGTTGGTGTCCCTGGTCTGGACAGAGAGAAGTTGTGCTCTTCCGATGATTATGGACAGGAAGTTGTTGAAATCGTGCATCAGGGCACTGATCAGCTTTCCCACAGCCTTGAATTTCTCGGTCTCGATAAGCTGGCTCATCCTCTCTTTAAGTTCCTGATGTAAAGATGCTTTTTCTATTGCCAAACCAGCGCTTTCTGCAAAAATTGACAAAAGATGTAAATCGTTTTCGTTGAATTTTCTGGTGCGGTTAATCAGGTTTACGTTGAGAACCCCTTTTACCAGCCCGCTCACCCTTAACGGTGTGCACAGGGCCGAGGTGATGTTCCTATCCCTCTCAACGTAACCATTATACTTGGAGGGATCGACTTCATCCTGCAACAGCAGGGGCTCATTCTTCTTGACGACCCAGCCGGTAATGCTCTGGCCCAATTCCAGCTCTCTGCCTTTTATCTTTTCTGCATCCAGCCCGTAGGCGGCGATACATTCTAACTTATCCGTATTCGGATTGTAAAAAATCAGCGAGGACTGGTCTGCTTGCAGACAGTGGATTACATCTTTGGCGATGGTATCCAGGATAGTTGGCAAGTCTGCTTTGCTGTTGACCAGACAGCTGACCTCGAACAGGTCCTTTAGCTCCTGGAGCTGCTTCTCCAGTGCATTGGTGGCAGATCTTTCCTCGATCAACCTGATTCTGAGTTTCTTTAAAGAAATCCCCTGGGTGATGATGTAAGCTAAAAACAAAAGAGAGATTCCAAGAAACCCTATGAACAGGATGTTAAAAGAGTACCCGCCTAGCTCTTGTTCGTACAGCTTCCTTATATCGGAGTAGAAAACTATGGAGGTGATGAAAACTATAAATAGAAAAAAGACCAGCGACATCAAGAACCACAGTCGCCAGTCCTTTTTATCTATGTCCCGTATTTTGTCTTCAAATAAATCCATATCCCTGCCTTTTAATATCTAATCGGCAGATATGAAAATTTGTTTATCTGGATTTTGGAATCGGGAGCAAGAAGGGACAGAATCCGTCTTTTTTGGATCTTGTCCCTAAAAAAGCCCTGGTTATAGATGAAGAATTCAAAAAATCTCTTTAACCTTAGTCAGAAGCTCGAAATAATTTGCGACTGCATCGATGATCTGCTTCCGAATACAGCAGTTTATTTCCGGTCACGGATAACGAAGAACGCTAACTTTGTTAGATTACTTCTTTTCCAGCTTCTCTTCTAATTTTTCCAGCGCTTTGGAAAGCTTTTCTATCTTTTTATTCAATTCCGCAAGTTCCTGAGCAGTGGTCCCCTTTACCTTTTCCACCACCTTGTCGACCTGCTGGTCGATCTTTTCCTTGAGTTTTTTGGTCCTTTCCTCGTGTCCCTTCAGCATCTCCTTAACCGCTTTTGCCTTATCTGACTGGGAAAGCTCCCCCCGTTTGATAAGCTCGGTTACTATCTTCTCTGCCTTTTCCTTAGTGAGGTCGAAAAGACCTAAACCAGCCAAAAGAGTTTTCTCGAATAAATCTGCCATCTCGGACCTCCTTTATTTGCTTTTCGCGATTAGCTTTTAGCTTTTTGCTCAATGATTCTTCTGACTTTTAACCTTAAATCTTCATCCTTTTAGTTGCTGTTATAATAGAAGTTTTAAATGATTTGTCAATATCTTTTCGTAATTTGCTACTAAAGACTGGTTGTTCCATTATTTTTCTTCATTGTTTGAGCTTTTGAGCGATTGAGTCTTTAATCCTTCCTGTCGAGAACCATCTCCACTTTCGCTCCGCAGCTTTTACATTTGTTATCCTTGATTCCTGTAATGTCTATAGAATAGCCTGCTCTGGAGATTAAAACCTTAGTGCAATTAGGGCAATGAGTATCGGATGTTCCTGGTATATAGGCATTTCCAACATAGACATACCTTAGCTTCTCCCTGGCAATTTGATATGCTTTTTTCAAAGTCTCAATAGGAGTCGGAGGGAAATCCGCTTTATATGACGGGAAATACCTGGAAAAGTGAACCGGGATTGAAATGCTCAGTCCAGCTACCCAGCCGATGAATTTTCTCAGCTCTTCATCCGAATCATTCAAGCCAGGGATTATAAGATATGTCAACTCCACGTGACATTTTTTTTGGACTGAAAGCTCCACAGTTTTTAAAACCACATCTAATTTTCCTTTACAGATTTTTTTATAAAAGTCCTGAGTCATCCCTTTCACATCTATGTTCATGGCATCGATCAAAGGCAGAAGCTCCAGAAGAGGTTCCGGGTTAATATAGCCGTTGGTGACCAGAACGTTGACTAATTGCTTATCGTGAGCAAGCCTGGCAGTATCCAGCACATACTCATACCACATCAAAGGCTCGGTATAGGTATAGGCGATTCCGATAGATTTGTATTTTAAAGCCAGGGAAACCAAATCCCCCGGGGTAATCAGCTCGGTGGGTGATTCGATTTGAGAGATACTCCAGTTCTGGCAGTGATCGCATCGCAGGTTACAGCTATTCGGACCAGTAGAAAGGATTTCGCTTCCCGGGTGAAAATGATATAGCGGTTTTTTCTCTATCGGGTCCAAGGCAATGGAGACAGCCTGGGCATAATTCGTAGCATACAGGATCCCGTCCATATTTTTTTTACCCCCGCACACTCCAACCTTGCCCTCAGTCAAAAGACATTCCCAGGGACAAAGGTGGCACTGCACCTTTTTATTTTCTAATTTTTGGTAGAAGAGAGCTTGTTTTTGCATTGTTTTGTTCCAGAACTTTCCACTGGATGCTAATCGCACAACTGAGGTTTTAAACCTCCATCATCGGGCACAAAAGGCTCGAAAGATAGATATTGCCATCAATATAATCTAGGATATTCTAGATTGAACCTTTTCTTATAATATAACCTGGATCCTAAAAAACCCAAAATCAAAATAATGAAATACCAGGGATAAAAATAGCCGGCAGCAACCGATAGGAATAGAATTGAGGATTTGGTTGCCAGGACGCTCTTCCCCACCTCTCTGGTGACAAGTGCGAAAATGTAAAAGGGTAATGAAAGGATAGCAGAAAAAAGAAATGGCAGATCCAGGAGGATCACAGCCAAAATTATAGAAAGCAGGACCATTAAAGTAGAGATCAAAGTCGAGATCAGAATCCCGTATTTAGCCCCAAATGTCATTTTTCCTGCTGATTTGTCACCCTCTATATCTGGTAAGGTTGTATTTATGTAAACTGCACCGACTGCAAGGGCATAAGGTAAAGAAAACAAGACTGCATAGATGGAAAAATCCGACCTGATAAAGAAACCGGCAATGAATACCAGAGACCCGTGAGCGACTGCATTAGCCAGAAGTCCACTATAAGTTTTATTTTTCAGGGAAAAAGGTGGTGCCGAATATAAGAAGCTGAGAATCAATCCCAGAGTAAAGATTACTCCTATAGTAAAAGAAAGGAAATAGGAAGGAACCACACTTAAAAGGTAGAGAAGAGTAGTATAAATCCAGGCGACTTTTTTGGAAATATTCCCCTCAGATAAAAAGAAAAGTTTTTTATTTTTCCGATCAGTATCCAAGTCGTAGATTTGATTTAAAAGATAAACCCCTCCGATGAACAGAGTGGAAAAGATGAAAAGCCAGAAAAATGACCGGCCGGAAGAACCGTATCTGGAGCCCTGATGGTACCCCAAAAGGAGAATAGTCCAGACCGGAACCATAAGGACTGGTCGGAGAACGAAGATATAATCGAGGAATTTTAACATTTTATTAATTGTAGGGGCGACCCTCGCGTTCGCCCGCGGGAGGGTACGAGCCCCTCCCTACTTCTCTTGGCGCTATGCTATCTATACAAGATAAACGTCAGATAGAAGTAAACCAGAGGAGCAGAGAAAAGCAGACTGTCGAACCGGTCCAATATGCCTCCGTGACCGGGGATAATGTTGGAAGAATCTTTCAGGCTGGCCTGCCTCTTGAAGGAGGATTCCACAAAATCACCTATTTGCCCGAAAACACTTATCAGAATCGACAGGAAAAAAAGATGGAGTAAGGAAACTTCCTTAAAGAAAATACATTTTGAGACAATAGCAGCAACTAGCGCTCCAATTATTCCGCCAAAAGAGCCCTCCCAGCTTTTGTTAGGACTGACCTGGGGCAGAATCTTGTGCTTCCCAAATGGAGTTCCGATAAAATAGGCAAGAATGTCCGAAAACCAGGTGCATAAGAATAGAAAGATTATCCACAGACCTCCTATCTGATAATCCAAACCGGATTTAAGAGGAAATTCCCGGATCAGAATGAGAAAAGAGAAAAAAAGAGCTACATAGATCAAGCCAAAGAGGAAAGAGGAGAGGTTTTCGATTGCTCTTTCAAATTTGTATTTTATTAATTGAAACAGGCCCGAGATCAGAACACTGATAAGAAAAATTATCAAAACAAACCTATCGCTAAAAAAGTAAACCGAGATCCCTATCACTAAACCGAAGAGAATCAAAAAAGCTTGAGAAATGGAAATACCTTTGAGTTTAAGAATCGAGGAAAACTCGACCAATCCTAAAAAAATAAGTAAATTCACAAGGCTCATAAAAGGAATGCTTCCAAAGTAGGAGATATATAAAATAAGTGGGATAAAGATTACTGCTATTAGAACACGAGGAATAAGATTTTTCATTAAAAGAATCTTGTCGGGCTATAAAACCTGACGCTACGAATTCCAAAACTATATTTTACCAAACCTTCTTTCTCGATTCTGATAAGCCCAGACCGCCTCATAAAAATCGTTGGCAGAGAAATCAGGCCATAAAACCGGCGTAATATAAAGCTCGGTGTAGGCGGTCTGCCAGAGCATAAAATTGGAGATACGCATCTCGCCTGAAGTCCGAATCAACAGGTCCGGATCAGACAGCTGGCTGGTATAGAGATAGGAGGAGAAGAGTTTTTCATCTACCTGTTCCGATTTCACCACCCCGGAACAGATATCCCCGGAGATTTTCTTCACAGCGTCCAAAATCTCGCTTCTCCCGGAATAATTCAGTGCCAGGTTCAGGACCAGCCCGGAATTATTCGTGGTTCTCTGCATCGCTCTTTTAAGAATCTCTTTTCTGGTTGAGGAAAGCTCCTCAATGTTACCGGTGGTAATGAGTTTGACGTTATTTTTTTCCAATTCGATTAATTCTCTTTTTGTGGTCTGGTAAAGCAGGTTCATAATCGCGGAGACCTCATCCCTAGGCCTTTGCCAGTTCTCGGTGGAGAAAGTAAAAAGGGTGAGAATGGAGATCTTTAACCCGGATGCGGCTTCGACTATCCTTTTTACGGTTTTAACCCCAGCTCTATGCCCGGCTATGCGAGGCAACCCCCTTTTCCTTGCCCACCTTCCGTTTCCATCCATTATGATGGCAATATGCCCGGGCAGATTCCCCTTTTTTAGAATTTTTTCTTTTAGATTTTCTTCAGCCAACTAAATCATCCCCTCTAAAGAAGGAAGTAAATCGGGCGAACACGGAGGTTCGCCCCTACATTCTTATAAGGTCGGGTCGGGGACCCGACCTTCACTCGTATAACCTTTATCTTCCTTATTTCTACCCTCATACGCAAGGCTGAAGCCTTGCCCTACTTTTTTCATCATTGCTTCGTCGTCCTCGTAGGGGACTCCTCGCAAAGACTTTTATTAATTTTCCTTAGTCTATTTTCCTTTTTCCTTTTATTTTATTAGTCATCCCTCATTAGTCATCGTTTTTATCATACTTCCATTATCTCGGCTTCCTTTTTCTTCAAAAACTCATCCGTCATCTCGATATATTTGTCCAGAATCTTCTGAACCTGTTCCACACCTTTTCTGGAATCATCCTCAGAGATCAGCTTATCCTTTTCCTTCTTTTTCAAAGCTTCGTTGGCGTCCCGACGGATATTCCGCAGAGCAATCTTGTTTTCCTCGGTTATTTTCTTTACGTGTTTGACTAAATCTTTTCTTCTCTCCTCGGTCAAAGGAGGAATCGGCAGACGAACTACGTTCGCATCCGTAATAGGATTTAAGCCCAAATCCGATTTCTGGATGGCTTTGGCTATTTCCGGAATCAGCTTTTTCTCCCAGGGCTGGATAACCAGCAGTTTGTAATCCGGGACACTAACGCTTGCCACCTGGGAAAGAGGGACCATTGAGCCGTAATATTCTACTTTCACGCCATCCAGAAGAGAGGCAGTCGCTTTGCCGGTGCGGATGGCTGCCAATTCTTTGTGCAGAGCTTCCAAGGTTTTTTTCATCTTTTCTTCGGTTTCTGCAAAAACCTGTTTAGCCATAATAATTCCTTTCCCTTTTGGTTATAAACTTTTAGAAAAAAATCATTCGACCCGAGTTCCCATTTTTGCGCCTGAGATTACTTTTTGGAGATTCCCTTTTTTCAAAATATTGAACACGATGATGGGAAGATTATTCTCCTTGCATAAGGAAATGGCTGTGGCATCCATCACCCGGAGTTCTCTGTTCAGGACTTCCAGATAGCCGATCTGCTTGAACATCTTCGCCCGTGAGTTCTTAAGAGGGTCGCAATCATAAACCCCGTCTACCCTGGTTCCTTTGAGAATTACCTCCGCCTCGATCTCGCTTGCCCTTAAAGCCGCGGCAGTGTCCGTGGTGAAAAAAGGATTCCCGGTTCCCGCTGCAAATATCACTATCCTGCCTTTTTCCAGGTGACGGATAGCCCTTCGCCGGATATAAAGCTCTGCCACCCTGTCCATCTGGATTGCAGACATCACCCGGGTGAAAACCCCTTCTTTTTCCAAGGCATCCTGAAGAGCTAAGGAGTTTATCACCGTAGCCAGCATCCCCATATAATCGCCGGAGACCCGGTCCGTTCCCTTCGAGCTTAAAGCTACTCCCCGGAAGATGTTACCCGCTCCGATAACTACCCCTATCTCAGTCCCTGATTTTTTTACCCCTTTGATCTCCAAAGCCAAATAGCGGAGAAAATCTGGATCGATGCCATATTCTTTTTTACCCTGGAGAGCTTCTCCGGATAGTTTAAGAAGAACTCTTTTATAGATGGGTTTTGACATTTCGAGATTCGATGTTCGTGGTTTGCAATTTACTTGTCGCAAGGAGCCTTCTGTAGGGTAAACCTTCAAGTTTGCTTTCCCTAGCAAGGCTGAAGACTTGCCCTACTTTTTTTCTCCTGCCAATTGCCAAGCTCGGCCACGCGTCCTTTGGCATCAGCAAGCTGATGCACTCCATCCGATCCGTTTTTTTTTGCTACCAGCTACATGCTACTAGCTACCTGCTTTTTTACTCTCCCAATCTGAATCTGGCAAATCTTTTGACCGTAATATTCTCGCCTAACTTCCCGATGGTTTCGTCAATTCTCTGTTTCACGGTCCGGTCCTCATCCTTTATGAAAGGCTGTTCCAAAAGACAGGATTCCTGAAAAAACTTCTCTAACTTGCCCTGAACTATCTTTTCCAGAATTTTCTCGGGTTTGCCTTCCTGCTGGGCCTGAGCTTTATAAATCTCTTTCTCTTTCTCCAACAAGTTTGAAGGTATATCCTCTCTTCTTATTGCCAGCGGATTTGTCGCTGCAACCTGCATGGCAACGTCCTTAACCAGGCTTCGAAAATCGTCGGTCCGCGCCACGAAATCGGTTTCGCAGTTTATCTCTATCAGCACTCCCAATTTTTCGCCTGGATGAATGTAAGTATATATCAGACCTTCCCTGGTAGTTCTCCCGGCTTTTTCGGAGGCTTTTGCCATTCCATGCTCGCGCAGATAGTCAAGTGCTTTCTCCAGATCGCCCACAGCCTTTTCCAGAGCTTTTTTGCAGTCCATCATCGGGGCTCCGGTCTTGTCCCTCAATTCCTTCACCAGTTTCGAGCTGATTTCCATTATTCTTCCTCCTTACTTTTCACCTTAATCTCCTTTTTCGCCTCCTGCTCCTTTTCCTCCATCTGTTTGTGCTGTGCCTCCAGTACCGCATTGGAGAACTCATGCGAGATAACCTTTATCGACTTGACTGCATCATCATTCCCGGCAATCGGATAATCGATCACGTCCGGATCCGAATTGGTATCGATTATGGCTATGACCGGGATTTTCAGCTTGTTGGCTTCGGCTACTGCGATTCTCTCCTTTTTGGAATCGACCACGAAAACTGCACCGGGCAGCCTGGTTATATCCTTGATTCCTCCCAGGACGTTTTCCAGCTTATCTCTTTCTCTTTGCAGACCTGAAGCCTCTTTCTTGGTGAGCTTTTCAAAAGTCCCGTCCTCTTTCATCCTCTCCAGATCCTTCAGCCTTTTGATATTTCTTCTGATGGTCTGGAAGTTGGTCATCATCCCGCCCAGCCACCTCTCGGTCACATACGGCATGCTGCATCTAATCGCTTCTTCCTTGATGACTTCTTTTGCCTGCTTTTTGGTTCCGACGAACAGGACCTGCTTATCGCTCCCTACTATCTCTTTGACCTTTTGACAGGCTTTTTCCAGAGAGTTGAGAGTTTTCTGAAGATCGATAATGTAGATGCCGTTTCTGGCTGTAAAAATAAACGGCTTCATCTTGGGGTTCCATCTTTTGGTCTGGTGGCCAAAATGAACCCCGGATTCCAGTAGATCCTGCAGGGTTACTGCCATTTAAGACTCCTTTGGTTTTGGTTTTTTGCCTCCACCAGCCTCATCTTTTTCAGGGCTGAAAGCTTTTTGCCTTCAGACCGCCTGAAAAATCAGCCGGTGTGTGTTTTTAATTATTGTCTACGTCACAAGATGATATTCACTTTGAATCTAAGTCCCGACAGGGCGGAGATGAACTCCGCCCCTACGCGAAAACTCTTATTTGACAAATCGCCGGAAGTATTCTCAGGTTGTATTTTCCGTCTTCCTTTTTCCATCTTCCTTTTGTTCTTAACCTTCTATGCCATTTCTGGTGGTTTGACTTTTTCGTCAAAGCTTATCGGTCCTGGACCGAAATGGAAAACCAGAAGCAGACCTCCTATGATCGCCAGATTCTTTTCGAACATAACCAACATCATCGGCTCTGAAAATTTCGTGTGGAAGATCAGGGTGACGATCACCAGATAGATTGCCATAATAATCGAGCTAAAGCGAGCCTTGAAACCTAAAAGGATCGACAGCCCGCCCAGCACTTCGATCAGGATAGCTATCACCAGCAGAACCGGAGCAAGAGGAACGTGAAATGCAGTCATGTATTGCAGACTGCCAGCAAAATTAGTGATCTTACCTATCCCGGCAACTATGAAGACAAAGCAAAGAAGTATGCGCGCGATGAAGGGAATAGGGCTTTTCATACGGCACTACCTCCTTTCTTTAAGGTTTGTATAACTAGACCTTTCTGCATAGTTTAAGCATATTAAACCGCTAACTACTGATTCCACGTGTCAAGAATTTCGTCTACGAATTCTTCTCAAATCTCCTCTTCCTCGTATCCGCTGGTCGGGAACCAGAGACCTTTTTCTGTTCCTATGACGGTGCTGTAAGAGTTAAGCATCCCGTAGTTGAAACAGCGGACCGAGTACCAGACTATATCCCGATTGCGGGAAAGCTCGTCTCTGATTTTATCCGTCACCACCACGCTGGTTTTGTTCTCCGAATGAATTTTCTTGATGACGAAATCCTTGTCTTCTTCGGATAAGAAAGAATAGACCGGCACCAGCGCCTGCCTGTCTACTATCTCGATAATATCCTCGGGATAGATTTCTTTCTGGGATTCGACTTCTGCGACGACCGTGCTTAACTGACCGAATAATCCACCCGGTTTATCGGGCGCAGAGCCGGGATAGGTGGTGATAATCGGAATTTCCATTTTGAAGATGATCTTCGGATTTTCCACTACGTAGGAGGCTTTTGCCGAAAACGTGCATAGATACCTGACCAGGCATTTCTCTTTCGAAACCGGCGTTAGTTTCTCTACAAAAAAGGGATAACTGAAATCGATCTTTACCGCCTTAGCCTGGAGCTGTTCCATGTAATCTATAATGTTTTCCTGAAGCGTTTTCGTCCCTATCCTGTCCCGGTGCTGGTGGATGATCTGGATGAATTTATCTATCCAGCGGGCCTCGAATTCCCGGATTATGCGGGCTGAGATAGAGATATTGGCAATCGTGTGCTGACCTTCTGAATTAACTTTCGATGCCACCCTCATCGGAAAAGGTAAATCCCTTATCCCCACATCCACTAAGAATCTTTTTTCATCTGCCATTTTTTACCTCCAAAAAATCTTGTACCTGAGTTGATGCGGGAATTGTCGTCAAGACCCCGTCCGAAGGCGGGGGAATTCCCGCTTCCTTTAATCTTCCATGCCTTACGACTTAATAAAATACCTCATAATTGGTCTGGTCTCTGACCTGCGCAATACTTCCTTAAATCCTGCTTTGTGAAATGTGGACGAAATTCCAGTGAAGGCAATGATACCCAGTTTTCTTCCTTCTTTTGGCTCGGCTGGATAACCTTCAATTATTTTAGCTTTATGTTTTTTGGCATACTCGATTGCTGCTTTTAACAATTCTATAGCGATTCCGCTTTTTCGGTAAGATCTATTTATAAAAAAACAGACCACCGACCAAACCGGTTTTTCGTCCACCTTTTTAAGTATATCCGAACGTTCCAAAACCGGAAAAGTTTCCCTGGGTGCAACCGAACACCAGCCAATTGGTTTTCCATCAGCATAAGCCAAAACACCAGGGATCTCACCTGAATCGACTATTTTCTTCATCGCTCTCTTGTTCCCGGCATACTGCTGTTTTGTCCACTGAGACCTTGGAATCCTCCACCACATACACCAGCACCCGGCACAGGCACCGCGCGGACCGAACAAATCAACCAGATCATCCCAGCGTTTAGGAGTGACCGGATGGAATTTAAAATCAGAAAGTTCGGTTAATTTGGATTTCATTCTTTTTTTTCACTGTAGAGGGAATTATCGTAAAGACCAATTCCTGTGATTCACGTAAAAATTTCTACTCCGATAATTATTTTATAAAATACCTCATAATTGGTCTGGTCTCTGACCTGCGTATTACTTCTTTAAATCCTGCCTGACGAAATGCTGATGCCAGACCAGTATTTGCAAAAACATCCGGCATCCTCTCCTTTTTTGGCTCGGTTGGATAACCTTCGACGATTTTTGCACCTTTTCTCCCGGCATATTCTGTAGCTCTCTTTAGCATTGCAACGCTTACGCCTTTCTGCCTGAACGGTTTTGCCACGAAAAAACAAACCACTGACCAGACCGGTTTTTCATCCACCTTTCCCATTATC
Organism: Terriglobales bacterium; assembly: GCA_035543035.1. Lineage (GTDB taxonomy): Bacteria > Zixibacteria > MSB-5A5 > MSB-5A5 > RBG-16-43-9 > RBG-16-43-9. Next base: position 9,747 of record DATKKH010000203.1, on the reverse strand, counting down.
CGGGAGCGCTCTAAAAGCTGAAACGTTTCCCTCGGAGCTATCGAGCACCACCCTATAGGCCTTCCATCTGCATAAGCCAGAATACCAGGAATTTCACCGGAATCGACAATTTTCTTCATCGCTTTTCTATTTTTCTCGCCTAATTGCTGCTGCCATTTAGACCGCGGAAGCCTCCAGAGCATACACCAGCAACCACCACAAGCTCCTCTCTCGCCGAAAAGAATTTCAAAATCTTTCCAGCGTGAGGGTGTGACGGGATGAAATTTTAAATTTAAATCTGCTATCGACATCGAAAGCATATTGTTGTCTGTCTGTCAGGCAGGGGCGACCCAGCGGATCGCCCCTACAAGTGGACAAAAAATAAATTCTTTTATCTCTTGGAATACTGGAATCTCTTGCGGGCTTTTATCTGACCGTATTTCTTTCTTTCCACCATCCGCGGGTCGCGGGTCAAAAGCCCCTTATCTTTTAAAAGCTTTTTCAGATTCTCGTCAAACTGAGCCAGTGCACGGGCAATTCCCAATCTGATAGCCCCGGCCTGGCCCGAAATACCGCCCCCAACCGTACTGCAGACCATATCCATCTTGCCGTCGACTTTGGAGACCTCCAGAGGCTGCATTACATGCCTGATCAGGTCATCCTTCTGCAAATAGTTTTTCAGCTCCTTGCCGTTAATCATCCTTCTGCCGGTTCCGGGAACGATTATCCTCACCCTGGCGACTGAGGTTTTTCTCCTGCCTGTAGCGGAATACACTTTCTTATCCAAAACTTCACCTCCTGAAATCTTTCTTTTTTAGTTAGAAATCCTACAGCTCCAAAGGCACGGGCTTTTGAGCTTGATGGGGATGCTTCTCCCCGCTGTAAACGAACAACTTGGACAATATCTTGTTGCCCAATCTATTATGGGGCAACATTCCTTTTACCGAATGGACAAATACCTTTTCCGGCTCCTTTACTATCAACTTTGAGAATTCCTCTTTTTTCAAACCTCCCGGGTAGCCGGTATAATGATAATAAGTTTTGAGCCTGGTTTTCTTGCCCGTAAGCATCACCTTGTCGCAATTAATCACTACAACATAATCACCCGAATCAAGATGCGGAGTAAATTTCGGTTTTCCCTTTCCTAGAAGAAGCTGGGCGATTTTGGAAGCTAACCTTCCCAAAACCTTTCCCCGGGCATCTACCAGATACCATTTCTTCTCGATTTCATTCAATTTAGGCGTATAAGTCTTCATCTAATCTCCTTTTTAATCCCGTCTTTCAACTGTTTCTTGAATACGTCGCTTCAAGTCGTAACTTTTGAATATAAAGAAAGATATTTGTTTGTCAAGCACAAAAGATGTTCACATAAGGCTAAATTGAAGACACTGTAGGGGTTCAAAATTTTGAACCCCTACATCTCAATAGAGCGCGTAGGCGGCGGAGTTGAACTCCACCCCCATATGAAGGGTGGAGACAAGCTCCACCCCTACATGATTATGATGTAACAAAATCCTTGACCCTAAAAAAGTATAGATATATACTGGTATGTGAAACTGGATCTGATTTTTTGACAAATGGGGAATTCTTCTATGAACCAGGAAATCAGCAAGAACGAAAGTAAAAAAGACACTCTTTTCTTTGGAATAAAAAAGAATATTTTTTTCCTGGGATTGGTAAGTCTCCTGACAGATGTATCTTCTGATATGATTTATCCTCTGCTGCCGGTTTTCCTGACCGACGTACTCGGTTCGAGCAAGGTATTTGTGGGGTTAATCGAGGGTATAGCCGAGAGCACTGCCAGCGTTCTTAAGATTTTTTCCGGTTGGTTCTCCGACAAGATCGGAAAAAGAAAACCGATCGTGATTTTGGGATACTCGCTTTCCTCTGTCAGCAAACCGATTTTGGCATTGGTTACTTCTGCCTGGCAGGTTCTTTTCATAAGGTTTGCCGACCGCACCGGCAAAGGGATAAGAACTTCCCCGCGGGATGCTCTGATAGCGGAAACCTCAGAAGGACAGAAAAGGGGTGCTTCATTCGGACTTCACCGGGCAATGGACTCTGCCGGGGCGATTCTTGGTCCTCTCTTAGCCTTTGTACTTTTACCCCTACTGAACAAAAACTATAGGCATCTTTTTTTGTTGGCTTCCATCCCTGCTTTTTTCTCGATCCTGGTCCTCTTTATCTGGGTCAAAGAGGCTCGGACTAAAAGGGCTGCAAGCATTCATGCAGAGAAGAAAACGAGTTTCAAGTTTGATGCGAAATTCAAACTCTTTGTCCTGGTGGTGGCTCTATTCACTCTGGGAAATTCAAGCGATGCTTTTCTTTTCTTAAGAGCCAAGAACCTGGGAGTGAACATAGTCTTTATTCCCTTACTCTGGGGATTGTTTAATTTAGTCTATACCCTCTCCTCCACTCCTGCAGGGATTTTATCTGACAAAATCGGTAGAAGGAAAATCATTCTCTTTGGCTTTCTGGTTTACGGATTGTCTTATTTAGGTTTTGCCTTTGCCAACCGGTCATTGCACGTCTGGATATTTTTTGCAGTTTATGGAATTTATTACGGCTTTTCGGACGGCGCGCTGAGGGCTTTTGTTGCGGATCTGGTCAAAGATGAGGATAAAAAAGGGACTGCTTACGGGTTTTATCATGGGGCAGTAGGCTTATGCGCCCTGCCAGCCAGTTTGATTTTAGGTTATCTCTGGCAGTCATTCGGAGCGCATATAGCGTTCTCCTTTGGAGCGGCTCTGGCTCTTTCAGCCGGAGTAATTTTTTACATCGGATTTCCGAAATAGATAAAGGAGATGATATTTGCATCACATCAAAACCTGGATGAGGCAAGAGCGTATATGCTCAGTCAGTCAACTCAGAAGTCGAAGGGCGAGGAGACCTCGTCCCAACAAGAACTCAATGCTATCATCCCTACCAAAGGGGCAAAGCTCCTTGTTATATTGTCCTTCCTCTTTTTAATAAGCTGCGCAGCTTATCCCAGATATACAACTCGGACAACTCCTTATTCTCGTCCTTCCCAGGAAAGTAAAATCGACAAATTAAAAATGACCCGAATAATGGAATCATATTTAGGACAGTCTCATTCTAAATATGACTGCTCAGCCTTAGTGCATCAGGTCTATCTTAGATATTCGGGGATCAATCTTCCACCGGATACTAAAAAGCTTTATCTTCTCGTGAAAAAGGTGGATAAAGATGAGCTTTCTTTTGGCGATTTGGTATTTTTCACCGAGGACGGTTTTTCCCCTTTTCACGTGGGAATCTATACTTCCGATCACCAGTTCTTCCACTCCTCCTCGTCTCAGGGCGTAATTTTTTCCTCATTGGATGAAAAATATTATGCCCGGAGATTTTTGGGTGGAAGAAGGGTGATGCCGTAATAAAGGATTCGAGGAGTCAAGGGTTCAAGGGATAATAGAAACGAACCTCTCCCTTCTCTTTTCTTGAAAAGGAGAGGAAAAAAATTATCTTCCGGTTTTTAAATTATTTGAATAAAGGGATAAAAGTAACTGGTTCTACTTTGAGGATGTACTCGTCCCCAGTTATTTTTAAAATCGTGGACTTGAATTCATTCCCCATCAGCCGCTCGATGTCATTGGCAACCGATTTTCTTACCACGCAATAGGTAACAGGCTGGGCTCGCAGAAAACCCCTTAACTTTTGCTCTGAATCTAAAAAAGGAATCGGGTGAGTGCTGAAAAACGGGACTCCGTTTATATCTACGGCGGCGACTTCCTTCCCGGTGTAATATTTCACCCCTCGGGTGAAGAATTTGGAGCAGAGAACAGTTCCATTCACACCGGTAATATCCGAGAGATACTGGCAGGCATCTTTTGAAGAAAGATACGGCTCTATATCAGAACTTATAAGTGCAGAAATGACTATAAGTAAGGCAGGCACTAAGGTCAACAGGTATGCACTTTTCAAGAGCCTGTTCTTAAAAATGAAATAAAGAAGCGCTCCGCTTAGGAATACAAAGGCAGTAATGGTAATATAAACTGGAATTTTGGAGGAAAGATAGGCTGAATACTTATCCCGGGCAACAATCAGACCAACAGGTATTGCTAGAAGGATAAGTGAGCTTACGAACATGACAATCACCATTATTCGTTTCCGGCTGACACTGGATAACGCCTCGCAGATGAAATCTCCAGCCAGAAGTGCCAGCGCGGGAAACAGCGGGAAAATATAAGAGACCAGTTTGGAGTGGGCAAACTGAAAAACCAGCAGGACTGCGATAATCCAGCAGGCTAAGAATAGGTGGAATGATCTCTCTTTCCTGAAGAGTCTCCGGGGTAATAAAACAAGAGAAGCAACAGTAAACAGACTCCAAGGGAACGTGCAGAGAACCATAGTCAGAGGGTAAAAATACCAGGTGTCATTTCCCGAATGTTCTGCCTCAAGTATTCTTCTGATATGATCGTTGTAAAAAAACTCGTGAGTGAAGCTTTGACCGTATTTAGCGAGCATGAAACCATACCAGGGCAGTGCTATCAATCCGAAAATCAGTGCTCCCCAGAGGGAAGCCCGGCAGAACATAAACTTCACGTTTCTTTCGATTAACAGGAAACCGGCTACTGTCAACGAGGACATCAAGAGACCCAAAGGTCCTTTGGTCAGAACAGCCAGCCCGGAAAAAATAAAAAATAACAATATTCCGGCTGACTTTCTGTTTTCCGAAGAATACCCCCAGTAAAAAGAAACCAGTGATAATAAGATAAAGATCGAGAAAATCATATCGGTATATACCGTTCTTGCCAGACCGATATAAACTACACCTGACATTAAGACCAGACCGGAGAGAAATGCTTTCTTCTCATCTTTGAATCCATACCAGCCCAAAAAATAAACTGCGAGAACCCCTATGATTCCAAAAACCGCCGGAAAAAATCTGACTCCGTAATTGGAAGTCCCGAAAATCAAAAAACTTAATCGCAAAAGCCAGTAAGTAAGTATCGGCTTCTCGAACTGCGGCTGGCCAAAAAGATATGGAGTCATCCAGGTATGCTGTTGAGCCATTTCTTTGGCAGTCTGCACGTAAAAGACCTCATCCGGATTGGTAAGGCTTAAAATCCCGTTGCCCAGAACCAGGAAAAAATAACCCAGGATTAGTAAAATCAATACTCGTTTAAGGTGTTTGGCTTTGGTTTCCATTATCTTGCATCCTCAAAAGCTCGGTTATGGTAACAAACCTGTAACCTTCGGCTCTTAATCTCTCCACCAGCAGGGGAATAGTCTTGACCGTCTCGCTCCTGTTTCCTCCTTCGGTAGAAAAGACCCCTCCCCCATCGTGAAACAGGATAATGTCCCCAGGCTGTATATTATGGACTAAGAATCTCACTATATATTTATCATCGAAAGTTACCCAGTCCTTAGAATTTAGAGTCCAGAGGATTGTCTCATAACCCATTTCCTTGATCTTCTCCTTTTCCTTATTGGTAATCCAGGCTTTGGGGGGCCTGAAGTAGCGGGTAGTCTGACCGGTTACTTCTTTGATTACTTTTTCCGCATCCTTTATCTCTCTTTCCAGGTCTTTCATTTTATAATAAATGAGAACGTGATGGTCGTAGGAGTGATTCCCGATCTCATGACCTTCTTCGGCCACCCTCCTGGCTATCTGAGGATATTTACCCACATGTTCGCCGATCATGAAAAAGGTCGCCTTTACGCCGGCTTTCTTCAGTGCGTCCAGAATCTGAGGAGTCCAGACTGGTGAGGGCCCATCGTCAAAGGTCAAAGCTACCACTTTTTCCGGAACATCGACCTTGTAAATGGTGCCCTTCCTTACAATAACTGCCTGGTCGAAAAAAATCGAAAATGCTGCCACCCCCAAGCCAATCAGGATAACCACGATGGCTGTGATAGTAACCAGCTTTTTCCATTTTCTCTTCCTGGTCATACCGAAAAAATCCTGAGTGATAATACCAAGTTGCTTTTTCGTCTTTAATCTCGGAAAAAAATCAATCTGACGATAGTTCTGATTCCGTTAGTAGTATATACGGTTAAAAAAGAATAGGCAAGAAAAAACCTTCCCCCGCTATATCGGGGGAAGGTTCAATAATCAATCTAGAGTTATCAAAAAATCAGAAGAGCCGATCAACTCTGCCTGAATCTCACTGGCAGATTGCGGGACCACCCTTGAACAAGTAATTGACCATATAAATAACATCGTTTACGTCGACGGGGCCGTCACAGTTGACATCTCCTATCGCCATAGGATTTGGCTGCGGACCGCTCCTGAATAAATAGTTTACAAGATAAAGAACATCCGAGACATTCTTACGACCATCTGCATTGCAGTCACCGCGGGCAATGGTAGTGAAGGTCCAGAGAGGACTAACTGTCGAGTCACCGCTGTTGTCTTTGGCAACGATTTGCCAGTAATAGGTAGTGCCAAAAGGCATTGTCCCGGGATCGTAAACTGCTGTCGTCCTGTTGACCACAAAAGGGGGAGGATTGACAGTGCCAAAGTAAACGTCATAAACTACCCTGTCCAGGTAATTGGAATCTCTACAGCTCCATCTCAAGTCGATATAAGGGCTGACTCCTTTTGCAGAATCCTGCGGCAGTGAGTCGACCGGCACATTCGGTGGCACGTTAATCCAGGCCGCAGCCGCATCATCCACGTAATAAGCATTGAAAGGATAGCCACCTGGAGGATTCGAGTATCCCTGATGCCATTCTGGGTTGAAGAGCGCACCGATTACTGTGGTGTTGGTTCGGGTTATCCCGGCGAAGGTTTGACCATATCCGTTGGTGTGCTGGTACCCTTTCCAGACTGTGGAATCCGTAAAGGTAGCTCCTGGAGCAACAGACACACTCTCTTGAATCGCGTAGTCCAGGAACGCATTGGTCATCGGTTTATTCCATTTATCCTTCCAACCCATGGTAGAACCAGCTTCAGTCACATAAACGACTAAATAGCCGGTGTAATCGCTGGTGTCGCTGTTTTGGACTGAAACCCCAATCTTTATAGTCGAATTCCCCATCCAGTTAAAGGTGAGATTCAGATCTACGTTCGATACCGCCCGGTTCCCGCAACTGTTAATCCGATTCGTAAAATCAGTTTGGTTTCCGCTATACCCTCCGACCTCCACCTTATAACCTCCATCAAACCAGACGGTTGGGAAACCATACAAGTTAAGTTCATTCCGTATCCGGTTGCTACAATTGGTGTTCATGTCATCGACATAAGATACATAAAAAAAGGGATAACTCCCGCTTTTATAGATGTTCTCTAATGCAGCACCTGCATATGGGCAATATGGTCACCAGGTTGCAGTGCCAAACTCGGCAAAAACCGCGTGAGTGAAAACCATCGGCTTTCCGGCCTGCTCCTGTGCCAAAGAAATTGTCAGCCCCAGAAATGCGAAGTACATCAGGGTCAGTAGCGTTGCCATGACCACCGCCCCGTAAAGTTGACGCTTGTTCCTCATTCCCTACCTCCTATGGTTGTTTCAGAACTCTTGTCTACAACTTACCTCTATCACCGAAGTTCACTCGGAGAACCTGCTTCTTGCTGCCCTTAGATGGCTGCAATCAGTTTATTTAAATATAACTAAAAGGCAAATAAAGTCAAGTTTTATCCTGTTCTGTTGACCAATACCTGTCTTCAGAATAAGTTAAACAGATTATTGACAAAAAGAGTATTTATGCTATATTTGGCTAAGTAGATGATATTGATTTTGTTTAACCTATTGTGTAAAGAGGATTAACGGTGAAAAAACTGAGCAAATTTTTCATAATTCTTTTCCTTTTGATTTTGTTGAGTGCTTTTGTTTACGGAATCAAATCAGGAGATTTTGAGGAAACAAGAGTCAACGGCTCCGCTTTATGCCTCTCATGCATTGGCATTGAATGACCGCTTAATCTATTGAGAGTCAAGCGATTCTTAACCAGCCTGTGACTAAAATCTATAGAATCCAGAAATGAAAAGACGCTTTTTCCAGCTTGGAAGCTTTTTAATCTCGAACTCATATTTCGGATCATTTTTTTACAGCAAAATCTACCAGGGATGGTTTAAAGGAACCTGCATCCCGTTTATGAACTGTTATGGCTGCCCTTTAGCCATGGCTAGTTGCCCCATCGGAACCCTGCAGCATTTTGTGATTATCAAAGCAATCCCCTTTTTGCTTATAGGCTTCATCGGGACTATCGGATTAATAGTAGGAAGAATGACCTGCGGATGGCTCTGCCCTTTCGGATTTTTCCAGGAAATGTTGCATAAGATTAGGACTCCCAAGTTTCATCCTGCAGGTGTTTTTAATTATACCAAGTATTTGACTCTTATCGGCTTAACCCTGCTGGTGGCTTTTTTCGTTGGTGAACCCTGGTTATGTAAACTTTGTCCTGTCGGAACGTTAGAGGCGGGAATACCAATCATCCTCTGGAATCCAAGCGGTGACATTTTCACCCAGGGCGGGCCCATCGCTTCCAGAATCGGACTTTTGTTTGATTTCAAGCTGGCTATACTCTTTGGGTTCGTGGCAATGGCAATCTTTATTAAACAACCTTTTTGCCGTTTTGCCTGCCCTCTTGGAGCCATTTATTCTGTTTTCAACAAGGTTAGTTTTTACCGGATCAGATCATATAAGGAGAAATGCGGATTCTTTCACGAATACGAACAGACCTGCCCGATGGAAATAAATGCCCAGCAGAACCCAAATGATAAGGATTGCATCCGGTGCTTGGAGTGCACTAAATGTAAGAGCTTAGCATTTAAGCCTTTTTGGAGGAGGTGAGCAAGAGCCAACCGGATTTTTATTCCGCCGTGTGAATTCAGTTAGTTGAAATTGAATTTGAGAGGGAATTTGTATTGACGAAATTTGTTTTCTAATCTTTCTAACTTAAATTAGATTTTGTGAAAGGAGCAATGGACAATATGCTAAAAAATGTAAAGATTTCAGTGGTTCTTTTTTTGATTCTTCTGGTAAGCTTTTACCTGATTCCAGCCAAGGGGAATTCTCAGCTTTCCTTTACTTACACTTCCCCGGTAACCCAAAAAGCTGGAGTCCTCGATAGCCTCACTGGTTTTACGTCGAATTTGACCAATACCGGAAGCGTGGCTGACACTTATGACGTGGACTTGATCAGAAAATCACCCACTCCTCCGGGCTGGTGGATACGGTTCTGTTCCAGCGGAATCTGCTGGGATTCGACCACCACCCATGCACCCATCCCGGTTTTTCTTGTTCCGTCTGACTCGGGAGAAATATTGCTCGACATCAAGCCCTATACTTTTGGCACAGCAAATGTCACAATGAAGGTAACCTCGCGCACAAATCCCAGCCTATCGGATTCCATAACTTTTACCCTAAACGCTCTGCGTGGAGATGCCAATAGGGATGGAAAAGTAACTGTTAGTGATGTGGTATTTCTGGTTAATTATCTTTTTAAAGGAGGTTCAGCACCTTTGCCTTTCCTGGCAGGAGATGCAAATTGTGATACCAAGGTTACTGTTTCGGATGTAGTGTATTTGGTTAATTATCTTTTCAAGGGAGGCCCTAAACCCTGCAGTTGAACTGTATACAGGGCAGGATTTTTGTCAGACCTATTATCTGTAGGGTCCCCGATAGAATTGCATGAGAAAGATGAGATCCCATTTAAAAATTTTAGTCGTATTAAGCTTGTTTTTTTCGATTCTCTGGCTTGTTCATAGCTGTTCAACCAAGAACTTGCTTAGAAACGAAAAAGCCGGCTCGATATTCGTGCAGTCAGATACTGCCGGTGCCGATATCTTGTTGGACAATGTTCTCA
>DATKKH010000202.1:0-16281 GCA_035543035.1 Terriglobales bacterium | reverse complement strand
TGGGCAGGTAAAAGTTACGAGATTTACAATATCTGTGGTCCGGGTGCGGTGGAAAATGGTCTTCCGAGCTTCGGTACTCTGGAGAGTTTCAGACAGATTGCCTGGCATGAGTTCGGTCATTCCTTCGTGAACCCGTTGTCCGAATCCTTGAGAAACAGGATAAAAATCTCAGAATACTCTTCCCTATTCAGACCTATTAAAGAAAAAATGCAATCGGAAGATTATGGAAACTGGGAGACCTGCGTGAACGAGCATATAGTCAGAGCAATTACTGCCCGATTAACTTTTATCTATTTTGGCCAGCAGGCAGGGGAAGACGAATTGAGGGATCAAAAAAGCGAGGGATTCATCTACATCGAGTCGTTGTGCCAGAAACTCGAGGAATACGAAGCCCGAAGAGATAAATATCCCTCTTTGGCGGATTTTTTCCCTGAGCTGCTCAGCGTCTTTGGTCAAATCCAAAAAAAGGGTGAGGATAAAGAACTTTACTCGTTCGATTTTGACGGGCCGATCAATGCGGTAAGCTCTGATAAAAAGTCTATGGTCCTGATACTGCCCACGCAGGAAAGCGACAGGGTTGTGCAGGATGAAATTCATAAATACGTGATGAAAGTCTATGAAAAGATTTTTCAGGGATGTCCGGTGCTGACGGATGTTGAAGCTTTAAGTAAAGACCTTTCAGAAAATTCGTTGATTATCTATGGGACCACCAGGGGAAATCTGTGGTTGGAACAGCATCTGAATGAAATTCCTCTGGACATAACATCTGATAGAATCATAGCGGATTCGGTCTATTACGGAACCGACTTGCGGTTAATCACAGCTTGGCCTAATCCGCAAAATCGAAAAAAAGGGATGGTTATCTACACTGCCCAGAGAGCAGAGGATATAATCGGGATCAATGGAGTTTATCATGGGGGAACAGATTACGTTATCGCCAGGGGGACTGAGATTTTGAAACAGGGGAATTACGTAAAGGTAAAAGAGGGGTGGAGACTTAGATGAAATTTTTTGTGCGACCATAAAAGGATCGCACTGTGAAAGAAACTCACCCTAGATCCCTCTTTTAGAAGAGAGGGACTTTTCTCCTTCTCTTTTTAAGTGAAGGGGATGAGAGATGAGTTCGACGGTAGCGTCGGGACCAGAGCCCGACATTCGAAAAATAACGTCAGAGACAAGCTCCGACGGCTTATAGTGTCATTGCGAGGAGTCAATTTGGACGACGAGGCAATCTGCATAAGTGGACGGATTGCTTCACCTTCGGTTCGCAATGACATATAAAAAAGGGCGGACACTTAGGTCCGTCCCTACAATCATATCTGAATTTTCTCAATTCTTGGACTGAAGGGTAAGACTAATTGCTCAGTAGTTCTCACATTCCACAGAGCAAGGGCTAATGCCATCACTGAATCGCAGTTTTCTTTGGTGTTCCAGGTGAAGTTTCTTAGCTCATCCTGCAGGGTCCACAAAGTCCCATCCTCCTCTGAAAGCTCCACATAAGGATAGGCTATGTTTCCCAGGGCGTGTTCTTTCTGCAGGTTGGCGATCAGCTCTGATTTTGCTTTTCCTCCCTTTTCGCCAAAATTGAATCCTTTGGCATTAATATCCCTAAGCTCTTCCAGGATGACGTCTCCCAAACCAGTCGAGTCGATCAGAACTTCGCCGCTGTATTCTTTTTTTCTTGTTCTGATCGCCTCAAGGGTATCTTTCCAGTCTCTCTGGAATCTTTCAATGCAGATTAATTGATATGGTTTGGTGGTGATGTCCAGAGTTATCCCAACAGTATAGTTTCTCTTCCTTGCAAGATCCCAACCGGTGGAATAACGGTGTTCTTCTCTATGAGCAGATAGTCCAGCTGCATTTGAAGTTGCCTGGCTGATATATTTTTCCTCGATCACCTGATCGGGATCGTCGATAAAATTACCCATTATGTTCTGCTCGACTTTAGAAGGGGAGAGGCTGGTCAACTTCCTCTCAACATATTCTGAGGAGATGTATGGATTATCCCTGGAGTCTCCTGTTTGCACATATCCCAGTTCGGGATGAGATTTTAATTCCTGGCATTTGCGATAAAACCAGTTTTTTCCTTTAGGAGTAGAGGTGTAATCTATCATCCCAGCCCGGTCAGCCAGCCGCATCATAATCACGCAGTTGACCACATATTCCGGATGCGGCTCAAAAGCAACTTCGTCAAAATTGCAAAAGTCATAATCATGGCCCAAAAGATATTCGCCTTTTCTCTGGGAGGAGCGTGCCCAGAAGACTGCTGAATTGGAGAAAATAATATGCGGGAAAGGAGTGGATTTTATGTCATGGATCAAAGATTCCAAGATTCTTTTTCCTTTTAGCAAAGTAACCGTTTTTTCAAAGATAATCTTAGCCTGATCAAGTGTGATCGACACGTTGACTGCTGTATACTTCCCTGCTGAATTGAATCTGGTTTTGCGGATCTTGAAAATACAGCGATGCAGAATCTTTACTGCCTGGATTAGGCTTTTACCCCAGCGGTTGCCGGTGTGGAGTGCATTTTCGGGTTTGTTTGAATTTGTCAGCCAGACCTGCTGTCCGGGATGAGGCTCAATTTCCAAAAACTCGCGGGCAAAATAGAGCGGGTCTTTTAGGGCTTTGCGCCATAGATACTGCTTTTCCAATCTCACCTCTGAATGAAAATGACAAAATGATGAAGGGTTCAAGGATTCAAGGGGTCGAGGAGTCAAGGGAAAAGATGTGAGCGTAACAAATGGAAAACAGAATAAGGAAAAACAGACAGTTATTGCGAGGAGTTCCCAGTTAGGGACGACGAAGCAATCTGTTTCTATCAAGATGTAAACGTATTGCTTCACCCTATGGGCTCGCAATGACATCATAATCTGTCATTTTTAATTCCTTCTTAGCCTCTTCCTCGGTTATTAGCCCAGCGTTCTTTTTCAGAATTATGTTCTCCAGGGCGAGTTTTTCTGCCTGCCTTTGCTCCAGAAGACCGAAGGTCTTGCGATTGTCGAAAATATGCTCGTATTCCAGGTTTATGCCGTTTAATGCCAGTTCCAGGTTGTGGATCCACTCCATAAACCTTTTGGCAGACGCCTGAATGGAGATGATGTTTCTCAGGATAAGCTCATATTTTATCTGTGCCCAGCTGTAAGGCGCTCCGTAGGAATATCCAAGTATGAACGGGTCTAAATGAACCCCGGAGCAAATCTCCTCGATCAGAGCTTTATGATTTATATACCAGGAAGTAGTTGAGGCATAACTTCCCTGTGGTCCGATGTAATCTATCTGGACGTCGTTCCAGGTGATCGGGTTATCCTCCACTGCAAGCTTTTTCATCATCTGCAGGGTATCCTCAAAATACTGGTTAGCCCTTTTAGTGTAAGCCTCGGTCGATTCCGCAGAAATCCTCTCAGGAGGCCTCAGCTTCACATGAAGTCTATGGTATCCGGCATTATGCATACTCTTCTGCATATCTGTAAGCAGGGTCTGCTCGATGCGGGATACAAAAGGGATTGAGGACAAAAGGCTTTTCCCTCTGGGGTCCTGGGAATCCGGGTCCAGACCGAAATAATAGGTCGAGTCCCGGTTTAAGCGGATCAGCTCTCCGTCCACTTCCTGGTAAAGCTCTAAATCTGCGCCCGCTGATTTGAACTTTATGGTGGAAGGGTCGATAAAGTAAAATTTCCCAATTTGTTTTCTGAACGGGTCCAAAACCAACTCCCCACAAACTGCACCGTCGGTGAAAAGGGAATAAAAAAACTGGGAAAGTAAAGACTCGATTCCGCTGAATTTGTAAAAAAAGTGCTGGTAGATTCTCCGGTCCAAAGAAGATATAATCCCATTTCCCCTATCCAGAAGAGTCTGGTCATCACTTCCCTTCAATTTGAAGGAAGAAGGAGCACAGGAGAGCCTGGTCCAGGTCCAGATGGCAGAGTTTATGGAAGGAATATTATCTCTTAAAAATCTGTAGAGTTTTATTCTGAAAAACTGGTCATACTGAGTTGATTGAGGGATAATAAAATCCTCGCCATCCGATTGAAGTGAATTCTTGGAGAGAGGTTTGTCCGGCAGATTTCTCAGACCGCCAAAAGCAGGAACCTTGGGTGAAGCGGAAAGATTTTCCCTCCCATTAATGAGCCTCTTTAGAAGATATCTGATTTTCATATTCCAATTTCTGTCAGGTTTTCCTCTTTGCCATTCTAATAGTAGTTTTTTTGAGTTTTTTTAGAAGGGATTAGATGAGGTTTACTCAGGCAATTTGATGATTTTAGTTTTAAATATTGTTTTGTGTAAACTTAACTGACAAAAAAAATCTATATTAAGTTCAAGTTAAAATTGAAGATAAGTCTAAAGTCAGTCTTGTGCTGTCTAAAATCTGAACACTCTTTATCAATTTCCGATGAAGTTCCAAAATTTAACATGATAACCTTTTGATTATCATTAAGTTAAATACTTAAGCTCTCGACGAAAACGGGCATAAAAGTTGCTTATAATTTTTATGGTAAATTGTATTCACGGGAGCGCTGCTCTCTTGAGGACTAAGCACGAGTCTTCCCGTAACGGGAATTAGACATAACTTGTGCCCCCGCCAGATAGTCTTCGAAGACAGGCTCCCTTCTTTTTTTATGATTAGTGACGGTGATTAGCGATTAGGAAAAAAAATAAGGTGGTCAATTACGCTTGGAAGGCTGATTGACGATTTTTTACTTCGTCAAGCAGTCCCTCCTCTGTCAGGACATGCTTGACCTACAAACTACCGGTTCATTGAATACTAACCTCTTCCTATCCCTATCCTTGAAAAGGAGAGAGAATTTTAGAGACGCATGCCATGCGTCTCTACCGGCTTTTTAGTTGGACGAGGGGACCTCGCCCCTACAAAAAAATAAAGATTGGCGATAAGTCGCGAAGGGGTGGAGCTTGTCTCCACCCTCTTCCACTGTTGGACAGAAGACCAACAGAGAGCGGAAAAATTAATAGGCATATGGTAATATGCCCCCAATAGTAAATAAAAAAATGACTTGACTAGGGGACGCTTCGTAGATATATCTATTCCGAACAAAGGCTACTCGGATAATGGCAAAAAATAAGTAACTATGATTTTAAAAAAAGAGGGAGTATGAAAAGCAAGAATAAAATCCTTCAGAGAATTGCGAAATTGTTCCTTTTGATATCGTCATTCATCCTTCTGTCTGTGTGCTTGACAGGGCAGGTATTGGGAGCAAAATATTATCGTATTCAGTCGGTTATAATTCAGGCTCGGCTGCACCCAGACGGCAGTATGGATATTCAGGAAAAAAGGACTTATAATTTCCGGGGTGCTTTTCACTGGGCAACATATTTTCTGCCCAAGGAGAAGATCGGGGAAATAGTCGATTTCTCAATCGGAGAGGAGGGGAAACCTTATCTGCGAAGCAGTGCAGGCACAACTGGAACTTATGAGTATGAAGAGTCTCCGGAATATATTCAGTCCAAATGGTATTTCGATGCCAGAAATGAAGAGCGGACTTTCATCATATCCTATAAAATCCGGGATGCCATGCAGCTTTACCAGGATGCGGCTGTTCTGTATTACAAATTCATCGGGAGCGGATGGGACCAGTCTTCCCAAAAAGTGCAGGTCGAGATTTTTCCTCCTGAACCTGCCTCCAAAGATCAGATAAGAGCCTGGGCACATGGTCCACTGTGGGGCAGCATAGAGATTTTGGATGACGGAAAGGTCAGGGCAGAGGTCCAGAGTCTGCCTGCTAACACTTTCTGGGAGGTCAGGGCGATTTATCCGCCCGGGTTTTTTCCCAATATCAAAAACAAAACATCTATAGATATGATCCCGCAAATTCTATCAGAGGAAAAGATATGGGCCGATGAAGCTAATGCCAGAAGAGCGGAATGGCACAGAAGTCAAGAGATAAAGGAAACTCGAAAGAGGTATGGTTCCTGGATTGTAACCGGACTCAGTGTAATCGGTCTCTTAGGATTTCTGATTCTTCGCAACCGCTACGGGATAAAGCACCGGGTTCCTTTTCCTGATACCTACTTTTCGGAGATCCCCTCAGAAATCTCTCCTGCTCTCCTGAGCTGCCTGCTTTACCAGGGACAGCTGGGCGGAACAGCTCTGATAGGGACAATTCTCGATTTAGCCCAAAGAGGTTTTCTGAAGATAAAAGAGGAGCCGATAACAGGCAAACAGAAATGGTGGGATACTCAGAAGCGTCGATACCTTTTGGAATTCGACCGGAGTTTTTATGCCACAAACAAAGATAAGTTGCAAAATTTCGAAAATGAGCTTTTGGATTTTCTGTTCAATGATCTCTCTAGGGGAAAAGACGTCCTCGATTTCAAAAGCCTAACTAAAGAGCGTGCTCATATCACCAGATGGTTTTATTCCTGGCAGAAAGAAGTCAGAAAAATAGGTCAGGAAAAAGGATTCTGGGAAAAGGAGAGTTTGAAGGCAAGAAATAAGGTTCTGATTTTCAGTTTTATCCTATTAGCGGTGACGATTCCCTCAATTTATTTTATCGAGGAATGGGCATTTATGACCGGGGTATTCGGCATACTTTTGCTGATGCTGTCTTTTACCATTCCCAGAAGAAGTCCCGAATATGAGCTGGAAGCGAAAAAATGGGAAGGCTTGAAAAAATATCTAAAGAAATATTATTTCAGAGAATCTTTAAGTCAATCTCTGCAGCAGAATCTGGGAAGATTTATGGTCTATGGGATGGTCCTAGGATTATCCAGTAAAGTAATAAAATGTCTGGCAGAGATGATTCCGGCAGAGCATAGGAATAAGGTTGTCCCCTGGTATGTCTATACCGGTGCGCCTTCTGATTTTTCTCCGGCAGGTTTTGCCGAGAGTTTATCCTCTTTGATGAGTACGGCTTCGTCTACTGTGAGTTCAGCCACAGGCACGGGTGGTGGGGCATCCGGGGGCGGTGGAGGCGGGGGAGGAGGGTCGGGAGGGGGAGCAGGATAAAAAAAGGTTCAAAAGTTCAATGGTTTAATTGCTCAAGGTTAAGAAGGATTAAATGCTTAAAAGCTCAGAAGCTTAAAGGCTCAAGGGAAAGAAACATAAGCGTGAGAAAATGACCTCACCCTGGCCATCTCTTATCCTACGGGTCCGTTTCAGGACAAGTAGAGGGAAAGTAGAGACGCATGGCATGCGTCTCTTAAACAAATCAATGGGCGAGTCCGCCGCATGCGGGTCGCCACTACAAAAAAACATGGGCGTATAGCAATACGCCCCTACATGTGCAAATTTGCTACAAAAATTATTTTCTTAAAATAAAAGATCTTTTTTTAATATTTTAATTTATATATTTTATATTTATTATTATTTTATATAAAAATTATATAAATATATTTATTTTAAAAATTTTAAATATATAATATAAATAATAAATATAAATTTAGAATAAAAGGAGGAAAAATGAAAAAGATAAGTCTGTTCATAGTATCTCTGCTCTTACTGAGTTGTGCTACAACTGGTCCGGGTGGAAGAAAGAGTCTGATCCTTATCTCTAGCAATGAGGAAATCTCGATCGGGCAGAAAATGGCAGCGCAGGTAGATTCAACCGAGAAAGTGCTTCCGGATAGGGAGGTGCAGGATTACGTCAACGGGGTGGGACAGCAAATCGCCAAAGTCTCGGACCGGAAGGACCTTCCTTACCATTTCACGGTTCTTGATTCCAAAGAAATCAATGCCTTTGCCACTCCAGGAGGATATATCTACGTCTATTCCGGGCTGTTGAAAATCCTGGATGACGAAGCAGAGTTAGCCGGGGTCTTGTCTCACGAGATTAGCCACGTGGTTGCCCGGCATGGTGTCAAGCGCCTGCAGCAGGTGCTGGGAGTGCAGGTCGTCCTGTCGATTGCCTTGGGCTCAAGCAGCCAGCTTAGCCAGGATTTAGTCTCCACCTCCATAGGAGTCATCCTCCAGGGCTACAGCCGGGATAACGAGTTCGAGGCAGACCAGTTCGGGACACTTTATATGGACAGGGCAGGTTACAATCCTCAAGGGATGTCAGAGCTTTTAGGGAAATTGGACAAGCTCAGCGATAAAGAACCCACCTTCTTTGAAAAATTAGCAGCATCACATCCTCCAACCAAAGAAAGAATTGCCAGGGTAGATAAGGAAATCGCTGGATTCGGGAACCAGGTGCAGGAGATGCCTTTTTACAAGGAGCAGTACGAAGGGATAAAGAAGAGGCTGCAATAAAGAAAGTAGCGAGGATTTAGGGGAAAGAAAGGACGTGAGCGTTTCTTGTGATAGTAAGGACAAAAACTGAAGATAGAAAAATGAAGAGGAGTTCGTAACGTCGGGTTTAATACAAGTCGCTATTTTTTTCTTTCAAAGAAGTGACTTCTGGCAGAACGTGAGAAAATACCGGGCTTATGCGATACGCCACCACATTTTCTACAAAAGGGGAGACAAAGACCTACCTTGAGGGGAAGGCGGGTCTACCAATTTGCATTAGACATATGGGCGAACACTTAGGTTCGTCCCTACAAGCTCTGTAGGTCTGGAGACCAACAGAGAGCGATGCGTTCCTACCTTTATCGCAATCCGCAACTTAGGTTCAGCATAATTTTCTCGCTGTCGAAAGAGCAATAGAGCTGGTATTTGCTCTGATTCATCGCAGCAAAAATTCCCAAAAAGTCCATTAACAGGTCACGGTTGCTCCAGCCTTCACGATAGGCATCATCATATTCTTTGGCCATTCCCAAAAAAGCGATCAGCCCGGCCGAGAGATAACGGTTTATACATTGAGACATAAGCTTCTGTCCAAGATAACAACCGGAAAAATGCTGCCATTTGTCTGGTGCGGCAAGATACCAGTTCTGCTCATCCACAAAGTACCAGGGGTCTTTTGAGGGCGAGAGCTGTTTGAATTTCCCATCCTTTGGATAGCTCTGTAGCCTGAATGCCCGGCTGGTCGACGGGACAACAAACAAATTCAGTAAAAACAAGAAGCCGATAATTCCAAAAAGTTGATTGATTCTGGTTTTCATTTTTCCTCCTCCTTTAATTTGATAGGGGTCAAGGCGGGGAAAAAGAAGACCTTTCGCGGGAACAGAATCCGCCATAGGCGAGATTCAGTCCTGCGATTTATTTATAGAAGATTAGTTTCATCCCTAGCCCTCCAGGTTGGATTCAGCTTGGAGAAGAGCAAATCTCTTGCCCTCTGTAAACAGATAGTCTGCCAATCGAGAAGTCCTTATGGCATAGAAAATTGGGAGCAAGGAGCAGGTGTGCAATTTTTGCACAGGAAAGTTTTTATCGCAAGCGTTTGCAGTTATTAAGAACTGAAATGGAAGACGGAAAATTAAAGAAGGAAAATGAAAAAAAGACATCAGTCTGTTTCTTTCCTACAAAAAGGAGATGATTGACGGCTCGTTATCTGTCCCTGGAGAAAACAGAAACTCTACTTCTTCAATGGGAAAAAAGAATCAGATACAGTTGTTAGATTAAGACCTGAACTCCACCTTCAGGGTTAGTTCTAAAAAGAGGGTTCGAGGATTCGAGGGGTCAAGGGTTCAAGGGAGACCTCACCCTTGTCCTCTCCTCCAAGGAAAAGGAAGAAGGAAAACAGGAACCTCTCCCTAACCCTCTCCATAAGAAAGAGAGGGAAAAACAAAAAAATCATATCGATGCATTCAATGCGTTCCATATAAGGAAATAAAGTGGAAAATCTTTTAGGGAAAATTGACGCCTACCTGGCGGAAAAAGAGTTCGAGGTATCGGATGATCTGGTTTTTCTGATCAATACCAGGATCAAACCTCCTCTGCCGGTTAAAAAAGAAGACATCTACATCCGGGCAATGTATCTGGTCTCTGATCAGGTAAACTCATTTGGCGGATGTTTTCCTGTGGATGAACATCCTAAACTGACTGAGCTGTTGGTAGATTCTCCGGTCCTGGTAGGACATTCAAAAGAAATACTTCCTATAGCCAGGAATTTCAAAGCTGATCTGGTCCAAAAAGATGGTTACAACTGGATCAAGGTTTATTTCTACTGGCTTAAAAATTCTCCGGATGCGGAATCCCTTAAAGAAAATATCGATCACGGGATTTACAAGGAGTGTTCCATCGGGTTTTCATTCGAATTTCCAGAATGCTCCATCTGCAAGCAGGATATGCGGAGATGCCAGCACATTCCTTTCCGTTCCTATCAGAATGAAAATGGAGAACAGGAGCAAGCCCATTTCAATTACCGGAATATTAACCGTGTTCACGAGGTCTCGCTGGTATACCGGGGAGCGGTTTTCGGCACCTCAATGACCAACGAGCTAAACTTATTTCAGAAGCATGACTGCACAGACAGGGTATGTAAATTCAAGAGAATTTACAAAGAGTCCGTGCTGGATTCGTTAAGTAGAGCGGGCTTGAAAGACCAAGTAGAATTATCAGGAAAAATTGAGGGGCAGGGTTACTCGGACGAAAAAATCGAGCTTCAGTGTGATAAAAGCTTAGAAGAGAAAGTTCTGAATTCCTTACCGGCTGTTTTCAGGGAAAGGGTATGGTTCATAAATAAATCAGCTCAAGTGAAAATTGGATTCGAGCCGGAAAAGTTCGTTTTGAGGATTCAACCAGACAACAATTCGGGAACTGGGAAATTAGTATTCAAGACTGAAGAGAAAAAAATTCAGCTTCTCATACTTCGAATTGACTTGGAAAAACTGAAAAGGGGACGGCGGTTTCTATGTGATTTCATAGAGGATTGCGGAGATGATGAGTCAGAAGAGAAGGTGCTGGATGCGGGAGGATGTAAATTGATCAATAGGGGGGATGGATTTTTCAATTTCAGATTGAGCGGGAAGGTTCTGAAAGGGGACTATTTCCTAAGAAGGATGAAATTCAGAGATCAAGGGAGAGGGATGTTATTCCAAATGAATGACAGATGAGAACAAAGACCCAAGAAGGAATGGATTGCTTCGCTCCCCTGCAGGTCTCGCAATGACAGCCAGGAATAATTGGGACGATCCCTTAAACAGTCTTTGCGAGGAACGAAGTGATGAAGCAATCTGTCCACAATTAGCGGATTGCTTCGCCCAATTGGGCTCGCAATGACAGTTTAGGTGATAAAATATGAGCGAGAACAACAATAAGATATTTTCCAAAGTTCAGGTTCTTCAGTTCCTGATTACATTTTTCATCACTGCTTTCGGGATTTTGACTGCTTATTACACCACCATAGCCGGCATCAGACTGGATTTGGCGCGCAAAGCAGAGTCCCAGTTCGTGAATGAACTGGATAAAAGGCTCTCCAATCTGGAGCTTTTATTGAACCAGAATTTTATGAGCAAAAAGGAGTTCTACGAGCTTAAGGATCAGATAAATCAGAGGCTGTTTAAGATAGAGATCAAGCTGGAAAATAAGGACTAAAAAGGCTAAAGGCTGTAAGTTCAAGTCTTAAGTCAAAAAAAATGTCAAATAACAAAAAGCGAATCGCTAACAGTGAAATAAAGGAAGGTCAAATGGAAATTGAGGAGTTGTCTGAAGAATTGAAAAGAGATGCTCAGAGGCTGAAGGAGGAGAAAATCGAGCTAATCGATTTTGATAAGCTGGAGGATAATCTGAAAATCGCCTCTGAGAAGCTAAAAAGGATGAAGGAAAAAGAGGAGGTTGCAGAAAAAATTCTGAAGGATTTCAAGGGGGAGATAAAAAGGATGGCGGTTTCATTGTCCCGGCTCAAAGGAGAAAGCAGTAGTTCTGAGTTAATAGAAAAGTATCTCTCCAATCAGAATGCCGGTTACGAGGAGCTTTGTCTTTTGAAGATGAGACTTGAGTCTGAGTTTAACGAAAGCTTTCCCAATGCGCCGCTTTCCAGGAGCAGTTTTGTTTTCTCGAAGGAAGGAAAAGAAAAAGAAAGGCTGGAGGAATACAGGGTCTGATAAAAAGGCCAAAGGCTATAGGCAAAAGTCTAAAGTCAAAAAAATCTAAGAGCTAATAGGTAATCGCGAAACAAAGGAGGAAAAAATGGGGATCAGAGAGCAGGATTTGCAGGAGATAGGCGGCGTTTTTGCCACTTTTTCCATAAAACAGACAACCGGAGTGGATGACCTTAAGGATCAGGATATCGGGAAAGCCGTCCAGATTACATCCAGCAATACAGTCGGTCCGACAACTGACGGGTCAAAAATTCTGGGGAAGTTAGTCGACCTTTCCCTGACCGATGCGGACAATGGCAAAAGAGTAGCTTCTGTGCAGATTGCCGGAGTTATGACCCTTCCTATAACCACGACTTATCCAGTAGTCGGCAACAGGGTCGTGGGAGGAGCAAGCGGGACTGTAAAACAAGCACCCGTGCTGACCGGATATGATCCGGCTGGAGGAAACATTGCCAGAGGGATGGTGATTGCGGTTAACGGAACAACGGAGTGTACAATAATTTTATGATGAATGACGGGGGAAAAAGGCTAAAGTCTTAAGGCTATAGGCTGAAGTATAAAGAAACAAAGGAAAATGAAAGATGGAAGAAGGAAGACGAAAAAAAAGTAGTGAGGGATGAGTAATGAGGATGGAGGGAAAAAGGAAAAAAAGTCATTGCGAGGAGGTCATTTGACCAGCGAAGCCCATTTGGGCTTCGTGCCGATAAATCAGAACTCGCAATGACGTTCAATTCTAGTAGCGTAGCCGAGCCTTTAGGTCTCGGAAGCGGAGGTCTAAAACCTCCTCTACGCGGTTGATGATAAAAAAGCTAATCGCTAATTGCAAAGAACGAAAGGAGAATAAGATGGAATTAGAAAAATTATTAGGGGAGATGGAAAAATCTCCACAGCTTTCGAAACTTCTGGAGCTGGCTTCCAGGGAGAAATCTATCCCGGCTAATCTGGACCTGTCCAGGGCAAAAAATATCATGGTCGATCAGGAAACTTATTTAGAAGCCCAGAGCAGGGGAATTTCCCTGACTGAGCTTTTGGAGAGTGAGGAGTATGATCCCTCAGCCATAGATTCGCCCCTGGATGCTTTTGAAAGACAGCTTCTAGTGAATGACCTGAGAATCGGGGGGAGACATCCGATCACTGTCGAAATGTTTTACCAGGGAGCACCTGCGCTTCTGCCGGAGTTTATGTTAAGAGAGATAAAGGCAGGGCAGAAAATGAGGCCGGAACTGTCCAGGCTTTTGGCTTCCTCTGCCCAGGTCTCCAACTCACGCTACACCCCATTTCACGTGAACGTCACTCCAACCGAGAAGAAACTCTCCCTGCGTCCAATTGGAGATCAGGCAGAAATCCCCACCATTCAGATTGCAGAGCAGGAAAATACCATCACTGTTCCCGATTATGGCATCACTCTTAAGACCTCTTACCGGGCTTTAAGGTCCAGGACCACTGCCCAGTTTAAAGTTCTTCTCTGGTACATAGGTTTCAGACTGCAGGCAGATAAGATGGGACTAATAACCAACACCATCATCAACGGAGACGGGAATAACAATGCAGCCACAGTCTTCAATACTGCCACTTCCGGCTCTCTGCTCTATTCTGATCTGATCACCCTGTGGAACGCATTTTTCCCCTTTGAGATGAATACCATCCTGTGCCATGGAACTCTCCTGCGAACCATCCTGACCATGAGCGAGTTCAAAGACCCGATGGCAGGATTCAATTTCCAGAAATCCGGGGAGCTGGTCTCTCCCTTAGGCTCGACTTTGATCCGGTGTGACGATGTGCCTTCCGACCTGGTCATCGGGCTGGACAATAGGTTTGCTATCGAAGAGGTAGTGACCCAGCCTTTGATGGTGGAGTATGACAAGATCATCGAGCAGAAATTGGAGGAAGCGGTCATCTCCGAATCCGTTGCCTATGCCAAGGTAATTAAAGAAGCAGCTCTGGTGCTGGATACGGTTTGGACTTAAAAAATAGGAATCGAGGATTCGAGGAGTCAAGGGTTCAAGGAAAAAATCGAAAGGAAAACGGAAAAAGGAAGAAGGAATAACGAAAAAACGAGACGGTGATTCGTTTAGCGTGAGCGTAAGAAAGAAAGGGAATACTAAAAAAGGAAAAAAACCGTGGTAGTGCTAAGTTTTACGAGAGCGTGAAAACTGTAGGGGCGGGGTTCCCCCGCCCAATATCCTCTGCTGGTCTGGAGACCAACAAAGAGCAAAGTTCAAGGGGTAGAAAAAAATGTGGGGACAAAATCCGCCTCAGGCGGATTCTGTCCCCACGATGCTTTCTGGAAAGAATAACCTGCAAATAAGTCGGTTAAAAAGGCTCCTTCCTGCTGGAAAGGGTACCAGATGATTTTTGCGTTTCCGAAGTTCAGGTCTTTCCATTCATCGACATCGAGGTTCATCTTAGAATATAAAAGACCCAGCCACAAAAGCTCAGCCAACTTTTTTGCATCCTCATCCGAGCGGATTGCACCCTGTAGCTTTTCTTGTTCCCGGTTCTTTTCTTCAAGCTGAGGCTGGATGCGGGTGAAAGCCAGGCTTATAGAAGGGATTTTGTTTAAGTTTTTTATCTCGAAGGCCGGGATATAGAAGAGAAAGGGTCTGGATTTATCTTTGGCCATAAACCAGCCGATTTCAGAGGGGAAAAGCTCAGCTAATTTCTCGATGTTAAAGTTTTTCTCCTTCTGAGGACTAGCCTCAAAGACCCAGAAGGGGTAATATTCAATCGATTTTGACTGGGCTTTTATCTTTTCTCCTGAAGGAGCAACTAATTCTCCCTGGACCGGCTGGTATCCCTGTTCCGAAATTCTCCAGATCTTCCGGCAATTATCGCAGGGGAAGACCAGATGAAAATCGGCAACTTTAAAGTCCGCTCCGCAGTTGGGACAACGATGAGGGATGATTTTAAGAGTGTAGGATGGTTTATTTTCTTTTTTCTCGTTTAATCTCAAATCAAAATAGCCGGGCTTTTGAAGCAGGGTTCTTTTTACTACGCCGTCGATTACCTGGTAATATTTCTCTTCTTCCGTTATGAAATTGACTACCCACAGGGGGAAGTAGATCAAGGATAAATTCTCATCCAAAAGTTTTAATATCAACTCATCTTCTGCTGATTTCTTGCTCTGCATAAGAAAGTCCAACCCTCTCAGAGCTTTTTCCCTTGCCTCAGAAGGGTTCGTTTCCAGATCCAGAATCTGTCCCTGTTTCAAACAGTTCAGATCAGTCAAAAGCCTTAATTTCAGCCAATCCGGTCGCATCCCTAAGGTGACTAACCCCAGATCATTGGAAAGATGGGCAGGAAAGTTTGTATCCCAATCCTTGGTTAAAATCTCAACTTCCTTTTCCTCCTGCTGCGGTGCCAGAAAAGTTAAATTGACTCTGGAATAGAAAACCTGGGTGGAGAATCTCCAGAAGGGAAGATAATAGAGCTTAATATCCTGTATTTTGCTGGATAGAGGCTGCTCCTGCTCTTTTCTGAATCTATCGACTATGAAAGGGATTTCCCGCTGGCTTAATTTTGATTCAAGATAATAGCTCAAGACCTTTTCCGGGGACTGGAAAAATAGAGGCAGATTGCAAAACGGACAGCAGGAGACATTTGACCCTTCGAGGAATTCAATGGGTGCGCCGCAGGAAGGACAGGAAACTGTTACTTTTAAACGTTGCATACAAAAAAAAGGTTCAAGGATTCAAGGGTCTAAGGGTTCCAGCGAAACCTATCCCAACCTTCTCCTCTCAAGAGAGCGACCTCACCCTGGCCCTCTCCTTTAAAGAGAAGGGATTCTATTCTAATTTCTCTCCACAGTTGAAGCAGAATTTTGTGCCCGGAGGCAGAAGGGTGTTGCATTTTTTGCATTTTATTTTCTCAGCCAGATTGAATCCGCACACCATACAGTAGTTTGCCTCTGCGGGCAGGTCTTTTCCGCATTTAGGGCACCGGTTTATCACTACGAACTGATGCCCGCATTTGTAGCAGAATCTGGAATTCTCAGGAGTATCTGCACCGCATTTGGGACAGGTTACAGTCGGCAGAGGGTCATCTTTTAAATCTTTCTGTTCCGGAGATAATGCCTTGGAAAGAAGGCCGGGAACCAAAACTCCCACTCCTACGCCGGCACCCATTCCCACTCCTGCCTGGGCAAAACCACCTGAACCGGATTGCCCCAATGCCTTTGCCATCTCGAATTTCAGGAATTTATCCAGGTCGCCGACTGCCTTCATTCCGGATTTCTCATCGATCATCTTCTGCACTTCATCCGGAGGGGTGATAGAGGAAATATAGAAGTCCAGTAATTCCATCCCGTATTTGTCGAACTCGTTTCTGATTTTGATTCTGACTTCCTCGGCTAATCCCTGATAGGTTTTGGGCAGATCAAAAATCGTGCTTAACTTCTCTCCGAAA
>DATKKH010000201.1:0-3858 GCA_035543035.1 Terriglobales bacterium | reverse complement strand
AAGGTAGGCGGTAAATGCAGACATTCAGAAAACTGCCCACTGCAAGTCCGAAAATGAAAACGAATATACCAATAACAATGTTCATATCTTTATCTTACTTATCGGAATTAAAGCTGTTTTATCTACTTTTAAATTGACTGGAGTATGTTTTTTATCTGATGGCAGACATACAGGACATCTTTCTTAGTCATCCGGGAATGTAAAGGCAGGCTTACTTCTCTTTTGCCAATTTCTTCGCTAATCGGCAGGCTTCCTGGTTTCTGGGGATGCTTTTTGCGATAAAAGGAGAATAGATGAACCGGAAGATAATGTATACTTGTCTGGATTCCTTTACTTTTAAGTTTCTGCATGAAGTCTCTTCGATTGATCCTTTTATCCAGCAGGATGGGAAAAAGATGATGACTGGAACATCCTGGATGGTTCTGAAAAGGGATCGAGATATTCTCGATTCCGCTTAATTCTTCAATATAGATTTCAGAGAGGTTTTTTCTTTTTTGGTTATTCGGGACAAGCTTTTTTAACTGTTCCAATCCCAAAACCGCTCCTATCTCGGTCATCCTGTAGTTATATCCTAAATCGACGACATCATAGTCCAGAGCAACTGCTTTGAATCTTTCCCAGGTCGGACTGGTCATCCCGTGAGTCCTGAGAAGTCTGGCTTTTTGAGCTAATCTCTGATTATCAGTTACAATCATCCCACCCTCACCAGTAGCAAGATTTTTATTCGAGAAAAAGCTGAAACAGCCAATATCTCCCAAGGTTCCTGCCATTCTTGAGCCATATTTAGTTCCAATGGAATGAGCTGAGTCCTCTATCACAAAAAGTCCATATCTTTTTGCCAGTTTACTGATTTTATTCATATCCGCCAGAAAACCACCATAATGCACCACGATTATGCCTTTGGTCTTTGGCGTAATTTTCCTCTGGATGTCCTTAACCGAAATATTGAAGTCCTCCAAACTGGTTGAATCGACAAAAATCGGTTTAGCATCGCAGTATAATATTGCGTTGACACTGGCGACAAAAGTGATCGAGGGAACTAAGACTTCGTCCCCAGCTTTAAAGTCCAGAGATTTCAGAGTCAAATGCAGAGCTGCCGTGCCGCTGGAAAGAGCAACCGCATATTTTGCTTTTGTAAATCTGGCAAATTTATTCTCAAACTCCTCCACCTTCTCGCCCATTGTGAGCCAGCGTTTCTTAAGCACTTTAGTAACTGCGGAGATTTCACTGGAATCATAGTCCAGATCAAACAGGGGAATTTTCCACTTCATCTTTTTATCGATTGACGAACAGACGATTTTTAAAGGAAGTTTATAGAATCTTGGTTTTTAGTTTTTCGAATTCTTCTAGAGCTCTTTTATAATCCTCGTGCCTGCCTATATCCAGCCAAAAATCGGACGAGGGATAGACAGAGACCTTCTCCCCTTTTTTGAGAAGGAGATTCATCAGCTCCGGAAAATCGAATTTCTTATTCTTTGGAATATAATCCAGAATCTCAGGCTCAAAAATATAAATACCCATGCTCACCTGATAGGGCAGCTTGGGTTTTTCTCGATACTTGGTTAATTCATGATTTTTATTATATTCCAGAACTCCATAATCGGTTTCAATCTCCCTTTTTTGGACAGCAATGGTGACTATGGTCTTTCTGGACTGGTGATATTTGGCAAGTTTTCTATAATCCAAGTTAGTGAGAAGATCACCATTCATAACCATAAAGGTTTTCTTGAGTCCAGGAATCAAAGACAAAGGACCCATCGTGCCCAATGGCTTCTCCTCGAAACTATATTTTATCTTTACGCCGAATCTCTTCCCATCTCCGAAAAAGGTCTGGATTAAATTCCCCAAATACCCTACTGCCAATGTGATATCCGTTAGTTGATATCTTCTGAGTTGTTTTATTATAATCTCCAGAATAGGCAGATTACTGACAGGCATCAAAGGCTTGGGCAGGACGATGGTGTAAGGGTTGAGCCTTCTCCCCTCGCCTCCAGCCAGGATTACGACCCTTTCTATTGATCCGGATTTGGGCATTATTAGATATTGTAGATTTCCTTTTTATATCTCCAGGAATTTTCCTTCATCCAGCAGATAGTCTTTTCTATGCCAGTTTCGAGATAGGTTTTTGGGTTCCATTTGAATAACTTTTTGGCTTTGGAAACGTTTGCTACCAATCTCCCGACTTCGCTTTTCTTTGGCCTGACCCTTTTTTTATCAGATTTTGGCTTTAAGTTTTTGCTCAACTTCAGTCCGGTTAAATCTACGAGTTCAGATATCGAAACCTCTTTTCCCGTGCCTAAATTAACCACTTCCCCAACTGTTTTGTCCGATTGGGCAAATGAGATGAATCCTTGGACTGCATCCTTAACATAGGTTAAATCTCTAGTTGGGAAGACTGAACCCAGTTTGAGTCTGCTCCCCTCTAATCCCTGAATTATCATATTCGGTATGACCGCCCTGGCAGACTGTCTTGGTCCGTAAATATTAAACGGACGAATGATGCCTACTGGCAGACTGAAGGATCGATAAAAGCTTAAAGCTACTTGATCGGCACTGACTTTACTCGCTGCATAAGGAGATTGTGGATTCAAGGGGTGTTTTTCATCCATCGGGACATATTTGGCAGTTCCGTAAACCTCAGATGTTGAGGTGTGCACTATCTTCTCTACGCTGGAATCCAGTGCAGCCAAAAGAAGATTCAGGCTCCCCAAAACATTAGTTTCGACCACGTCTCTGGGATTTACATAAGAATAAGGTATCCCTATCAGAGCCGCCAGGTGAAAAACGACATCCTGACCTTTTATCATCCACTTCAGAGCTTCTCCATCTCTTATATCTCCAGTCACGACTTCAACCCCGCTAAGAACATTTTTGTCAAGACATTCGAGCATTCCCCAGTCATTCCTGGAATTATAATGCACCAAACCCCTGACTCTGGCTCCGATTTTTACCAGTTCTTCGACCATATGGCTTCCGACAAAACCGCCAGCGCCGGTGACGAAAACCTTTTTCCCTTTCAATTTCACCTTTTCTCCTCAATCAATCGCGAATATGAAAAAAAGTTTAAAAGTTTTAAAGAAGATATAACAAGAGGTTTACTTTTTCAAGTGAAATATTAAGAATAGACTGAGGGACTGATTGATTTAATACAGGTCTCTACAGTGTAGAGCTATTGGCATCATTGATGGTGCAGGTTATCTCTCCGGTCTCGTTTACCGTCCAGGTATCTATAGTCGGATCGTCGTCCAGGTTCGCAGTAGCGGTGGCAGTAAAGGTGTTGGCTCCGCCAGTACACACGTAAGAGTATCTTGCACTTGCCTGGAAATCTACTCCGATATCGACCCAGGCCGATGCGGTTCCAGGTGTGGTCGAGGCATATGACGGATAGACGTTATACTCCTGTCGGTAAGCATGCTGCATGGTATAGATCTGTTTTAAGATCTGCTTTGCCTCGGACTGCTTGGCTCTGTTTGTGGATAGCATAAATTTCGGAATAGCCATAGCGGCTAATATCCCTATAATCACCACCACGATCATCAACTCGATCATGGTGAATCCCTTTTCTTTATTTTCCCTAGCCATATTTAGTCCTTTTATTCTTTCATCTTATAGTGGTTAGCTCAGCTCGCCTGAGCGGGCCGGGCTAACCAGACATTCCTAATCCTGCACCTTTTAGCTTACGGCATCGTTTATGGTACAGGTAAGCGTACCAGCCTCGTTAATTGTCCAGGTATCGACAGTAGCATCGTCGTCCAGGTTCGCAGTGGCGGTGGCAGTAAAGGTAGTAGCTCCGCCCACGCACACATAAGAGTATCTGGCACCTGCCTGGAACTCGACTCCGATATCAGCCCAGGCTGA
>DATKKH010000200.1:0-12290 GCA_035543035.1 Terriglobales bacterium | reverse complement strand
GTGGGTCGCCCCTACAGGTATCGACAATATTGTTCTGAATGATGAAAATTTCAAGGTTGATATTGACGTCGGGTCAGTTCGCCTGCGGTGGACGACGGGCACATGAAAATTTGGACGAAGAGCAGTAGAGGATAAAAAAAGATAAAAAACCTGAATTTTTTTGATATTTAACGGGTAATACCCCTTGACTTATACAGGATTGGTTGTATTATATGTGATTGGTAAAAGAGTAATTAATCTTTATCTGGAGGGAAGAAGATGAGGTTTTGGCGCAAGCCCTTAGATGCCGACAAGCTCCAGATTCCACACGGTGAAATCCACATAATCCGTGAAAGATGCAAGGGTTGCGGTTTCTGCGTTCAATACTGCCCCAAAGACGTTTTAGAGCTATCTACCGAATTCAATTTAAAAGGTTATCATCCTCCGGCTGCAAAAAACGCTGAAGCCTGCGTTCACTGTGGACTTTGCGAGCTTTTGTGTCCCGAATTTGCTTTATTTGTCCTGGAAAAGGAGGACAAGCATAAGGAGGTGGAGAAAATTGAAAGCTGATCCCAAAAGGGTCTTGACCGGGGCTCACTATTTAGATGGTGACCATGCAGCAGCAGAAGGGGCTTTAGCTGCAGGATGCACGTTCGTTGCCGGGTATCCTATAACTCCATCCACCGAAGTAGTGGAGAGGATGGCAGAGAGGTTTCCCAGTGTGGGCGGGGTTTTCATTCAAATGGAAGACGAGCTTGGCTCTATGGCAGCAGTCGTAGGAGGTGCCTGGGGCGGGTCCAAATCGATGACTGTTACCTCGGGTCCGGGATTTTCCCTGATGATGGAGAATATCGGCTTAGCCTGTATGATGGAAACCCCCTGCGTGGTGGTGGACGTCCAGAGAGGCGGACCTTCTACCGGGCTTCCCACTCTGCCGGGTCAGGCTGATATGATGCAGGCAAAATACGGCTCTCACGGCGATTACGAGCTGATTGCTCTTTCTCCCAATTCTCCGCAGGAGTCCTTCTGGGTGCTGATAAAAGCTTTTAACCTGTCAGAGAGGTTCAGGGTTCCGGTTATGGTGATGATGGATGAGTGCGTGGGTCATATGACCGAAAAAGTCGTCATCCCGGAAGCAGACCAGATCGAGCTTTATCCCCGAAGATATACCGAGCTTCCGCCTGACAAATATCTCCCTTTCAAACCCGAAAAAGATTTGGTTCCGCAGATGATCAAAGCCGGGGATGGATATAAAATTCATATCACCGGTTTGACACATGATGAAAGAGGTTATCCGGTGATGACCTGGGAAGCTCAGGAAAAACTAGTCCGTAGGTTAGTCGAGAAGATAAGGCTGTTCAAAGATGAATTGGTTGACCTCGAAGAAGAACAGACAGATAATGCCGACGTGGTGGTTTTCTCCTACGGGATAAGCTCCAGGGTTTCGATTCCAGCAATTCAGAAAGCCAGAAAAGAAGGGATCAAAGTTGGCTATTTAAGACCCATTATCGTATGGCCCTTTCCGGAGAAGAAAATCTCCGAATTAGCCCAGAGGATAAAGGGGTTCGTGGTGGTGGAGATGAATTACGGACAGATGGTTTTGGAAGTGGAGAGGGCTGCCAAAGGAAAAACCAAAACGATTTTAGTGCCGCATGGAGGAGGATGGGTGCACGACCCTGAAGATATCTACAAGGCTATCAAGGAGGCAGCAAAATGAGCGAGGTCAAACTGAAAAAGAAAAAAGATGAAATCGAAGAAGAACACCCGATGGAGCATCTCCTGAGGATGGACAGGATGCCTCATATCTGGTGCCCCACCTGCGGAATCGGAACTGCTGTCACTGCTTTTTTGATGGCTCTGGAAAAGTCCCAGATTCCGCTGAATGATACAGCCATCGTTTCCGGAATCGGGTGCACGGGCAGAGTAGCAGGGTACGTCAAGTTAGACTCGTTCCATTCCACACATGGCAGGGCGATTCCATTTGCTACCGGTCTCAAATTATCCAATCCGAAATTGAAAGTGGTGGTTTTCTCCGGAGACGGAGATATAATGGGAATTGGCGGCAATCACTTTTTGCATGCGGCAAGAAGGAATATGGACCTGACAGTCATCTGCGTCAACAATTTCATCTATGCCATGACCGGAGGCCAGTGCGCAGCCACAACTCCTATAACAGCCAATACCTCGACTTCGCCTTATGGAAATTTCGAGCAGCCATTCAATCTCCCTTATTTAGCAGCATCCTGCGGGGCAGTATATGTTGCCCGCTGGACTGCATTAGACGTCAGGAGGCTGGCAAAATCTTTAACCGAGGCATTACAGAAAAAAGGTTTCTCGTTCGTGGAGATAATCTGCCCCTGCTCGACTCTCTATGCCAGAAGAAACCGGTTAGGCACTGGGCTTGATTTGATGAAATTCTACCACGATAATTCGGTGATAAAGCATGGTGCGGATTTGTCAGAATTAAACATCAGCTTCCAGTCCAAGATTGTCGTTGGGAAGTTCATCGACCGGGAAAGGCCAACCTTTATCCAGGGAGTAAACCAGGGATTAAGAGGAGTGCTGAAAGATAAATTCGTAGAATACGGAGGGCCAGTAGATGATGACTGAAATAAGGATTTCCGGATACGGAGGACAGGGAGTAATTCGCTGCGGCTACATAATCGGCAAAGCCGCCTCACTCTATGATAACAAAAATGCGACCATGACCCAGAGTTTTGGTCCGGAGGCAAGAGGAAGCGCCTGCTCCTCTCAGGTTCTGGTCTCCGAGGATAAAATCCTCTATCCCTACGTCACTTTGCCTCACATTCTGGTAGCAATGTCGCAGGAAGCTTATTCGAAATTCATCCCGAATCTTGACCAGAACGGAACCCTGATCATCGATGATGATCTGGTTACTCCTGAAGAGGCAAAAGGGAAAGTCAAAACCTTTGCGATTCCCTCGACCCGTTTTGCCGAGGAGATGGGAGCAAAAATAGTTGCCAATATAGTGATGTTAGGATTTTTCACCGCGATAACAGGAATAGTATCGTCAGAGGCGATGAGAAAGGCGGTCTCCAATTCAGTGCCTGAAAGGCTGGTGGATTTGAACCTAAAAGCTTTTGACAAAGGTTTTTCATTCGGGCAAGAGGTAAAAGAAGCTTCCAAATAGTAAACCGGATATGTCGAAAAAAGGTGCTCTGGTAATCGGGGGTGGGGTAGCGGGAATTCAGGCGGCTCTGGACTTGGCCAATTCGGATTTTCAGGTCTACCTGGTGGAAAGGTCTCCCACTCTGGGCGGAAGAATGGCTCAGCTGGACAAGACCTTCCCCACCATGGACTGCGCCATATGAATCCTGGGACCCAGGATGTTAGATGCCGGTCGGCATCCGAACATAAAAGTCTGGACTTATTCTGAAGTCAAAAAGGTAGAAGGGGAAAAAGGGAACTTCAGGGTAACGGTCAGGCGCAAATCCAGAAGCGTGGACGAAAATTCCTGCGTTGGATGCGGGGATTGTGCCAAAGAATGCCCCGTTATCGTCCCGAACGCTTTCGATTTGGGCTTGGGTGCGCGCAAAGCCATCTACTCACCTTTCCCGCAGGCATCTCCTCGTGCTTATGTCATCGACAAAGAAAACTGCCTGAACAAGAAATTTATCGTTTGCGAGCGCTGTTCCGAAGTCTGCAAACCGAAATCGATAGATTACGACATTCCGGATAAGGATGAGGAGATAAACGTCGGCTCCATCATTATCTCCACCGGCTTTGAAGAATATGACCCAACCATCTTGAGCTGTTTTGATTACTCCCTGCACGAGGATGTTGTAACAGGAATGGAATTCGAAAGGCTGCTTAATGCCTCTGGTCCGACAGGAGGGCATATCAGGCGACCTTCGGACAAAAAACTTCCCAAAACTTTAGGCTTTATCCAGTGCGTAGGCTCAAGGTCGAATGACAATAAAGGGGTTCCTTATTGCTCCTATTTCTGCTGTATGAATGCAGTCAAGAATTCTCTCTTAGCAAAGGTGCACGAACCGGAGATCGAGAAGATATACATTTTCTATCATGACTTAAGGGCTTTTGGCAAAGGGTATGAAGATCTTTACTTAAGAGCTAAAGCTGATCCATCTGTGATTTTTTATCACGGAAAACCTTCCAAGATAATCGAGGACCCTGTCACTAAAGACCTGTGGATTGCAGTTGAGAATATGGATACTGGTCAGATAGAAAGGATAAAGGTCGATTTAGCAATCCTCTCCTCAGCTGCTGTTCCCTCAACCGGCACAAAAGAGTTAGCTGAGATTTTAGGCATCGAGCTTGACCAGACAGGATTTTTCAAGCCAAAAGAGGTGAATTCACCTCTGGATTCAACCAAAGAAGGAATTTATCTTTGCGGTTGCTCAGGCGGTTTGAAGGATATAACCGATTCGGTAGCTTTTGGCTCTGCTTCAGCCTTGAAAGTCTCCTCACATCTGAAAGGGCAGAAGATAAAAAGGGGGCCTTTGAAAGTAGAGCAGATCGATACCTCTGGTGAGACACGAATTGGTGTTTTCGTTTGCCACTGCGGAATAAATATCGCTGGTGTGGTTGATGTGAGCGCTGTGGAGGAATATGCCAAAGGGTTACCTGATGTGGTCTTCGTGATGAAAGACCTGTTCGTGTGCTCGGACGGGACTCAAAGATTACTTCAGGATAAGATTAAAGAACATAAGTTGAACCGGGTGGTCGTTGCTGCCTGCACGCCGAGGACGCATGAGCCGATCTTTCAGGAGACCTGCCAGAGAGCCGGGCTGAATCCATACCTGTTCGAGATGGCAAATATAAGAGACCAGTGTTCCTGGGTGCATTCAAGCGAGCCGGAAGAGGCAACTGCCAAGTCCAAAGACTTAATCCGGATGGCTGTGACCAAGGCACGAAAGCTTCAGCCGCTTGAATCCAGAGAAGTAGAGATGAATTCCAAAATCGTGATCATCGGGGGAGGGATTTCCGGAATCTCTGCGGCTTTGGATTTATCCTCACAGGGCTATAAAGTCACTTTAATCGAAAAGGAAAAGAGCTTAGGGGGGAGATTAGTTTCATTGGGTAATTTGAGCTTTTCCTCAATGAGCGGAAAGGAACTGTTGAAAAAGAAATTGGATGAACTTTCCCGGAATAAAGTCAAGGTTTTGACCTCCACTGAGGTGAAAAAGGTGGATGGTTTTGTGGGGAACTTCGATATCACTCTTGAAACCAAGTATGGCACAAAGAAAGACTCAAAACTAAAAGCCGGGACTATAATTTTAGCCATTGGATCAGACCTTTATTATCCCGAAGGTAAATACGAGTATGGAAAATTTCCTGAGGTTCTCACAAATTTGGAGATAGAAAAATTACTACAGGAAAAAGAACTCAAAATCAAGGGGAAGAAACCTGAACAGGCAGTTTTTATTCAGTGCGTGGGGTCGAGAGAAAAAGAAGGAAGAAAATACTGCTCCAGATACTGCTGTCAGGTGGCTGTTAAGCAGGCGATCGCCTTAGCAGAAAAAGGTATAAAGGTCACTGTGCTGTATCGAGACTTGAGGAGCTTCAATCCCGGAGCTGAGGAGGCTTATAGAAAAGCTCGTGGTTTGGGAGTTCTCTTCTTGAGGTACGACGATGAGCATCCTCCAGAGGTCATTGGAGAAGATAAATTAAAGATGGTCAAACTATCACAGCCTCTGCTCAAAACCGAAATTGAGATTCCGGCTGATCTGGTAATCCTCTCAGTCGGGATGGTTCCCAGGGAAAAAGATTTTGCCCATCTGCAGGAGCTTTTGAAAGTTCCCAGAGGCCTGGACGGGTTTTTTATGGAGAGGCATTCAAAGCTCGGACCAGTGGAGACCAATACTGAAGGGATTTTCATCTGCGGATGTGCCCAGTCTCCTAAACTGATTCCGGAGTCTATAGGCCAGGCGCTTGGAGCTGCAGGAAAAGCAGCGATACTTGCTTCCAAAGACAAAATCATACTGGCGCCGATAGTCTGCCAGATAGTGGAGCCGTCGCTCTGCAGGGCTTGTGGCACCTGTGTGAAGATCTGCGAATTTCACGCTCCATCTTTAGAAGAAAGAGACGGGGTCTATGTTGCCAGGATAAATGAAGCCCTGTGCAAAGGATGCGGAACCTGTGCGGCTTTATGCCCGACTTCCGCTATCACTGCTTTCCACTTTACGGACGAGCAGATCGAAAAGATGGTGGAAAGCTGTTTGCTCTTTGAATGAGTCTAATTAATGTTGGGGTCGGGTTTCCCGACCCACATGTCATTCTGAGTCCGCAGGGCGAAGAATCTGTTTTTCTCGGTTAGATTCTTCGGTCGCTTCGCTCCCTCAGAATGACAAAAAAGTAATTACTGTCTGGGATAAACCCTGACTCCACGAAATAAAAGGAGGTTTTATGGAAAAAAGAGACGTCCTGGGGATGCTGGCGTATTTTGACAAGGTACAAAAAGTCACCCAGAAGGCAATAAAGCTAATCCCCAAGAACAAGCTCAATTTCAAGCCCTGCCCGGAGGTGAAGTCCGTAAAAGAGCTGGTCAAGCATATATACTCAGGAGAAAAGGTGTTTGTTGACGGAGCTAAAAATGGGGTCATCACCGAAGCAGATTTCAAGAAGGCGCAATTCGAGGTCAAAACTGTAAACGATCTGCTCAACTTAGCTAAGAGAGTTCATCAGAATACCAACCGGGTTGCCAGATCGCTGTCCCCGGCTCAGATGAAGAAAAAAGTCAAATGCTTCTGGGGAGATGAGATGCCGGCCTGGATGTGCTTTACGGTTTCCTATGACGAGCACTGGCACCACCGGGGTCAGCTATTTACCTATCTAAGGCTGATGGGAGTTAAGCCCCCGGATTTGTATGATTTTAGTTGAAATGGTAGGGGCAATTTCCAGTTGGATCCAAATGGACATGAATTGCCCCTACAAAGTGAATGAGGGGAGGGGCATGTCCCCTCCCGGCGGGCGACCACACGGTTCGACAGACTCACCGTCCTGAGCAAAGCCGAAGGAAGGGTCGCCCCTACAAAAGAAAAATGGATAAATACAAAGTCTATCTCGAAATCGACAGAAAAGGCTGCTGTATGGCGCATGTCCGGGAGTTGTTGGGCTGTTTTGTCTGGGATAAGACTCAGAAAAAGGCTCTGGAAAAAGTTCCCGAAGGAGTTAGGAGTTATTTATCCTTCTTGAAGAAAAATGGCGAGAAGAATGTGAAGGTCACGAAAAAGATAGAATTTGAAGTCGTGGAAAACAGGAAAGGAACCTGTCCCGTAATCAGCGGAAGCAAAGCCGCACTGTTTTCTTATGACTTACTTCCTCCTTCACAAGCCTTCATTAACCAATGCATTCTCCGGATGGGATATAACCGTAAAGAGCTAGTGAAAAGAGTCGGTAAACTATCAAAAGAAATTCTCGACTGGAGACCTGACAAGAAGACCCGTTCTATCAGAGAGACCTTGAACCATATCGCAAATTGCGACATATGGTATCTTTCGCGATTAAATAATTTCAAAGAGCTTTGCTCGGTGCACGAATATCCGAATGCAAAGATTTTCGAGAAGCTAAAAGAGAATAGAGAAATTGCTGTCAGAGTTTTGAGAAAACTTTCGCCGGAAGATAGAAACAAGATAAATATTCCAAGAAAGTGGACAAATTACAAAGACGAGAAATGGACTGCCGGGAAGATGCTGAGAAGATTTTTAGAGCATGAAAGGGAGCATATCGGGACGATAGATAAGACGTTAAGTCGATACAAAAGTAGCATCACGTAGGGTGCGTCGTAATCGTAGGGGCGTTCAATTGAACGCCCCTACACAGAACAAATAGAAACGAAAGATATGACAGAAAATAATTTCGACCCCAAGATCGTGGTTTTTGCGTGCAACTGGTGTTCCTACGCAGGTGCTGATACTGCCGGCGTCGGAAGGCTGCAATATCCGCCGAACGTCAGGCTGATCCGGGTGATGTGCTCTGGCAGGATCAGACCTGCCTTTGTCCTCAAGGCATTCGAGCTGGGTGCAGACGGGGTGATGTGGTCCGGCTGCCATTTTGGTGACTGCCATTACGTTTTCGGGAATTACCGGGCAGTGGAGCAGTTCGAAATCACGAAAAATCTGGTCAAGATGTTAGGGATTGAGAAGGAAAGATTGAGACTGGAATGGGTCTCGGCTGCAGAAGGAGGAAGGTGGGCTCAACTCATAAAGGAGTTTGTGGAGGATGTGAAGAAAGTGGGGCCGAGTCCGCTAAGAAAAAGAAAGGAAGATGGAAAACAGAAGAAGGAAGATGAAAAAAAGATAACAGCTAAATAGAAGCCTGTCATTGCGAGGAGTCTCCCCACGGGAGCGACGAAGCAATCTGCACAACATTGAGGGATTGCTTCGCCCTTCAGGCTCGCAATGACAACACGAATAGCGCAATTATGAAAGAAGAAATCATTAGAAAAACCAGAGCTTATTATTGTCTCGACTGCGGTAAATGCACTGCGGTCTGTCCGATTGCAAATGCCAGGAACGGGTATTCACCCAGGAAACTGGTTACTCTTACAGTCAACCGTTCGGATGATCTGGTTCTGCAGGAGGCTGGATTGTGGAGCTGTTTGACCTGCAGGATGTGCCAGGACATCTGTCCATCGGATGTGGATTATGTAGAGTTCACCAAAATGATGAGGGGAGAGGCTAAGAGGTCTGGAGAAGAAGGAAAATGCTCTCATGGTGGTGCTCTTCACTCGATAATGAAAATTATGACTGCTCCGGATCTTAAGCAGGACCGGCTGGGATGGATCAGCTCGGATTTGAAGACTTCCAAAGACGGCGAATACCTTTACTTTGTCGGATGTCTACCGTATTTTGACACCTTCTTTGCAGACATCAAAGCAAATTCACTGGATATTGCACGGTCAACTCTCAAAATTTTGAATTTACTGGGAATCGAGCCGCAAATTATGCCGAATGAAAGATGCTGCGGCCATGACCTTTTGTGGACTGGGGATTTTGAGAATTTCAAAAGACTGGCTGAGCATAATGTCAACGAGATCAAGAAAACAGGCGCTAAGAAAATAATTACCTCCTGTCCGGAGTGCTTGATGACTCTGAAGGTAGATTATCCAGACACTGTTGGGAAAGTAGATTATGAGGTGATGCATATTTCTGAATTTCTGTCTGATAAATTACCGCAAATCAAAATAAAAGGGCTTGACAAAAAAGTTACTTTTCAGGACCCCTGCAGGTTAGGAAGGTTTATGAATATATATGAGGCTCCGCGCAAAGTTATGAAAAGCATAAAAGGAGTCGAACTCAGGGAAATGAAAAGGAGCGGAGCTAAGGCGATCTGCTGTGGGACTGCCGGATGGATTAATTGCGATGCTTACTCTAAAAAGATTCAGACCGAGAGATTAAAAGAGGCGAAATCAACTGGCGCTGAAGTCTTGGTTACATCCTGTCCAAAATGCCAAATTCATTTTAAGTGCACCCAGAATGATACTAAATATGCTGAAAAAGATAAAGTAGATATAATAGATTTAACAACACTTCTGGCTTTATCCATAGGAGGTGAATAAATTGGCAGTTCCTGGAGAAGAATTGAGAATTGGGGTTTTTGTGTGCGAATGCGGGCTGAATATCGCCGGGTCGCTGGACTGCGAGGCTGTCAGGAAATATGCTGAGACCCTGCCGGACGTGAAGGTTTCGGTCCTGAATAAATATACCTGTGCAGATCCGGGACAAAATGAGATTAAAAGATACGTCAAGGAAAATAATCTCAATCGGGTGGTAGTGGCATCCTGCTCTCCACGGATGCACGAGCCGACTTTCAGAGCCTGCGTAGCTGATGTCGGAGTTAATCCATATCTATTAGAAATGGTGAATTTGAGAGAGCATTGTTCCTGGGTTCATCTGCATGACAGAAAAGGCGCTACGGAAAAGGCAAAGGATATGGTCAAGGTTGGAGTTGCACGAGCAAGATTCTTGGAGCCGCAGATAGAAAAGGAAGTCCCGGTGACCAATAAAGCTCTGGTCATTGGTGGTGGTGTGGCAGGGATTCAGGCAGCGCTGGATTTAGCTGATACCGGTTATCAGGTCTACCTGGTGGAGAAGGATCCTTCCATTGGCGGGATAATGGCGCAAATAGATAAGACCTATCCCACTATGGACTGCTCCATATGAATACTCGGACCCAAAATGATGGATGTCGGTCGACATCCGAAAATCAAGCTCTACACATACAGCGAAGTCGATAAGGTCTCAGGGTATATTGGGAATTTCAAGGTAAAAGTCCGGAAAAAAGCCAGGTACGTGGATGAGACTAAGTGCAATTCCTGCGGAGAATGTGCCAAGATCTGCCCGGTAGCGGTTCCGGACGAATACCAGATGGGATTCTCCTCGCGCAAAGCCATTTATATTCAGCTTCCCCAGGCAGTTCCCTCCTCCTATGTGATAAACATGAAAGACTGTTTGGGAAATAATCCGATTGCCTGCGGAAAATGCTCTGAAGTCTGCGATAAAAAGTGTATCGATTACGACATGCAGGACCAGTCCATCGATTTAGAAGTGGGTACCATTATAGTCGCAACCGGGCTGGACATATATGATCCTACCCAGTTAGATGAATATGGCTACACCCGATTCGAAAACGTCATCACCAGCCTGGAATTCGAAAGATTGATCTGTGCCGGTGGTCCAACCCAGGGTCATTTCATCCGGCCGAAAGATCACCAGTCTCCAAAAAGCATCGGGTTTATCCAGTGCGTAGGGTCCCGCTCGGAGAAAAGGGGGAATCCTTATTGCAGTAACATCTGCTGTATGAATACGGTCAAAGATACAGTCCTCTTAAAAGACCATTATCCGGAAATCGAGGCAAAAGTTTTCTATATGGATATGCGAGCGTTTGGAAAAGGGTTCGAGGACCTGTTCAAACGCAGTAAGGAAGCAGGGGTAAAATATATCCGGGGAATTCCGGGTGATATCGAGCAGGACCCAAAGACCGGGAATCTTCTGCTGACTGTCGAGAACACGACCACAGGCAAGATCGAAAAGCACGACTTGGAGATGCTGGTTCTTTCGATAGGCTATGTTTCCAGATGGAGTAATGACCCGATCCAGCCGCTTTTGACACTTTCCCGCACTCAGGATGGTTTCTATCTCGAATCACATCCTAAGCTAAAACCGATTGATGCTCCGACCAAAGGAGTATTCTTTGCCGGAGTGGCAGAATCTCCAAAGGATATAAAGGACAGCGTGACCCAGGCATCTGCTGCAGCCTCCAGAGCCGGGATAATATTATCTAAGGATAAGCTGAGGGTTGAAGCAATCACCTCTATAGTGGATAAGGAGATTTGCACTGCATGCGAAATCTGCTACCGTGCCTGTCCTTTCAAGTCGATCATCGTGGACAAAGAGAAGAAAATACCGGCTGAGATAATCGAAGCGGCCTGTGCCGGATGCGGAACCTGCGGGGCTGAGTGTCCTTTTGGTGCGGTCACGATGAGACATTTCACGGATAAACAGATTTTCGCCCAGATCGATGCCATCCTGGACGAGAACCCGGAGGAAAAAGTAGTAACCTTTGCCTGTAACTGGTGTTCGTATGCAGGTGGTGATATGGCAGGCATCTCCAGGCTGCAGTACCCTACAACCTCGCGCCTGATCAGGACAATGTGCTCAGGCAGGGTGGATGAACAATTCGTCCTCTACGCTTTTCAGAAAGGCGCTCCTGTGGTTTTGGTTTCCGGGTGCCACTTTGCGGACTGCCATTACATCGATGCCAACAGATGGACTCAGAGAAGAGTCGAAAGATTGTGGGACAAGCTGGAGAGAAAGGGAATTCGTCCGGAACGATTACAATTGGAATGGATCAGCGCGGCAGAAGGACAGAAATTTGCCAAGGTGATGAGGGTGATGGAGGAGATGAGAAAGAAAGTTACCAAAGAAGAGATCGAGTTTACCAAAAAAGCCCTGTCCGACCTGAAGATGAAAGGGACGAAAAAGATCAAAGTCACTGCAAAGGTAGCCTGATTTTCGTAAGGCAAGGCTTTAACCTTGCAGACACAACTATATCGAAAAAGTAAGACGTGAGACGGGAGAAGTAAGACGAGAAAAGAACAAAAACAGGTTTCCGTTGATCGTTGTTCGTGATTGTAAGAAATGTAGGGGCAGACCTGTGTGTCTGCCCTTCAGATATAACGTAGGGGAGGGGCTTGTTGAACTTGGCGAAACCCAGCTTTTCGGGTCCCCTCCCGATTGCGAGAGCCCACGAGAGGCTCCCCTGCAAAAAGTCTTTAACCATCTACCATGAACCAATAACCATTAACCGGTTTTCCCATGCCAGAAGAA
>DATKKH010000199.1:0-5881 GCA_035543035.1 Terriglobales bacterium | reverse complement strand
TAGGGGCGATTCATGAATCGCCCCTACAATCGGATGGGTCAGGCAGTGGTTGGGGAAGGGGTAAGATATTTCTTTGCCTGAAAAACGCAACCGAAACCAACGAAAAGAGCTAAAAGATAGAATATCCAATTGAAGTAAGGAATCAAGAACAAAATGTACAATATAACCAGTCCTACCAGCAATGACCAGACTGGAGCAGGAACTCCATTGGTTTTTAAAAGCTGTAAAACTTTTTCACCTAAGGCATATCCTACGAAAATTTTGGCGATATAGAAAAGAACCAGATAGGCAAATAGAACCATTATCGATATGGGTATACCGATGACTGTGAAAAGCAAGATGACGATGGCAATCGGTATGCAGATCACAAAAACGAACCCTAAGCCCAGATTTTTCAGGAAGTCTTTAAATACCGATTCTTTGGCAGCCTTGAGCTGTTTTTTAGCTATCAGAAGCATGAAAAGCCCGGTCAAAAAGGATGCACAGAAGAACAGGAATTTCCAGAAGAGCTTACCCGGGGTCAATCCTTTTTTCTTCTTAGGGGTGAGTTTGGTCCACTTTGTTTCTCCGGTTATCTGGGCACCTTTTTCGATCTTGGCTTCCTTTTTGCTTTTATAATGCAGGTTTCCGTTTATTTTGGCATCTGGCATTATGCTTATCTCGTCAGCTTTTATATTCACATTGCCGTTAATAATTCCGGATATGACCACAGAGCCGGCACCTGCCCTTAAGCCTTTATCTACTTTACCTGAAATCTTCAGTTCGCCACAAAAGGCTATGACGTCCCCTCCCACTTCCGAGCCATCCTTTAAATTGATGGTCTGGGCAAATCCCAGAAAATTTCTTTTCGTCTTGCCACTGAAGCTGATGTTCTGAGCACCACCCCAGAAGCTTCCTCCGATCTCTCCTGATATATCCAAATCCCGCCCGGCAGACATCAAGTTTCCCCCAACCATCCCCTTGCTGGTTAGGGTCTGGCTGGCAGAAACGAAGTCACCATCCACCTTGCCGGAGAATTTGATATTATTTCCGGAAACAAAATAGTCATCCTGGATTAAGGTTGACTCCGGGATGACTAAATTTTCGCCGCCTTTCAACTCAATTGCCTGGTCCTGCCGAGGCAAAAAAACTGAAAAGAGAAGTAAAAAGAGAATCGAAAGCTTAAGGAATTTGAGCATTTTTTCCTCCTTTTTTAGCTCTACCTGATGTTTACGGGAAAAAATTCCTTTGGTTTCAAAAATGTTTTTTATTAATATATGATTGGATTTTCAAAGGTCAATTGTTTTTCAAGCGAGGTTTAAGGTGATGGAACAAAGGGAAAAAGAAAAAATTGAAGTCTGTTTCCAGGAATACCCAAAAGCTTTTGTCTTGGGCCGCTTATTACTTCTCGGAATTATCTTTGTCTCAGGGGCTTACACTTTCTATCAGCTCAAGGTAGAGTTGTCGTTTATTTACCTCTTTTACAGTGTGCTGACTATCAGTTTAGTTCTACCTTTATCCAGATGCGTTTTTTGCTCTTATCATGGTAAACTCTGCAATGTTGGCTGGGGTAAGATCGCAGGCTGGGTTTTTCCCAAAAAGACAGAGGAAAATTTCACTTCAGGATATGATTACATGTTGTTTGTCTATCCCATCTGGTTTTTCCCCTTATTAGGAAGTCTGGTGCAACTTGCGAGATTTAAGAATCTGTTCTGGCTGGTATTCTCAGTGGGATATATTTTAATTTTAGTCCTGGAGAAAGTTTACTTGAAAAACTCAGGTTGCAGGTTTTGTTCTCAAAGAAAAATCTGCCCCGGTGTGCCTTTTAAATCTGAAAAGGCAAGTTAAAAATCGGAGCTTTGCGTTTATTTTGGTTTCTCTTATGGGAAAAGTTTGATTAGAAGTTTAAAATTTATATTCCTCTCGAACTACAGATTATATGATTACTATAT
The DNA here is from genome assembly GCA_035543035.1 of Terriglobales bacterium. Taxonomy (GTDB): domain Bacteria; phylum Zixibacteria; class MSB-5A5; order MSB-5A5; family RBG-16-43-9; genus RBG-16-43-9. The sequence goes on along the minus strand of DATKKH010000199.1, from coordinate 3,950 downwards.
CCCTGATCGTCTAACATCTATCGCTTGAAGCTCTTAGAGGTTTTTTTCAAAAAAACTAAGTCAAAAGTAAATATCAGATTTTTGCATTCTGCCGATAAAAATAATATGCTCTGAGACTTAAGAGGTAGTCTAAAGGACTGTCTAATGAATGACTATTCTTTTCAGAGAACTAACTGGGAGTCCTATTTCGGGACGAACAACCTTTTCTTTTTTGCCAGGAGCCTGCTTTTTCTGGGGTTATGCATATGGCTCTCGTTCATCCCGGTTTCTTCCGGGCACACTCCTTTTTATAGCTGGAGTCTGCTTATAATCTACCTATTACAACTTTTTGGACTTTATTTTTATGTCAGCAAGCTCAAACCGACCACTACCCAATTCTATAATTTCACCTCTCTTTTTGACCTGGTTTTTATCACGCTTCTGGTTTTGTATACCGGAGGCATTACCAGTGATTTCTATCTGCTGTTCTATCTTTCTATCTCGTTAGGTGCATATCATTTAGGTTTCGGGTCCGGACTTTTTCTGGCACTTTTAGCCAGCCTTTTTTATCTGGGTAGTAATCTGCCTCACCTGAAAGAGATTTTCCTTGGAGACCTTTTGATAAGGCTTTCCTTGTTCTGGGTTTTTGCAGCAGGAGTAGGCAAACTTTCCTCCTTTTTAAAGACCTCAGAGGCAAAATTGATGCAGGTGTTTGACACTTTAAACCAGAGGACCTCCGAACTGGAGAAATCCCAGGTTCAGATAGAAACCGTCTATGAAGCCAGCCGCTCACTGGGCGAGATCTACAAGTTCGAGCAAGTGGTGGACGAGATCCTGGAAATAGCCCAAAAGATCTTGAGGTATCAGCATTTTTCGATCCTGCTTTTGGAAAAGGAGAAAGAAGCTTTACTCCTGAAAGGAAAAATAGAAAGTGACCAAAAACTGAAATACACAGACCCTCCTCGAATACCCTTAACCGGGATAACCGGTTCCGTGTTAAAGGACAGCAAAGGGGTCAGGATCTACGAGGTTAAGGATGATCCGAGATATATAAAGGGTCTGGAAGGTGCTCACTCAGAAATGGCCGTGCCTATGATTTCCCAGGGCAAGATTATTGGAGTTTTGAATGCAGAGTCCAAAAAAGTTGGAGCTTTTTCAGAACAGGACCAAAAGATCTTCTCCATACTTGCAAGCTCTGCTGCCATGGCACTGGAGAATGCCAGCCTGCACCAGAAAATGGAAGAGCTTACCGTTATCGATGAGCTTACCGGGATTTATAATTATCGCTATTTCGTGGGAAAGTTAGATAATGAGCTCAAGAGGGCAAGAAGGTATCATCAAAGCCTGTCCCTGTTGATGATTGACATCGACTGGTTTAAAAGGTATAATGATACTTATGGACATCTGTTTGGTAACCTTATCCTCAGAGAGCTGACCCAAACCATTAAAGGGTGTATCAGAGACGTTGACATCCTGGCCCGCTATGGGGGGGAGGAGTTTGTGGTGATACTGCCACAGACGGACAAAGAGGATGCCAGGCAGATAGGAGAGAGGATTCGCTCCAAAGTCGAACAGACCCAGTTCGAAGATGTAAAGAATAAACTGAGGGTCAAACTGACCGTCAGCTTGGGCGTTGCCACCTTTCCGGAAAACGGGACAGAACAGGAAGAACTGATTAAGAACGTAGACCAGGCATTATATTTAGCCAAATGGAAAGGCAAAAATTTAATCTGCACTCTATAAGGAAAAAATTGGAATATTCAAAGCTTGGTCAACTCTTTTCCCTAGGATATCAGGGAGAAATTCCCCCAGTCGATTTCCTGAATTTAATCCAGAAATATCAAATAGGTGGGGTTATACTTTTTTCGGCGAATATCAAAACCAAAGAACAAATCAAAGAAAGTATAAAATTACTCCAGGATAAAGTAGAAACTCCTCTATTTGTGATGATAGATCAGGAAGGGGGCAGAGTAAACCGGATAACAGAAAACTTTCCTATTTTTCCAGCAAATCTTTTTTATGGAGAAAAAAAGGACAAAGAGGGGGTTCTCCAGGCATATTCCCTGACTGCTAAAGAGCTAAAAAAACTGGGTATAAACGTAAATTTGGGTCCAGTGGTAGATGTGCTCACTAATTCCTCCAACATTGTTATAGGAGACAGGTCCTTTGGATCTGATCCTGAACTGGTGGCAGAGCTTTCCAAGATAGCAATTCAGGCAATAAGAAATGAGGGAGTTCTTGCTTGCGCCAAGCATTTCCCCGGGATTGGGGATATCTCAGATGACCCCCACAGCAGCCTGCCTTTCAATCGCAACTCCAGGGAGAGATTTGAGAAGATAGATCTTCCTCCTTTTAAAGCTGCTATCGCCGGTGACGTAGCTTTCATAATGAGCACCCATGTTGTCTCAACCAGCCTGGATGAAGCATTTCCGGCAACTCTGTCCCAAAAAATCTGTTCGGATGTTTTAAGAAAAGAGCTGAATTTCAAAGGAGTTTTGATCAGCGATGATATGCAGATGAAAGGGATCAGGACAAACTTTTCTTTGGAAGATGCCTGCTATCGAGCTTTTGAAGCCGGGCATGATATGATTCTGATTTCCGAGAATTTAGAAGAACAAAGCAAAGTAATCGAGCAGTTTGAAAGAAAGCTAAGAGATAAAGATTTGAGCCTCTCCCGATTGTCTGAGGCGATAGATAGGATAATGGTTTTAAAAAGGAAAATAAGAAGTTGAGTTTAAATTGAGCCTGAAAAATTTTCTAAAAAAGAAAAAACTAAAAGTCCTGGGGTTTATGTCCGGCACTTCTGCCAACGGAATTGATGCCTGCGTAGCCGAAATCGAAAAGAGGGGTCCTGGCATCAAAATAAAACAAATCGGTTTCCGGACTTTTGGGTTTCCATCTTCTTTGCAGAAAGAAATACTAAAAGTATCTGATCCGGGTTATCAGAATATCGACCGGATCATCAGACTGGACTTTCTCCTGGGTGAATATTTTGCAAAAGCTGCCAAAAAGATGGCTCAGATCTGCGGACTGAATTTGAAAGATATAGACCTAATTGGCTCACATGGTCAGACAGTAAGGCATCTTCCTCAGCTTAAGAAATTGAATGGACACCTTATCCGGGGGACGCTCCAGATAGGTGAACCGCAGGTAATCTCAAGCAGAACTGGAATCATAACTGTTGCAGACTTTAGGAGAAAAGAGATTGCCGAAGGAAGGGAGGGTGCACCTCTGACTCCTTTAGCTCACTTTTACCTTTTTAACAAAGATGAAAAAAACCAAGGAGTTATAAATATCGGAGGAATAGCCAATCTGACCTTACTTCCCAAAGGGAAGAAAATCGAAAAAATCCGGGGGATGGATACGGGTCCCGGAAATATGCTGATAGATAACCTGATGAGAAGATTTTACAAAAAGAACTATGATGAAGATGGAAAAACTGCTTTTAAAGGTAAAATCATAGAACCAGTGCTGGATCATTTTCAGAAGAGAATTTTTCTCCTGCTGAAGAGAAGAAAAAGCATAGGCAGGGAGGATTTTGACAGGAAGTTTACTGAGGACTTCGTCAGCCAGACCCTGAAATATACGAACAAGCCAGAAGACATAATAAGGACTGCGAGTGAGTTAACAGCAAGGTCTGTCTCTCAAGCTTATGAAAATTTCTTTAGATCAGGTGATAAATTGGATGAGCTTATCCTGTGCGGGGGAGGAGCTTTGAACCGATATATATTTAAAAGGATCAAACGACTTTTTTATCCAGCTAAGGTATATATTTCAGATAAATTGGGATATAATCAGAGCGCAGTCGAGCCTCTTTCTTTTGCCATCTTTGCCTTTCTTACCTTTTTGCAGCTATCAGAAGATAGATCACCCTTGACCGGAAAAAGTCAATTCACTATTTCGGGGAAATTATGTCTTCCTTAAGAATCAAACGATTACGAATCCTGGCCATCAAGTTTTCCTTGGCTCTG
>DATKKH010000198.1:0-8566 GCA_035543035.1 Terriglobales bacterium | reverse complement strand
CTTCATACCACTGGTCGATTCTTTCCTGGGTCATCTTCTCCGAAAGAGTTTTCTTGGTCTGCCAGTGCTGGTCCAGAAGCTTTCCAAAAGTCTGCAGGTCTTCTTTTTCAAATGCCTCTTTTATCTCCAGGCCAATTTTTTTGATCTGATGCATTCCCTCGATTACCTTTTCATGGTTCAGACTGGCATTTTTATTCTGAGAGCCCAGAACCTCTGAGGCTAACCTTTTTATCCCGGTGTAGAAAAGCAGAGTGTTGGATTCCATCTGGTCCAGAGCATCCTCTGACAATTTCAAGGGGGTAGTTTTAACGCTGCCTAATCTATCGATCTCCAAACAGATTATTCCACCGAAAGCCGCTGCATACTGGTCCTGCTTTCCGATCGGCTCCTTCAAGCATTCGATCTCGATGTAACAGGCTTCTTCGGCTAAATCCTTGGCATTGAGCTTTTCGTTCTTGTAGGTATGAAGAGCATTCAGAAGGCCAACGGTGAAAGTGGATGAGCTTCCCAGTCCCGTATTGGAAGGGACATCCGCGATAGAGGTGATCTCTATCCCGGAGTCAATCTTCAGATGTTTTAAAGCCTCCCGGACTATCGGGTGCTTGATCTCCTCTACCGAATCTGCGATCTCAGTCGAAGAGTAAGATACCCTGATGCTTTTTTCAAACCTCTTGTTCACCGTGATGTAGATATACTTATCTATGGCTGCGCTGATTAAAAACCCGCCATACTGGGTATAATATGACGGAAGGTCTGTGCCTCCGCCCCCCAGCGGTATCCTTACCGGCGTTCTAGTGACGATCATGGATTTTCTCCCCCTTTTCCACTAAATTTTTGAATTCCTCTAATCCCTCAAAAGAGCCTATCTGGTAAAACCTTTGCCTTATTTCAAAGGCTGACATCTCTTCCTCGGAGATCAAGGCCCCGTAAAGCCCCTCCAGATTATAAGGCTCATCTTCGGGTACCAAATTCAAGACTTCTTTTTTTAGTATAGAAAGCCCGGCATCGATATATTCTAATTTTCCACCCTCGAACGTCTTGTCATAAACTTTCACCAGGCCTTCCTCTATCAGGATATTGCTTTTGTCAAACCGGTTCTGGTTCTTGTATGTCACCATCAGTGAAAGTTTATTCGACATCTTAAAGGACTCTTCAATCCTCAGATAATCATAGGGCAGATAAGAATCCCCATACATCAGAAAGAAATTTTCTCCCAGGAGCTTATAAGCTTTTTTCAATGCGCCTGCAGTGCCCAAGAGTTTGTCCCCGTCAAAGCTGTATGAAAGGCTGACTCCGAATTTCCTCCCGTCTCCAAAATGTTCTTTGATAAGCTCCCCTTTGAACCCCACGCAAAGGAGCACGTCTTTTATCTCATATTCCTTTAGAAGCTCAAGTTGATATTCCAGAAAAGGTCGCCCTTTAATCAGAAGCATCGATTTGGGTAATTTCAAAGTCAGGGGCCTCATCCTTGTAGCCAAACCGCCAGCCAGGATTACCATCTGCATACTTTTTCCTCCACTATCTCCTGATTTAAACTTTTTACAGTGTTCGAAACTGCCTGATCCGACGTCAGAGTCGGTCTCCAGCCCAATTTTTTTATCTTTTCAATATTGAATCTTACCTGGGGCACATCCCCTTTCCAGCCCCGGTCTCCTCCAGTGAACTTTAATCTGACATTTTCCAATCCCGTCTGTTCCACTACCATTTTAGCTATGGTCTTAACGTCAGTGGTGGATTCACACCCTAAATTATAGAGGTTCACTTCTTCGGAAGAGTTCTGCAGCCCGAAAAGTATGCCCTCCACGCAATCCTCCACTGATAAATAAGGTTTTTCCTGAGTCCCGTCTCCCAAAATCTCCAGTTCCAGAGGATTCTTTTTTAACTTATGAATGAAGTCAAATATCACTCCGTGAGTCCCCTTGGGCCCGATGATATTGGAAAACCTGAAAATCCAGGACTGCATCTCAAAGGTGTGGCAAAATGCAGAGATCAAACCCTCGCAGGCAAGCTTGGCTGCACCATATAATGATATGGGCAAAACCGGACCATACTCCTCAGGCAAAGGAATGATCGGAGTTTCCCCGTAGATTGTCCCGGAAGAGGAGAAGACAATCTTTTTTATTTCGTTTGCCCTCATCGCCTCCAGAACGTTATAAGTAGCTAAAGTTTCCTGTTTCAGATCAAGAGTCGTATCTTCTATGCCTCGGCGGGCATCCGGATTAGCAGCTAAATGAAAAACAATGGTATGGCCTTTCATCGCCTGTTTCAAGTCATCCAAATCCAGAAGGTCTTTCTGGATGAAATTGAAGTTCGGTCTGCCGAAATGATGTGAGATGAACTCAAGCTTTCCAGAGGAGAGGTTATCATATACCGTAACTTCTCCATGGTGGATTAACCTGTCCACTAAATGACTTCCAATAAATCCTGCCCCGCCGGTTACGAAATAACGCATTTTTGCTCCTTAAGATTCAGTTACCTGGAAATAGATTTCTTCTTTTTCTTTGATCTCTTCTTTTTCCGGAAAATCAGGAATCTCATTCATATCCCAGGCGATATTTTTTCCAAAAAGTAGCCTTAGTTTGTTTTTTAAAACCCAGAGGCTGGGTTTGAGAAGATTTTTTCTCATCGCAGGCCTGGATGTTCCCACCATCCAGCAGTTTTCCTGACATTCAGAAACTTTATTTCTAACCGTGAGTGCCTGAGAGCTATCACAGATTTCTTCGAAACTGTTTTTTCTAATATTCCCCATTGATTCCTTTAAGGCATTGCAGGGATAAACTTCTCCATACGGATCGATAAAGACTATATCTGTGCCTGCTCCGCAGGGCAGGAGCCTCTGGTCGCCACGGATGAAGTTTATGAATCCTCTATTCAGATATGCCCGGAACCAGTCCTTAACTCTCAGAGATAAATCCCTTCGCTTCGAAAGAAGTAATTCCCGAATGAAGCTTTTTATTTGATCTGTCACCTCATCTTTATCTTCGATCAAGTTATAAGGCACGCGAAACTGCCAGGCATCGTGCACCACGCACTGGCTGAACTCGACACCCATAGAGGCGCAGAGAAGATATAAATCCACCAGCTCTTCTGCGTTTCGATGAGAGATGGTTATGGCAAAGCCAATATCTTTTATCCCTTCCTGCTTCAATTTTAACATACTCCTCATGGCCCGGTCAAATCCGTTTCTTATGCCCCGGATCTCGTCGTTTTTCCTGGGAAGTCCCTCCAGGCTGATCCTGATTCTTATCTCAGGATGCTTTTTTGCTATGGAGACCAGTTTGTCCGTGAAATAGCCATTGGTGCTTATCTCAAGATGTCTGGTCTTTTTGGAAAGAAGGTCCACTATCTCCGAAACGTCCTTGCGCAGAGTCGGCTCGCCTCCTCCAAGATTGATGCGGGCAAATCCTTTTGGTAGCTGGTCAATGTCGTCTAAGGTGATCTCCTCTTCCTTTTTGCTGGGATATTGCCAGATGTGACACATCTGACAATGCGCATTACACCTGAAGGTTGGCATTATCGCCAGCTCAGTGTTTTTAAACATTCTTTTTCCCCCCGTTTTTAATCAAGCCTTGATATAAACCCAAGAGCTTCTTGTAATACTCCTCCTCTGAATATTTTTCCTCCACTTTTTCTCTGGCTGCCATTCCCATTTTCTCAGCCAACAGCGGATGATAATACAAGTACCTGATTTTCTCCGACAGTTCTTCCACATTCTTCGGCTCGAACAAAAATCCGTTGATTCCATCCTCGATTAACTCCGGGATGCTCCCCAGGTTTGAACCTATTACCGACTTACTAAAGGCAAAAGATTCCAGGACTGACATAGGACAGTTGTGATAACAGATAGCTGGAAAAACTATGAATAAAGAATTTTCCAATGTCTGCTCCAGTTTTGCCCCATTCAAAAAGCCGGCAAAAGTGACGTTCTCGAGCTTTTTTTCTCTGACATAATTTTTCAAATCCGGCAGAAGCTCTCCTTCGCCTGCTATGGTTAGAGGAACCTCTTTTGCTTTCACCATTGCCTGAATCAGGGTGGAGATTCCGTTTTTCTCTGATAGCCTGCCCAGAAAGAGAACATATTCTCCCAGTGGTTTCTCTTTTCCATTCGAGGGCAGCTCTATGTAATTAGGCAGAAGAAAAAGTTTATCTTCCGGGATTCCATATCGAATCATCTTTTCCCTTGAAAATTCACTCAAGACTATAAAAGCATCCACGCAATCCCGATAGATTTTAAGGAAGCGGTGAAAGTACATTTCCAGAGAACAAACCAGGCTCTTCCAATATGAGTCTTTCACGCACTTATGCAGCACCGCTTTATAAAAATACTTTCCCTCACACCTTTCGCAGGATTCTCCTTTGTTTAAAAAAGTGTAGTTAGGGCAGAGGAGTTTGAAATCGTGCAAAGTCATAACCACCGGTATCCCTTTTTTCTTCAAGACCGGAAGAATTGAAGGGGAGATCTGGTGATAGATGTTGTGCAGGTGGGCTAAATCCGGTTTTTCCTCCTCCAAAAGCATCTCCATTTTCTTTTTGGCTTCCAAGGAATAGATCATATTTAAGGTCATCTTAGCTTTATCAACTATCGAGCTTGAGCCGTTATAATCAACATTGCAGACAAAGTATCTGGAATAAGGCGTGGAAAGGTTTTTCTCATCCTGCATCGAGAAAACCGCAACCCGGTTTCCCATGGATTCCAGCTTCTCCTTGGACTGTAGCAAAACCTTCTCGGGTCCGCCGCTGGGACGATAATATTTGTTGACGAATAAAAGCTTCATTTAGACTCACCTAATCTTGGCTTGTGGGCATAAAAAGAAATGTAAAAACCCAGTTCATCGGCCTTATCTCTACAGAAGACAAATCTTAGGCTTTTTTTAAAGAGCAAGCGAAAAATAACCGAAAAACTCATCCATATCTTATTTAGAGAACTTTTACCCTTACACTCATTTTCGATAAAGTTTTTTAGATCTGTCTTTATTCCTTGAAGAGGAAGATTGAATTTTTTAGAGAGGATTTTATCAATTTCAAAACCATATTTCTCTAAATAGTTCTTTAAAGAGGCGATACCAAAAAAGTGAAGGTGTCTGGGAACATCCAAGGCGTGACAATTTCGCCCAAAGATCTGAATTTCCAAACATCCGATATTGGGAACTCCGACAATCAAAATGCCACCCTCTTTCAATAGCCGGTGAATTTCCTCTAAATAAGAGCCTGGGGAATAAACGTGTTCCAAAATCTGGCTTAAAACCACCACATCGAAAAAGTTTTCCGGGAAATCAGCGCCCCCTAATTCTCCGCAGAAAATATTAAGCCCCCGTTTATTCCCTATATCGGCAGACTCTTGATTTATCTCCACCCCGTAAACCTCCCAGCCGAAGTTTTTCATCTGATTCAAAAACTCTCCGCTTCCGCAACCGATGTCTAAAAGCCTTCCCTTTTTTTCTTTTGGAGGCAGGATCAGGAAATTTCGCACTAAAAGATCAGATAGAATTTTCTTAAAAATATTTTTTGAATTATAGTATCCCTCTACAGCAGACTGTTTTAAACGTCCTCGATAGTTTAATTTTTTAACCGTGAAATCTTGATAAGAATAATAGCTATCTACGGGGTAATACCTTCCTATTATTTCCTTGACAGGCCTGGGGTTCAGATAGATTAAGCCACAATTATTACATTTAACTATCTTAAATCGCTCTTTAGTGGCATCGGATTCTGCTTCCAAAAAAAGCTCGGGGTTATTTTCTCCGCAGAAGTCACACTTGGTGTATTCCAATTCTGTTTTTTGTTTAGTTACGACTATGTCCATCAATATCCTCAATTCAACAACAAAATTATAGTTTCAGAGAAGAATCTCTGCACTCTTTTTTGCTCAATTATTCTGAGCCCAGCTGAATTTATTTCCTGTTTCAGATTGCTTAACGAAATTGGAAACCAGGGAGATTTATCCCCTTTAAGAAATTTTTTGATTCTTCTTTTTGTATTTGCCACAGGCTCGGATAAATAGTAAGCCACGACAAAAGGTCCCCGGGTTACTCTCTTCAGCTCCTGAAGGATTTTTGATCTGGTCACCGGCGGAATATGTCCCATAAGTCTGATGCAAGAAGCGCTGTCAAACGATTTTTCCTCAAAGGGAAGGTTTTCTGCGTCCACCTTGTGAAATTTCACCAGATCCTCAAAACAGCTTAGTTTTTTCGTCGCAAAATCTAACATTTCCTGAGAGATATCCACTCCCCAGACCTCATAGCCTTTGACTAACAGATACTCAGATATCCTTCCGGTTCCGCAGGCCAAATCCAGAATCCTGCTCCCCGGTGGAAGAAAGCCAAGCAATTCCCCGATAAGTTTTTTCTCTTTTGCATCCAGCCATTTTCCTTTAAGGCTCTGAAACCTTAGCCGGTCATATGTTTCGGCTGCTTGCTTTGACTGATATGCAGTCCTGGCGGGATAGGATAACTCTACCATCTCTCACCCCAGAATTTCAGGTAATCTCCTGCGATATCTTGTAAGTTATAATTTTCCCTGACCCATTCTCTGGCCTGGTCAGACACTCTTTTCAACAGCTTTTCATCCTCAAGCACATTTTCCATCAGATCCTCGAACTCTTGGTAGGATTTGGCTACAAAACCAGTCTCCTTATGTTTAAGGACTTCATCTGATCCTGGTGCCTGGGTGCTCATCACCGGAACGCCAGAAGCCATGCATTCTATCCAGGACAAGGGAGGAGCAATAGTCGATCTCAGAGTTTCAACCGGTGCAATCAATAGATCGACCTTATCCAGGAGGTTCAAAAACTCAGGCTGGTTCGTTTTCATGATCTTAAGATTCTTTTCCTGATAAAGCCCGTACCTTTCCTGGAAGCATTCGGGCTTAAAAGCAAACACAAAATCGATCCTGGAGTTCTTTTTTAGAATTCTCTGGGCAACTGCTAAAGCTTGGTAAAAGCTTTTTTCCTTGATCTGCTGGGTAAAGCCAGTCCACAATATGACCTTGTGGCGATGGTTGGTTCTCTTCTTGTCCGATCCGTTTCCCAGGGGAACTCCCCATCTAATGACCTCGACTTTTTCCTCCTTCAGGCCGTGCTGGATCAGCTTCTGCCGGTATGCTCTGGAGCTGACTGCCAACTTATCCAGGTTTCCGAAGACGATTCTCTGGTAAAAAGAATAAAGCCCGGATGGGAAACTGTGGGTGTTGTAGGTGATGCCTGTGGCAGAAACCTTGAGCTCGGGGAAGAACAGCTTGATCAGGCCGGTGAAAAATCCGAAATTGTCCATCAGGTGAATCGTCTCGATCTGATGCTGTTTGATTATCTTTCTCAGAAAGGGGATTAACCTGATCACGGTAACTGACCGCTGAACTACCCTCCAGGGAGGGGAGGTCCTCAGAATTTTAAACCTCGCTCCTTTCTCGATTCCTTCTTTCAGATGAAAAGAGGGTCGGAAATTATACTGATAAATGTTCCCCTCCTGCTCGAATTTAACCGGAGAGGAATTGACTGACACTATCACCAGCTGGCCCAGCCTGGGAGACAGCTCCCGGCAAAGGTTCAGCCAGAAGTTTTTGTCTCCGTTTTTTGGATGGAGATAAAATCCGCGTCCTAAGAGCAAAACATTTTTTGAAACTGGATTCTCTAAAGGCAGCAGCTGCTGTATTTGTTCCGGCTTATGTTTTTCCTGATCGAATTTCACGCTTTGCCTGATTTTTTGCGCCATCAAAGGCTCGGAAAACTTTTTTCTCACGGTCAAGCGGGCTTTTGAACCCAGTTTTTTAGCTAAATCCGGATTATCCAGAAGAGTCTGCATTTTCTTGGCTAAATCCTCCGGATTATATGGCTCAAACAATATCCCTTCCTTTTCATCTTTCAAATAGTCCGTCATACTCGAAACGCGGGAGACTATTACGCCCTTTCCCAAAGCCATACATCCCAGCAGGGTCATCTGGCCAAAGGCATGTCTCCTTTCGGGAAAAGGGAGAACTACGAACTTTGCTTTAGCGGTAAGCTCGTTCAAAGTCTGGAGGTCTTTTTTGCCGGCAAACTCCACTCCGTCAGGAATCTTCTGGTCCCCGATTTCCTCCGGCTCGAATCTATCTTTTCCTAAAATCAAGAGCTTCGTTTTGGTACTCAGCCTGCCATAAGCCTGGAGCAGGGTCTTCCAATCCCGGAAATCAGAGCTTTGGTAGCCTATGCTGGCGATATAGTCTTCTTCTTTTGCCCCGTTAGGAGAAAATCTGGTCAGATCGATTCCCAGGGGAAGGAACTCACTCTTATCGACTATTTCCGGATAATACCTCTGGTAATCCTCTTTCTGGATCGAGGCTAAATAGAAAAGCTGGTCTATTCCCTGAAGGGCTTTTCTGATAAAGGGCTGGATGAACCACTGGTTTTTCCTGCCCAGACCTTCCACGTCGATCAGGACCAGAGGGGTTTTGATTCTGAAGATGCTTTTGAACAAAGCCGGTATCAGGCCGATCTGGGAATGGAAGAAAATCACAAGGTCATACTTTTTCATCTTGGGTAAAACCCTTATGGACTGGAAAAGGTGAAAATGAAGTATCTTTTTCTCGATTTTGC
>DATKKH010000197.1:0-13760 GCA_035543035.1 Terriglobales bacterium | reverse complement strand
CAGCACAGCTCCAACGATTTCCGCACCTCGATCGAGGCGACCCTGACCAAGATGGAGACTCAGCTGAAGAAATACAAGTCCAAAATGAAAGAAAGAAAATTCCGCGAAAGAAAAAAAGGAGACAGCCAGGTGAACCTTCCGCCAGGCGAAGGGGATCAGGAAGAAACTTAGATGGAAAATATCAGAGTAGAAAAACTTTATAAAGAAAGAAAGGACTTTCTGGAGCTCACCCTTCTGACCAGCGAAGACGGACTAAAGAAGAGGATTCCGAATAACGAGGTTCACCGGCCAGGTCTGGCTCTTTCCGGATACACCGAGAGGTTTGCCCACGAGAGGACCCAGGTCATAGGAGAGACCGAGATGTCTTTCCTTCAAAATCTGGACTCTAATCGAAGAAAAGAACTTCTGGAAAAAGTCTTTCGTTTTGATATCCCCTGCATTATAATCTCCAAGAACATCTATCCGCCTGCGGAACTTCTGGAGATTGCCAACCAGACCGGGACCCCGGTTTTCCAGTCCCGACTTACCACCACCGAGCTGACCAACCGGTTAAGCCTTTATCTGGATAACATCTTCGCTCCTAATACCACGGTTCACGGGACACTAGTGGATGTGTATGGGGTAGGGTTGCTTTATACCGGCAAGAGCGGGATTGGAAAGAGCGAATGCGCCCTGGACCTGGTGGAAAGAGGTCATCGTCTGGTAGCAGACGATATCGTCAAGGTCATCCGCAAGACTCCAGAGATCATCGTAGGAACCGGAAGCGAGCTTTTAGGCCATCACATGGAGATCAGAGGGATCGGAATAATAGACCTGGAATCTCTTTTCGGGATCAGGGCGATCCGGATTCAAAAAAGGATCGAGGTCGAAGTCAGACTGGTTTTGTGGGATAACGAGTTAGATTATGAAAGGTTAGGTATTGAGGACAAGTTCACCCGCATTTTAGGAGTGGAGATACCGGTGGTAACCATACCGATTTCTCCCGGGAAAAACATCACCGTGATCTCCGAGGTGATAGCGATGAATAATATGCTGAAGGTCTATGGACAGGATTCTGCAAAAGAGTTCTCCAGAAGACTTTCAGCGGAAATCTCACGGAAGAAAATAGTAGACGAATATCTACAGAGCGATATAGAATAGTAAAAATGCCGACAATTTAAAGGATTAGTCCAGGGTTCTAAAAATTTAATCATTGCAGAAAAAAGGTTATGGATAATCGCACCATTGAGTTAAGGGTTGGAGTTGTAGTGGCTATTGCCGCAGTTATTCTTTTTCTGGGCATCATCTGGATTAAGGAATACAGGTTTAATGTCCAGAGATATAAATACAGCGTTCTATTTCCCAATGTGGGAGCATTGTCAGTTGGTGACCCGGTAACAGTTCTGGGCGTGAAAAAAGGAACTGTGGAAAAAATTATACTCTCGGGCGGAGACGTGCTGGTTACTTTCGATTTGACCACAGATGTGAAATTGAAAAAAGATGCCGAGTTCACCGTGATGAATATCGGGCTGATGGGCGAAAGATTTATCGATGTATCTCCGGGCCATTCCTCGGAGCTTTTAGACCTCTCCAGACCAGTGGTGGGTTTCTATGATACCGGAATCCCGGAGGTGATGGGTATGGCAGGCGAGATGCTGGAGGAAATCAGGCGCCTGGTGGCTCATCTGGAAGGGATTTTTGGAACCCAGTGGTCTCAGGAGTCGTTCAAAGAAACCATAGCGAATCTGAAAAAATTGTCCTCGGATTTGGTTACCCTTTTAGACCGGAACAAGGATAAGCTCGAAAAAGCTGCCACAGACCTGTCCTCTACCTCATCCGATCTTAAAGAGCTGGTGGATAAAAACAAGGAAAAGCTCCAATCATCGGTTGATAATTTCGCCTCTTCCTCGGCCAAGTTAGATACCATCACCACCAACTTAAGCTCTTTGTCGATTTCTTTAAAGAACCTGACCCAGAAAATAGAATCCGGAGAGGGAACTTTTGGCAAACTGGTCAATGACAGCACCCTGTATAACGATCTAAGGAAGACCACCAATAATCTGGACGAGCTTATAGCCGATATCAAAAAGAATCCAAAAAAATATTTGAAAGTCAGCCTGTTTTGAAGAAAATAAAATTTGCTTTCGGGATTCACAATCACCAGCCGATCGGAAATTTCGAGCAGATCTTCGAGAAAGCTTTCCAGAGATGTTACTCTCCCTTCCTGGAGCTTTTAGAGAAGTCCCCCTTTTTCAAGCTTTCCTTACATAACTGCGGGATACTGTATGACTGGTTTTTAAAGAATCATCCGGAATTCATCGATAAACTCAAGGCCCTGGTGAAAAGCGGACAAATAGAGCTTTTGACCGGAGGATATTACGAGCCGATTTTTCCTTCTATCCCGGATGAGGACAAGATCGCCCAGATAAAAAAGCTGAGCTTTTTCATCCAGAAAAATTTCGACTTCAATCCATCAGGGATGTGGGTGGCAGAAAGGGTTTGGGAACCAAATCTTCCGAAATTTTTTGCCCAGGCCGGGGTTAAATTTGCTCTCCTGGATGATTCACACTTCAAATATTCAGGCTTAGAAGATGAAAGGCTTCTGGGGTATTATTTGACTGAGGAGGAAGGCTCGCCTTTAGCTTTGTTCCCCATCAGCAAGAAGCTGAGATATTATATTCCTTTTAAGGAGCCTGATGAGATCATCGATTATCTCAGGAGCCTGGCCACAGAGGATGGAAATAATCTGATAGTCTATGCGGACGATGGAGAAAAATTCGGAATCTGGCCAATGACTTATGAGCATTGTTACGAGGATAAGTGGCTGGAAAGGTTTTTCGAGAAGATAAAAGAGAACTTGGACTGGATCGAGATGGTTCATTTCAGCCAGACGTTAAAAGAGCTTTCCCCTTTAGGCAGAATCTATCTTCCCACTGCCTCCTATTACGAGATGATGCACTGGGCACTGTTACCCAAGGCTTTTCAGGAGTTTGAGGACTTCGAGAAGGCTCTGAAAGAGCAGAACCTTTTTGAGAAATACTGCATCTTCATCCGCGGTGGATTCTGGAGAAATTTCCTGGCAAAATATCCTGAGTCCAACCATATGCACAAAAGGATGCTCTATTTAAACCAGAAGATAAAGGACCTGGAGAATTTGTCCAATGTCGACAAAGACAAGATCAATCTAATTAAGGACGAGTGCTGGAAAAGCCAGTGCAATGACCCTTACTGGCACGGGGTTTTCGGCGGGCTATACCTTTCCAATCTGCGGAAGCCGATATATGACCACCTGATCAAGGCAGATAAACTTTTAGATCAACTGCGTCATCCAGACGAGAACTGGGCAGATTATAAAGTCACAGATTTTGACAAAGATGGTAAAGAGGAAATAATAATCGAGTCTCCGGTTTTCAATCTATACTTTTCTCCCTTTACAGGTGGGACTTTGTATGAGCTGGATTTCAAGCCAAAAGATTTTAATCTCTTGAACATTCTATCCAGACATGAGGAAGGATACCATCGAAAACTCTCACAAATAAAAAATACCCAGATCAACCCCACAGAAAAGTTTGCCAGCATTCACGATCTTCTGGGAGTCAAAGAGGAGGGCCTGGATAAACTTCTAACGTATGACTGGTATAGAAAAGGATCTTTTATCGACCATTTCTTAGGCAAGGATGCCAGTCTTGATAGTTTTGCCAGATGTCAGTACCCAGAACAAGGAGATTTTGTCAATCAGCCTTATAGTTATAAAATCAACAAGAAAGAAGAGCTTCTTGAATTAGCTCTTTCCCGGAATGGTTTCCTATGGGTAGGTGATAAGAGAGCAAATATTGGTTTGAAAAAGAAAATTACACTCAAAGGAAACAGCAAAGAACTTGAGATTGATTATGAACTGAAGAATAATCATCCGGAAGCTTTGGATTTATGGTTTGGAATCGAGTTTAACTTAGGGATGCTTTCAGCGGATGATGGAAGGAAGAGCTTTTATATCAAGGGTCCCGACTTAATAGAAAGAAAGCTTAATTTGCAGACAGAAGATGAGAAGGTCCCGAATTTTGGCATCAAGGATGAAGCTTTAGGTCTCCTGATAGACTTTAATTTGGATAAGCCCGCAAGTATCTGGCAATTTCCCCTTTATACTGTTTCGTTATCTGAATCAGGCTTCGAAAAAACCTACCAGAGCACGATTTTGTTTCCAAACTGGAAAATAAGATTGAATCCAGAAGAAGTCTGGCAGGTAAGTATATTAAAAAAAATAGATATTATGTAGGTCAAGCATGTCCCGCTAAAAGCGGGACTGCTTGACAGAATTGAATTACGTCGATGTCAACCAGTCCTTCGGACATGGTTGACCTACAAAAGATTCACTTCCTTTATCTTTTTCTTCAAATTCTTAACGTGGGTTCCTGCCCAGTAGAACTTATCGCATGTGGAGCAATAGAAGAACTTCTCCTGGGTCTTGAAGACAAAAGGCGGGACTTTATTTTCCACTTCCTGCTTTGAGACTGGAGTCAGGATAGTATTGCAGACTATGCAACGGGTAAAATGATTTTTTTCCTCTGATTTAAGCTTGAATTTCTTCAGGACCTCTTTTAGCTGCTCCAGTGGTTGATTTGAGGATAGAAGGAAAAGGTTTTTCTTTGCGGAGGTGAACCTTTTCAACTCCTGGTCCCGGCTCAGGATAATCCGCTCCTCTTTTAAAGCCTTTGAGACTAATTCAGTATCTTCTATATCCTGGCTGAAAAGGGTATCAAATCCTAAGGTTCTCAGCCACTTGGCTAATTTGCCCAAATTATCATCACAAATGAATTTCATAAGATGCACCTATTTTAAGTAATCTGGAAAGGGGTTGTCAAGGATTTAAAATAAAAAAAGTAGGTCAGACATTCCTGTCTGACCGTGAGGAACAGGCAGGAATGACTGTTCTACCATCCAGATAAAAACTGTAGGGGCAGACCCTTGTGTCTGCCCTGATTTGTGGGCGAAACGAAGATTCGGCCCTACCTTTATCTTGCACGTATCTTCCTTAAAAGTTATATTGTTTCTGAAAAAGGAGTGAACTTGAAAAAAGATAATGATTTCAAAAAAATCGCTATCCAAGCTGCTTTTAAAGGTGGCGAGATCGTGCAGAAGTGCAGGGGACGGATCAAGAGGACCAGATATAAAGGTGTAGTGAATCTGGTTACAGAGGCTGATCGGCTTTCTGAGGATGCCATTATCAAGATAATCCGAAAGAGCTTTCCTGAACATGATATCCTGACTGAGGAAAGCAAAGGATACGAAAAAGAGTCAGATTATAAGTGGGTCATCGATCCTCTTGATGGAACGACCAATTACGCTCACGGGTTTCCCGTATATTGTATCTCGATTGGCCTGGAAAAGGAAGGAGAGATTATTTTGGGTGTGGTTTACAATCCGGTTTTAGAGGAGCTTTTTGTGGCTGAGAAGAATAAGGGTGCTTTTTTAAATGGAAAGAAAATCCATGTTTCTTCGCAGAGAAAACTCTCCAGAAGCCTTCTGGCAACTGGTTTTCCGTATGATATAAGGGAAAGTAAGGTGAATAATCTGGACCACTTCAGAAACTTTGCCCTGAAATCTCAGGCCATAAGAAGGGCCGGGGCGGCGGCTCTGGACCTGTGTTATCTGGCAAAAGGGATTTTTGACGGGTTCTGGGAGCTGAAGCTTTCACCCTGGGATACTGCGGCTGGAAGTCTGATAGTTAAAGAAGCAGGCGGGAAGGTCACCAATTTTTCGGGAAAAAAATTCAGCATCTACCAGAAAAATATTTTAGCTACAAATGGTAAAATCCATAACCAGATGGTAAGTGTTTTGAAGCTGGGAAAGAAAGTTTAAAAATGGATCAGAAATTAATCCGTAATTTTTCGATTATAGCACATATCGACCATGGGAAGTCAACCCTGGCAGATCGGTTATTAGAGTTCACTCATACTCTGCCTCCAAGGGAAATGAGGGAGCAGGTTCTGGACAATATGGACTTAGAAAGGGAAAGAGGGATAACCATTAAGGCACATGCCATCAGGATGGATTATCGAGCCGAAGATGGAAATGATTATATCCTGAATCTGATCGATACGCCCGGTCACGTTGATTTTACCTATGAGGTCTCACGCTCCTTAGCTGCTTGCGAGGGTGCTCTCCTGGTAGTGGATGCCTCCCAGGGAGTCGAAGCCCAGACCATCTCTAATCTGTTTTTAGCCCTGGAGAACAACCTCGCCATTATTCCCATAATCAATAAAATCGACCTGCCAGGAGCTCAGATCGAATTAGTCAAAAACCAGCTCAAAGAACTATTAGGTGTAGAGGAGCAGGAGATAATCTTAGCATCAGCCAAACAGGGAATAGGAATCGAGAAAATCCTGAAAGGTGTTATAAACAGAATACCTTCACCTTTGGGAAATGAGCAGAGTCCTTTGAAGGGATTGATCTTCGATTCTTTTTTCGATCAGTATCGGGGTGCTATCCCCTATGTGAGGATTAAAGATGGTTCCCTGAAAAAGGGTGACCGGATAAAATTCTTTTCTAACCAGAAAGAATACGAGGTGGACGAGGTAGGATATTTAAGATTGAAACTTGTCCCCTCCGAAACCCTATCAGCAGGAGAAGTCGGCTACGTAATTGCCAACGTCAAAAACGTCATCGATACCAGAGTGGGAGACACCATTACTTCAGCTTCTAATCCTGCAGAAGAGCCTCTGCCTGGCTTTAAAGACATCAAGCCGATGGTTTTTTCCGGATTCTACCCGGCAGATACCGAGAACTATGCGGAGTTAAGAGATGCGATGGATAAGCTGAAGATGAATGATGCCTCTTTGATTTTTGAGCCGGAAAGCTCCAATGCTTTGGGATTCGGGTTCAGGTGCGGTTTTTTAGGACTGCTCCATCTGGAGATCGTTCAGGAAAGACTGAGAAGGGAATATGGACAACCAATAATCGCCACAGTCCCCAACGTGGAATATCGCGTTACTTTGAAAGATGGCAAGACCATCTATATCGAAAATCCAGCCCTTTTGCCTCCTACCGATAAAGTCGAGAAAATCGAGGAGCCGTTCGTTATGGTCCAGATAATCTCTCCTTCAGAATATATAGGAAACATAATGAAACTGGTTATGGAAAGGAGAGGAGTCTACAAAACCACTGAATATGTAGACAAGACCAGAGTATCCCTGCACTTCGATTTACCCCTTTCAGAGATAATCTTCGACTTTTACGATAAGCTCAAATCGATCACCCGCGGGTATGCCTCCCTGGATTACGAGCTGGAAGATTTTAAGGAGTCAGACCTGGTCAAACTGAGCATCCTGATCAATGGGGATCCGGTAGATGCACTATCTGCCATCGTGCATAAAGAAAAAGCTTATTTCTGGGGGAGAAATCTTTGTCAGAAATTGAGAGAGCTGATTCCCAGGCAGCTATTTGAAGTAGCAATCCAGGCCGCAATAGGCTCCAAAGTCATTGCCAGGGAAACAGTCAGCCCACTGAGGAAAAACGTGACTGCCAAATGTTATGGCGGTGACATCACCAGGAAAAGAAAGCTTTTGGAAAGACAAAAAGAGGGGAAGAAAAGAATGAAACAGGTGGGCTCAGTCGAAATTCCTCAGGAAGCTTTCTTAGCGATTCTGCAGGTGGAAAGATAATTAGTTTTACCCTCCCTTTTTCCCACCCTATGAGGGAGGGAAAAAAGATTTGTAGTCGCCCAATTTATTGGGCAATGATCTTTAGGTAGATCAGACATTCCTGTCTGACATCCGTTTTCTTTCAATCGACCCATGTCGGGGGTAACATGGGTCTACCGAATTCGTCAATACAAGCATGTAGCGTTGCCACTCCAGTGGCAACGAGCTTTCGTCCTCACGGGAGTGAGGACGCTACGGGTGATAAATCAGGCAACTATGGGCTCGATAAATCGAGCAACTACATTTCCTCTCTTCTCTGCTCAGGGCGGAGATGAACTCCCTACGGGTCGTAAAGCTTTTACCGACTGCCCCTACGCGGTCTCTTTTCCTTAAACTTTTGGGTTTGTTTACCGATAAACTAATTGGTAAAATATAAGTATTTTCTACGAGGCTAAAATATCATGCTGAAAAGAAAAGAAGAGAAACCTTCGATTATAGGTTTTGTTGAAGTATTATTTCTTGCCCTTCTGATTGCTTTCCTTTTGAGGACTTTTGTGGTCCAGGCATACAAGCTTCCATCTTCCTCCATGGAGAATTCCCTGCTTTCCGGGGATTTCGTTCTGGTCAACAAGCTTCATTATCGATATAACGAGCCTAAACCAGGGGAAATCATTGTGTTCAAATACCCCCTGAATCCCAGCAAGGATATGGTGAAAAGGGTAGTCGCCTTGGAAGGACAAACTGTGGAGATCAGAAATAAACTGGTCTTTGTGGACGGGAAAACCGTTCCAGACCCGGACCTGGCAAAACATTCAGATTCCCGGATTCTGCCCGCAGATTATTCTGCCAGGGATAATTTCGGACCGGTTCAGGTCCCGGCAGGCTATCTCTTCGTCTTGGGTGACAACCGTGACAACAGCCAGGATTCAAGGGAATGGGGTTTTTTGGACCGGACTTTCATCAAAGGGAAAGTAATGTTCGTGTACTGGTCCTGGGCAGAAGATCCGCATGCACCCAAATTCAGAAGTCCTTATATCACCCCTCTTCTGGAGATAATTTTTTATAATTTAGGGCATATCGGGGATAGGCTACGCTTGGGCAGAATAGGGACTATAGTGCAATAGCAAACGGTAGACAGTAAGCAGCCAACAGGGTTAAAGCGACTCAATCGTCGCATTTTTTGTGTAGGGACAGAACATTGTTCTGTCCTCATTTTTTCCCCTTACAATATTAAAATAAACCCCTTTGTTTCTTTCCAATTTGGTAGTAATATAAATATATGACTCTTGGCATTTATATCCATATACCTTTCTGTCTTTCCAAATGTCCTTACTGCGATTTTAACTCAATCGTCATCGATTCTGAGTTGGCAGAATATTATGTCAACTCCCTGGTTAAAGAGATTTTGTCTTTTTCAGAAAATCAGACTGAAAACCTGGTTGCAGAAACTATTTACTTTGGAGGAGGGACCCCATCGATTCTGAAAGTTTCTCAACTCGGCAGTATAATGAAAGCGGTTTTCAATTCCTTTGACGTCAAACCCGTTGCAGAGATAAGCTTAGAGGTAAATCCTGGAACGCTGACAGAGGAAAAAGCAAAAGACCTAAAGAAACTCGGTTTTAATCGGGCGAGCCTGGGGGTTCAATCTTTCAAGGATGAGGAATTAAAGATTTTGGGAAGAGCGCATGATAGCAAGCAGGCAATCAAATCATATCAGCTACTTAGAAAGTATTTTGATAATCTTAGCCTGGATTCGATTTTCGGGATTCCGGGACAAAATCTAAATTCCTGGAGAGAAAATCTGAAAATGGCTTCAAAACTTAAACCAGAACATCTATCAGTCTATAGCCTCACGATTGAGGAAGGAACACCATACCATCATCTATGGAAGCAAGAAAAATTAAGTCTGCCGGATGACGAAGAGGTAAGAAAAATGTATCTTTTGAGTATAAACTTGCTTCAAAAACAGGAATACAGACAATATGAGCTTTCTAATTTTGCCCGAAAGGGTTTTGAATGTCAGCATAACCTAAGATACTGGCAGGGGAAGGAATATTTGGGTTTTGGAGCAGGTGCTCACTCATACTACCAAGGGGTAAGATGGGGTAATGTTAAGAATGTTAAAAAATATATAGAGGGGTGCAAAAATGGATTTTCAATTTTTGATTTCCGGGAAAAACTCACTTCTTCTCAGAAAATAACCGAGTTTATCCTTTTAGGACTTAGGGTGGCGAAGGGGATAGACTTGAGACGACTCAAAGAAAATATGAACTTTGATATCGAGGAAGAAAAAAGAGAGGAGATTGCAAAGCTGATAGAGGGAAGGTTCCTAAAAAAAGGGAAGGATAATCTAAGATTGACCAAAAAAGGGATTTTAGTGGCTAATTCGATCGTCCAGCAGTTGATTCCTTAAGTTCCTAAATGAAAAAAGCCCCCATAGATAGCTGGGGGCTTTTTTGTCTTTTCTGAAAACGAATCTTAAGGTGCTGTGAAATGGTCAGAATGGAATTTCAATACCTCTCTTAACCGGTCATAGATGAAGCTATTTTCCAGAGCAGGATATCCCGGATAGCCAGAATAGAACTGTAAGGTTACGTTGCTGGCCGGGGTTTTCGTCACCAGGACATTATATAAGTTTTGAGCCTGTCCGGCAAAACCGAACTCGTCCTGGTCCCCGCAATCGATATAAAAGCTCATATGTCTCAGGCTGGTGTCGGATGAAGACAGATTGGAGATCCTGGTTTTCAGGTCTGCAGCCAGCCATTTATCCCTCCAGATAGACTGCACGGGATTACCTAAAGAATCAAAAGGAAGGTCTACACCTTGACCTTCAGGGGTGAGTTTAAAGAAGGTGCTGTGATCGGAGTTAGAAAGCTCGTGGGGCGAAAAAGCCACAGCCATAGCAAAGAAAAGAGAGCTCAAACGGTCTAAACTGTCAGGGTCAGGATTTATCGAGTGATACCCCTGTCCATTGGAGTTAACGCCGTTTGAATCCATAAACGCAGGAACAAGATTTAAAAGTGATGCAAAATCCAAAGGAGCAGACATCGCGCTGACTGAACCAAAAATAAGAGGGTAATCAGTAGCTATCCTCAGGGCACCATAACCACCATTTCCATGTCCGGAGATGCCACAGTTCACAACAAAAGAAGTGGTATCCGGAATCGATATGGTGGTGTCGACCCAGCGGACAGTATCGATCAGCAGGAAGTTGGTAGTATCAATGACCAGAAGTGTATCCGGGCAATTCGGGATGCTCAGGCTGGTATCCTTGCACCCGATCGTATCGTAAACCACTGAGTCCCTGAAAACGAGCGAGTCTTTGGGTGAGGTTTTATAGCTAACTCCTCTTATAGCCGTCCCAAAATCGTAAAGAATTTTATTGAACATCTCCCGGGTCACGTAATCCTCATATTTCCCCGCGAAAACAGAAGAATCCGCATAGACCGAATTGGTGAAAAAACTGCCACCGAACCTGCCGGAGCCATCCGGCATCACTATAACCATCGGCTGGATTTCTCCAGTGGAGATCATCTGGTCGGCTGTGGTTTTGATCTTGTAGTAATGGTCATAGCTGGTTTCGTTTTCCTTAAAACCGTGCAGAAGTATAAGCACGGGAAATTTGTAATTATGTCTCACGCTATCCTGATAACCGGGAGGCAGGTAAACCAGCAAAGTTCTGCCGAACGGGTCGTCCAGGACGTTGTTTATCAGGGTGAAAGACGTATCAATCGAGGTCTCGAAAATCCCTCCCTGATCTATAGTCGACTGGAGCGGATTTTTCCTCTGGGCACAGCCAGAAAATATCAGGTAAAAAAGGAGAACTAAAAAAATCGGCAGGATTATCTTTCTTTTCATAAACTCTCCTCTTTAAAATTTATAGGTAAAGGTGAAATAGGAAGTATGGATACCGTTCTCGTATCTTCCGGGCAGATTGATTAGGGACGAAGGCGTCACGCCCTCGGTCGGCTTCAAAGACTTTTCATCGTAACCGGTGAACTGGTATGAGTAGCCCAACTCAAAGGATGGAGCCTTATAACCTACTCCCAGAGAATATCCGTTTTTTTCTCCGGAATCGAAAAACATGGGGTTAAGGGTTTTATCCGGAGTGGCAGTTGGATCAAGAAAATATCCAGCCCTTAAGGATAACTTTTTAGCTGGCAGATATTCCAGCCCCAGGCTGAACCTGGTTACGTCTTTCCAGTCAAAAGGAACAACATAATCGACCGGATTTCCAAAGGGGTCCGTTCCCTTCTCGGTGAATTTCAACTCTTTTAAACTTGACCAGGCTGTCAGGCTAACATCAGCAGTCAGGGTGAGATTGGAATAAGGCATAACTGCTACCCCGGCACCGAGATCAGCGGGCAGTTTCAATTTGGTCTCAGAATCGAAAGATGAACTCAGGGTAAAACCTCTCAAATGTCTGGCTGCAACCGGGTCAATCGGCTCGATTTGACTGGCGGTAGCTGAATCATTCGGCAGGTATGCAGTAAGGCTTCTGGTGCCCGATAGTTTTATGGTTACAGGACTTTTGACAGAAACGCCAATCTGGAATTTGGGAGAAACTTTATATAACAAGCCGATATTGGCTCCGACTCCCCATCCATCTCCTTCGAAATCGTTATCAACCGTGAAAAGGTCTCGCGGCCGGCTGTTATAAGGGTAAGGAAAGTCAGTAGGAACTAAATCTACCTTTCTAAAAGTGAAATCCCCTTTTTGGATGCTTATACCCGCGCCAAGTGAAAGCTTTCCTTCCATAAACTGTTTGGCTACACTGGGATGAAAATCCAAAACCGTGAGATTTCCTTCGTGGTCTATACCCGGGTAGGGAGTATTATTGTTGTAGCCTGGCAGGGGATCGTATAAATCCCATTCATAGTCGCTACGGTAAGGGATGAAAAAAGCCAGTCCGGTTATAAAACCTTTTAGTTCCGGGAACTTAAAAAATCCG
This sequence comes from Terriglobales bacterium, assembly GCA_035543035.1. Taxonomy (GTDB): domain Bacteria; phylum Zixibacteria; class MSB-5A5; order MSB-5A5; family RBG-16-43-9; genus RBG-16-43-9. The sequence goes on along the minus strand of DATKKH010000197.1, from coordinate 1,193 downwards.
CTGAAACCCGGAAGGGAGAAGTTCCTGTCCGTAGGATATAATTTGATACCGTTCTTGTAACCGACTTCCCATCCATTGAAGGTTACATCCGGGGTGAACTTAGGTCTGGGACTTAAGACCATAAGGGAGAAGTTGACTTCGGATTTTGTCTGAAAGCCAAGTCCGGCTGGGTTCCAGTAAGCTGCGCTCCAGTCATCTGCCAGACCGCGAAAAGCCCCCCCTAAACTAAGAGCTTTGGCTCCTACACCGGAAGGGATCAATCCTGAGGAATGGGCTTGCAAAGGGTAAATCAGAAAGAATAGCAGAAGAAAAGAAAAAACCAGATTTCTAAATCTCATATCTGCTCCTTGAATTTAAGGGTTCATAAAAACAGGTCGAAAAGTTAAAGCGAACACCTCCTTTTAATCAAACCATCAAGATACTATTTTAGTTTTCTCCTTCCAAAAACTTTTAAGCTTTGAAATTACTATATTACCTTTTCTTTGTCAACTATTTTTTATAAGTTTATTAGCAAATTTTAAATACAATTCGCAAACGACTGCGATAAATATCCGGGTTAAGAATAAAAGCATTATTTTCTTTAACTCATTAACCCAAAGGAGATTATAGTCTTGATATTACTGAAAAAATCAAATCAGTGAAAAGATGGATTAGTTTTTATAGAATGCTGTCGATCTGTAAGTTTTTATAGATTATAACACTACAAAATATGGAAATAAAAACTCTATCCTTAAATTTCTCTATAAGGAGTTACAGCTATTCCTGACTTCTTGATGTGGGTCATCCTATAGAAACTATTATACTCAGAAAAATCTTTACATATGTAACCTTATAAGATACATTTAACATTGAACTGCATATGAACAAAAATCCTGAAGAAGAATCCCTAATTTCCAATTCTCCTAAAACAGTTGGTATGTTTATAGGTTTCTCTTGTGCTTTGCTTCTGCTAAGCTATTTTTTCTTTTCCTTTTTTCCTACCGGCCGGCTCTGGGGGATAAACCATTTAGCGTATTTTCCGCTTGGTATCAGACTTCTTTTCATCTTACCAGGACTTTTGATCCTTTTACCATGGCTAAATTCAAAAGTTTACTTTCTCCTTGACAAATTTATTTCCTTTTTGCAGAGAATTTTCTCAAAAAGAGAAGTTTTAGGTTATGCCTGTCTTAGCATAATTTTTATGTCCGTTTTTT
>DATKKH010000196.1:0-2294 GCA_035543035.1 Terriglobales bacterium | reverse complement strand
GCCGAAGGCGGTACTGTCCGACGAACTCTCTTACATGTCAGGTAACTCTACAGCCTGACCTATCCATAACTTCTGATCTGCTTAACAGACCTTATACTGAGACGACTCCAGGTTTTTCCCTGTCGATCAGAGTAATAGCTTCATTTGGGCAAGCAGCCCTGCATACTCCGCACCCGAAGCACTTCTGGGAATCAATACTACACTTATTATTAAAAGCGGAGTAATTTATCGCTCCATACTGGCAGAAGGTTTTGCACTCCTTGCAACCGGTGCATGTATCCAGGTCTGTTACTCCCACATATTCCCCCTTGAAAAACATTGGGAAATTATGATTGAAGCTCATCTGGTAGGCCAGACAGTCTGCGTCGCAGTTACATATCCCACCGATAAAGGGAGTCTTAAAAGTCCAGACCGAGTGGACTAGGCCCTGCTCATCCATCTGTCTGAAAGCCTTCTTAGCCTCTTCCGGACTCATCACCTCGAAATCGTGAGTCAGATCAGGAAACTCGTCGAAAATTCCTTTAACCGGCGCACTGACCCCATAGCAATATCTCACATCCTTGCCCAATGTCACCTTTCGGCAGACGCAGGGAAGCCTGACCACCACTTTAACCAGATCTATGATCTTCTCGACATCCTCAAAAGGAACGACCTGCCCATAGTGTACCCTCTTCTGTTTTCTCACTGCCAGACTTCTCACCAGCTTCTGAACGAGACCGGGCCCCTTGTCAAGTGAGTCTATCGAGGAGCGTATTTTGGCTGCATCTACGTTGAACTCCCTGAAAAATTTCCGCATGAACTCATCGCTTTTCTTCTGGTGAAACAGCTCCTCAGAATAGTTTTTCATCAGAAGATACCATTTCTTCCCCTCACCGTGTTGATGACAGAACTCGCACATACCTCCTCCTGCGTAGGTCGGGCTTTCCTGCCTTTATTAGGACTGCCCGACAAATTCACCAAAATTCATTGTAAATCATGTCCGATTTATCCTTAACCTTTGAACTTTTGAGCATTAGAGCTTTTGAACCTTTCCCGCTTTGATCGTCCTTGTCGGGTAGTCCGCCTGTGACGAACAACCCGACTTACTCCTAAATCCTTTTTTTCCACTTGGTCCCTTCTGGAGTATCTTCTAATATAATACCCAGATTTTCGATCTCTTTCCTGATTTGATCCGCATCCTGCCATCTTTTTTCTTTACGCGCCTGATTCCTTTGCTGGATCAGCTTGGTTACTTTTTCATCCAGCTTAATTTCTTCCCTTTTCAGAATCCCCAGGACCGAATCGAACCTTTGCATCAGCGATAAAGTTTTCTCTGCATCCTGGCTGGAAAAATCCCCTTCATCTATAAACCGGTTTATCTCCTTTACCAGATCGAAGATTTTTCCCAAAGCGCCGGAAACGTTCAAATCATCATCCAGTGCTTCCTCAAAACCTTTTTGAGCTTCCTGTAAAATCTCCGCTACCTCCGGATGGCTTTTCTGGCTCTTCACGTCTTTCAGCCGATCGATAAAATCATACAATCTGTGCAGTGCATTTCTGGCAGCATCCAATCCCTCGAAAGTGAAGTTCAGTTGTTGTCGATAGTAAGTCGCCAGGAGCAGGTACCGTATCGCCATCGGATTATACCCTTTTGCCAGGATGTCCCTCAAGGTGTAATAATTACCGAATGATTTTGCCATCTTTCTTCCTTCTACCAGAAGATGTTCATTATGCAGCCAGAAGTTGACGAACTTCTCCCCGTTTGCTCCTTCGCTCTGGGCGATCTCGTTCTCATGATGAGGAAAGATCAGGTCTACCCCACCGGTGTGAATGTCAAAATGGTTACCCAGATATTTGCTGCTCATTGCTGAGCATTCGATGTGCCAGCCCGGACGTCCTTTACCGATATCTGTTTCCCAGAAAACCTCTCCGTCCTTTTCATCCCATCCTTTCCATAAGGCGAAATCACCTATCTCCTCTTTTTCATATTCGTCCTTGCTGATTCTTATCCCGGATTTCAAATCCTCCATTTTCATTTTTGATAGTTTGCCATAAGATGGAAAAGAGGTGATTTTAAAATAGGTTGACCCTCCAAGCTGGTAAGCGTCACCTTTGTCCAGAAGTCTTTTCACCAGTTGGACCATCTCCTTTATGTGAGCAGTGGCTTCAGGATAAATATCTGCCGGCTCTATATTAAGGGTTTTGATATCCTGGAAAAAGGCATCCTTATATCTTTTGGTGTATTCGTTTAAAGAGATCTTCTCTTTCTGAGAACCTTTGATTGTTTTGTCATCAATATCAGTCAGATTCATCAC
>DATKKH010000195.1:0-14590 GCA_035543035.1 Terriglobales bacterium | reverse complement strand
AATAAGGATTGACTAAGGTACCGATCAGTTGAATGCAATTCTTCAGAAAATACCTTGCTCAAAGCAGTGGCAACTGGTGAGATGTCCATAGCTGTGACCTTAAGGCCAGCCCTGGATAAGGCGACAGGTTCTTGAGAGATGCCATTTCCAACACAAGGCACAGTAGAAAGACCAAATCTGTGGGCCGCTTTTACTATGATGTCATCGTGACAGAACATGTCAAAAATCCCTGGCCCGAAACCGTGTTCAACTTGGTTCTTCCAGTATTTGTCCCATGAGCCCGCATCATGAGCATCCTTCGGAGGGAACATCCATGAATAGTCCTTAGGACTCAAAGATATCTTGCACCTCATGAACAGAACACGAAAATACAGCTAACAGCGTCCGCACTCTCTTTCTGAGTACTGATCCAAGACCTGCCCAAACAGAAAACTGAGAACCTTTTACCCTAAGTCGACAAAAAAACTTATGGAACCACTTTCTCTGCTGACGGAATATCCAGATAAGCTGGTGCAAGTATTTTCAGAACCCCCTTGGCTTTAGATGCAAGGTCAGTCTTCTAAAAAGATTAGAAAAAACGGGGAGTCTGGGACAACTTTAGAACTTTTCTGAGAAGCGGGACCTACAAAACGAATCCAGAACTTTCCTCGTAACCGAATGGTCTAACTTGAGCAACCTGAATGGAATCAAGGAATTCGTCTCCAAGTTATAGGTCTCGCAGTTCATTATCGATTACTTCCCCCCGCAACTTGTTATTCTCCCTTTCCTATCCGCAAACTTTTAAGGCTTTCATGCACCTTATCAAGATACGAAACGCTTTGGAAACTTCACTCTCCCAGAATTCTGTTCTGATTACTTCAAAACGTAGGATATGAGCTCTGAGCGAAAGTTTAGATAAATGTATCCTCCGGGCGTTTTGTGGTATTCCTCGGCTTTAACAAAGCCGATTCCCGGTGACATGTAATGGAATTGATACGGTCGATCGCTGGAAGGAGGCTCAGGCCACTCGTAATTGTAGCAAACAAATGTCCCTGCAGGAACCATCACTGTGGCATGGATGGACACCACTATCGTTACTTGGTTTCCAATCATAAAAGTGTCATTTACTGTAGCTGGGTACTTAAATATTAAACCCCCAGATGGTCCGCCACCCCAGAGACCATCGCTGCGGTTGGTGAGAGGGTTTATCATCTCAGGGTCAATGGTATCATTCACCGTGATAATATACCATCTCTCACTTCCAATCATTGTGTCTTTGGAGACTGCCCACACCGATGTGTCGGCACTCAGCACGTTCCCCGCAGAATCGACCTCCGTTTCCTGAAAGGTCCATTCATTCCCAACTGCTAGCGGCCATATCTGTTTAACTGGGCCAGGATTGGTCAACTTTGAGTTGCTTTTGCAACCGGACACTATGATAAGAAGAAAAAGCAAGGCGACTATGTAAATAACAGAAAGTTGCCCAGTTCGAACTTCGGTGTAACTAATCAACCTTTGTCTCATATTATCCTCTTTTCCTATAATATTCCATGTCTGTAGCTCCTACACTCTTTGGTCATAATAAGAAGATGAACTCACGAAAACAGTTAGCTACTTTCTGTACTGGATTCCAACTAGTGCTGAGCATATCACTTTGAGAACGAAGCTTCGCTTTAATGCAGCCGAAAGTGAATAAATCTTGCTCACTAGCATGCATCTCGAGTGAGGATGTTGTCAAGTCGTTTTTCAATGTGGAGATAATATAGTGCACCAGAACCAAATAGTCAACGCTAATGGCAACAAAGTAGTAGACTTTCTGCAGAATGTGTACTTATTATTTGATAATGAAAAGACCTCAGGAGAAAAAAAGATAATGCGATTCATTCATGGAACGGAGAGACTGGGATTCGAACCCAGGAGTCTCTTTTGGAGACTACACGCTCTCCAGGCGTGCTCCTTAGACCAGCTCGGACATCTCTCCGGTAGAACAGTTTGTCGGTTTGGAGTTTGGCTTTGGTTAGAAAAACCAAACTCATAAACTCCTAGTCTATTATAGTAATTTTGCCCAATGAAGGCAATAAATTTTTGGATGGGTATAAATATGTAACAAATAATCCAAGCTAAGGAAAGAGATTTTCGTCTTCTGTTAGGTCCCAGACCTGACAGGAATCTACGTAAGGAGCAGCTCCTGACGCAACTTACCGCAGCATGTACTTAGTGTTGCCATGCATTGTCTAGTACATGGCGGAGAGGGGGGGATTCGAACCCCCGTACCCCGTAAGGGATAAACGGTTTTCGAGACCGTCCCGTTCAACCGCTCCGGCACCTCTCCGAAATAAAACCAGTTTGGAGTTTGTCAATTTGGTGTTTTTCAGATAACCAGAAAAAAAGTTAACTTCCAGAATCCAGCCTTGTGCTCAGTTTTTCGAGTTCCTCCATTTTAGGTTTAAATAGCTGAAAGAAAAGAAAAGTTATCGCAACAAATAATGCAAAACGTTCCCAGGTTCCACCAAAGAGATAGTAAATAAATCCATAAATAGTAGGAGAAAAGCAAAACGTAAAAATGATTATCGCAAAGCTCAGTAGATTTCGCTCGGCGAATTGCTGAATGCTCGCATTTGGATTTTCCTTTGCGAGGCTAAAACATTGTCCTGTGCTTTTTTGGACAAGGTTTGAAGAGAACCGTTTTTTTAGGATGAAAATCGCCCCGACCTCGCTAAGGCTGACTGCAAGCAAAATATAGAAGAAGAGTTCAAGGTTTTTCAGCGGCTGAACCTGGATTAACTTATCCCTAAGATAAACCGTCAAGAAAAACCCTGCCAAAGGCAGGAAAATGTCGATGAGCAGACCCAATTTCAAAATTTTCGTATGTGTAATTTCAAGGGAATCATTGGCGCTCTGATTCATCCTTTACCTCTCTTAACTCTTTGAAAAAAGTCTGAAGCAAGGCTGAACAATCCTCTTTCAAAACTTCGGATACGACCTCGACCTGATGATTTAGCCTTTTGTCCTGGACAAGATTGTTGAGGGAACCGCAGGCTCCGGCTTTAGGCTCGAATGCTCCAAAGACCAACTTTTTCATCCTAGCCAGCACTATTGCTCCGGCACACATTGCGCAAGGCTCCAGGGTTACGTATAGGACAGCATCAGAGAGTCGCCAGGAGTTCAGATAATTAGCTGCAGCTCCGATGGCTAAGATTTCGGCATGGGCAGTGGGATCGTTCAGAGTTTCGGTCTGATTATGTCCTCTGCCTATGACTTTGTCCTGATAAACCACCACCGCACCTACAGGCACCTCCTTTTTCTTCAGGGCTAAGCTAGCTTCCCGCAAAGCCACCCTCATCCATTTTTCATCCTGATTATCTGACATATTCGATTCCGCGAGTAACAATATAAATCTCAGAAGAAAGTAGTCAACCAAAATTAACGAAGGAAGATGGAAAAAGGAAGAAGGAAAATGCTTTGTCTTTCGTAGTGCGACCTTTTTAGGGTCGCTCTTGCTTGGTCTTTTTCCTTGACAATGAAAGGAGAGTCTTTAAATTGAAGGAAGAAATAAAATGCTAAAAAAGGAGGACTTATGCCGAAACTGACTTATTTGGGCCATTCCTGCTTCATCTTAGAAGATGAAAAACACAAGATAATTTTCGATCCGTTTTTGTCCGGCAACCCGCTGTCGAAAACAAAACCGGAGGATGTAAAAGTCGAGGCTGTTCTTGTATCTCACGGGCACGGCGATCATCTAGGGGATGCAATTAGCATTGCCAAAAGTAACAATGCGCTGATCATCGCACCTTTCGAGCTGGCGATGTATTGTCAGAAAAAGGGGGTGAATGTTCACCCGTTGCATATCGGTGGTGGCTATAATTTCGATTTCGGCAGGGTCAAACTCACTATTGCTCATCACGGCTCAGCTGTGGTTGACGAGCAGATAACCTACACTGGCAATCCGTGTGGATTTGTAGTCAATTTTGCTGGAAAGAACATATATCACTCAGGCGATACCGGGCTTTTTTTGGATATGAAACTGATTGGTCAGATGAACAAGTTAGACGTTGCCCTGATTCCAATTGGGGATAACTTTACAATGGGAGTCGAGGATGCGGTAAAGGCAGTTCAATTCCTAAAGCCCAAAATAGTCATCCCAATGCATTTCGACACTTTCGACGTTATAAAACAGGACCCGAATGTTTTTGCTAAGAAGCTGAAAGGCTCAAGGAGTAGAGTTAAGATTCTCAAAATAGGTGAAAGCTATAACCTGTAATAAAGGATTCAAGGATTCAAGTAGTCAAGGGGTAAAGAAAAGCATGTAGCAGGTAGCAAGGAGCTAAAAGAAAAATAGTAGGGCAAGGCTACAACCTTGCAGAGCAGATCATGCTGTCATTGCGAGACCGCAGGTCGAAGCAATCTTTTACTTCATGATAAGTGGATTGCTTCGTCGGTCAAATGACCTCCTCGCAATGACATTGAAAATAAAAAAAGAGGTATAAAATGAAACTTAAAAAAGGATGGAAGGTTCTATTCTGGATAGTAGGGATTGTCATTGCACTGCTGATAATCGTCTCCATTGCGGTAAGGCTAATTTTCACCAAGGAAAAACTCATAGCAATGGTTCAGCCGCAGGTGGAGAAGGCTCTTAGCCGTAAGGTATCAATCGAAGACATCTCTCCCTCGATCTTCAGTGGTCTGGGCGTGGATATCAAAGGACTGGAGATTTCAAACCTGCCGGGATACGAGCAGAAGGACCTTTTCAAGATCAAAAACTTCTCGGTCAGGGTAAAGCTCTGGCCCCTATTGAAGAAAAGAATCGAGGTGCGGAAGATAATTCTGGATCAGCCTGAGATTTTCATCGAGAAGAATAAGGAAGGAGTGCTGAGCATAGCCGATTTGATGAAGCCCAGCGGAGCATCTTTTCCGCTGATTCTGTTCGAGAACGTGCAGATAAAAAACGGCAGTTTCACTTACGATGACCTGTCCAACGGTAGTAAAATCTTTCTGGGAGGCATCGACGAAAAAGGAAAGCTGACCGCGGACCAGAAATACGAGAACGGAAGGTCGGAAGGAAAATTCTCCATCCAGAAAATCGATCTGAAGCTGCCCGGGTTCAAAAGCAAAATTCCCGAGCTTTCCCTTGCGCTTCAGCACAAGATAAGCTTTAGCCTGCCGGGTGATTCACTGAATATCGAGCAGGTCAAGATTGATCTGGCAAAGGTATCCCTGGAGATAAAAGGAGTGGTGAGAGCCTTGAAAACCACACCGCAGGCTGATTTAGTCCTCAACTCAAAAGATATATCGATACAGGACCTGTTGTCATCTATTCCGGCAGATAAAAATTTACCTTTAACCCAGCTCAAAAGCTCAGGTATTATGAGGGTAACAGCGTCACTGAAAGGGGAGCTAAAAGGCAAGACCATTCCGAATTTCAAAGGATTAATTTCTCTTAAAGACGTGAAAGTCGGTTTTACCAAAGTTCCACAGCCATTTGTTCTGCCTTCGGGCCAGATAGATTTCGATAACCAGGGACTGAGCGTCGTCACTCAGGATGCGAAATTAGGGAACACTCCTCTGGAGCTTAAGGCAGTCATCGATAATTACGCTGACCCAAATCTGACTGCTGAGCTGAAGACCAAATTCGAGTTGGCAATCGTAAAAGAAGTGCAAAAACTGCCAGAGGGCACAAACCTGTCCGGTTCAGTTGACATTGACGCTAAAGCCTTTGGTAAGCTGAAAAAACCTGAACAGCTTGACCTTTCTGGGAATCTGAATTTAAGGAATGTCGAGATAGCTTCTCCTAATCTCACAGTTCCGGTGAAAAATCTTAATAGCGATATGTCGCTCTCAAAAGGGATTTTGAATATCGACAATTTGAGCTTGAATTTAGGAAAATCCTCTATAAGTCTTAACGGAAAAGTCCAAAATGTTATTCAGTCTCTAATTCCGGGAAAAGGAATACCACAGAAGCCATTTCTCAGCTTCAAACTGAACTCCCCCTTGATGGACCTGGACGAGATTATGCCGGTCAAGCCTCAAACCAAGCCCCAGGAGAAACAACAGGTGAAAACTGCGCCTCCTTTTCCAGATATCGATGCATCAGGACAAGTGGAAGTTAAGAAGTTAATCTTTAGACAAGTCGAGCTTCAGAATTTAGTAGCCACTCTGGAGGTCAAGAACAGAGTCGTAAAAGTCCAGAACGTTGCGGCAAACGTCTATAATGGTTTAGTAGGCGGAAATGCCACCTATGATATGACTAATGTGAACGATCCCAAATTCGATATCAAGTTCAGCGCAAGTAAGATTGAAGCCAATAACTTCCTGTCCAGAATTGCCCTTTTCAAGGATCATCTTTTCGGAAACCTGAATATGACTGCGGATTTCTCAGGAAATGGTTTGAATGTGGAGCAGATAACCAAATCTCTAATTGCCTCCGGCAACGGCACAATTACCGACGGCAGGCTGGTCAACTGGGACCTTTTGAATCAGGTCTCCTCCTATCTCAAGATGAACGAGTCCAAAGAGGAGAAGATAAGAACGCTGACCAACTCCTTCAAAGTGAATAACGGGAGAGTTTTCTTTGAGGATTTTCAAGCCCTGACCACCAGCGGAGACTGGAAAGCCACCGGCTCGGTAGGTCTGGACGGAAGCCTGGATTATACGGTGAACTTAGTCCTTTCACCGGAACTTTCCAGCCGTATAAATTTAGGTGATCTGACCAAGTTCTTTCAGGATGAGAACGGAAGAACGGTTCTGGATTTCAAGATAGAGGGGAATGCCAAGAGTCCCAAATTTAGCATAAGCACTGCCAGGGCGGAGAAAAAATTCCAGCAGCAGCTTCAGCAGCAGAAAGACAAGGCGACCGAGGATTTGAAAAAGAAAGCCGGGGACTTGCTTAAGGGCCTGTTCAAAAAATGAAAGAGAACTCAAGTTGGTCTAGAAAATGGTTGTGGATCGCGCTTTGCATTTTTCTTGTTCCCGGAAGAATTCAGGCTGTTCCGCAATTCGATATATTCACGCAAGATCCCAAATTAAAACAGGAAGTAGAGTCTGCAGCGTTAAAATCGTATGCCCAGATCTCAGCTTTTATCGAGGATTCTTTAACTCACCCGGTTACGATCTACATTGCCGAGAATAATAGCGATTTCAAGTCCAAATTAGGCAGCGATTTTCCTGATTGGGGAATAGGAGCGGCTGTTTCCGGGCATAATCTCATCGTCTTAAAATCGCCGGCAAAATTTCGATATAATCGACCTTACTCAGAAGTTCTGGAACACGAACTGGCCCATATTTTCATGGATAAGGAAACAGGTAATGCAACTCCCCCACGCTGGCTGGACGAAGGTTTTGCAATGCTTGAGTCCAGGGAATGGCAGATTGGCCAGGATATTCTGATCGTCCGGGCAGTGTTCACCAATTCGATCATCCCTCTGTCCCAGATCGAAGACTTGAACAGCTTCAGTAACAGCCAAGCAGAGTTAGCCTATACCGAAAGCTATCTGGCAGTATCATATTTTCTGGATCAATACGGAAAAGAAAGTTTCTTCAGGCTCCTGAATTATCTTTCCACGGGTCAGGCTCTGGATTTAGCTTTCTCTAAAGCCACAGGCGAAAGCTACATCGGTTTTCAGGCTGGTTTTGTGGATTTCCTCAAAAAGAAATATAACTGGTTAGCCTTCCTGGGTGACAATATTTTGTTCTGGCTGGTGCTTGCCTTTTTGCTGGTGTTTCTTTATTTTATGAAAAGGTATTACAACCGCAAGACCATCAAAAGATGGGAGTACGAAGATAAGATCGGAAAGTATGGACACGACCAGGAAGATCAGGCACCGGATTGAATATCTCTTCACCCGGGGAGTAGGGACATTAGTCCAGGTACTTCCTTATAAAGCTTCAATTTTCATCGGCTCCTTTTTAGGAGATTTAGCTTTCAGCCTGTTCAGGATAAGAAGAAAAATCACCCTGGATAATCTGAAAAGAGCCTTTGGACAGACTTATACTGAAAAAGAGTATCGGAGAATCGGGAGAGAAGCCTACCGCAACATAGGCAGGGGATTGGTAGAATATGCGATGTTCCCGGTTCTTAAAAACAGGCTGGAAAAGCTCGTGGAATTCGAAGGGCTGGAGAATTTCGACAGAGCTTTGGAAGATAAGAAAGGAGCAGTGGTAGTAGCTGGGCATTTCGGAAGCTGGGAGCTGATGGGTGCCGCTACCAGACAGAGAGGGTATCCTATAGATTTCTTGGTCGGAGAACAGCATAATCTTCTGGTTGACAATCTGATGAATAAATACCGTGAGCTGATGGGAATAGGAATCATCAAGATGGGAGTTGCAACCAGAGGGGTGATTAAAGCTCTGAGGAATAACAGATTTGTGGCAATGCTCTCGGACCAGCACGCAGGAAACGACGGTGCAGTCGTAAATTTCTTTGGTCAGCCAGCCTCGACTCCCAAGGGTCCCGCCGCCTTTGCTTTAAAGACCGGCGCTCCGATTATAATGGCATTTATCATCAGAAAGAATAATGGAAAACAAAGGATAATTTTAGAGGAACCAATTCAGATTCAGGAGAGTAACCATAAAGAAGAGGATATAAAAAAGCTGACCCAGGCTTATACTTCTCAGCTGGAAGATTACATCAGAAAATATCCGGACCACTGGTTCTGGCCGCATCGAAGATGGAGATGCACAACGTAATGAGATAGGGTCGACCCGTAGGACCGCTCCAAAAAAATCATATTTGGATATCAAAGGAGTTGCTGGAGGCATATGTCAAAAAGACTTATAATCAGAGCAGGGGTAACCGGAAAAGCCTTGCAGTTGAACCTCGAAACGGTCGTCAGCAAGCTAAACAATCTTGATCAGAAAGACAGCCTTCTCCAGAAGGAAATAGAACTTTCCCGGAGAAAACTGGATAATTCCCAGGAAAAACACGATCTGGGCTTGATTTCGGACAAAGAGCTTTTGGATGCCGAGGCGAGTTATCTTGAGACCGAGAAAAGCTATTTAGAAAACCTGAAAGAATTTTACCTGCAGAGAATCGAGCTCAGGAAAATCTGGGGAGTCATTCCAGAAATAGAGTAAACGGGGCTCCCTCCTATATTATTATATATATGAATCCAGGCAAAATACTCATCATCCAGACCGCTTTTTTAGGGGATGTGGTTCTGACTACTCCTCTCATAAAAGCAGTCAGAAAAAAATACCCGCAGGCGAAAATCTTTTTTCTGCTGATTCCACAGACCAAAGAACTTTTGCGGAATAATCCTAATTTAGACGGAATTATCGTCTACGATAAAAAAGGAGAAGAAAAAGGGATTTTCGGTTTTCTCAACCTGGTAAAAAAAATCAAATCCTCAGAATTCGATTTGGCAATCATTCCTCATCGGTCGTTTCGCAGTGCTTTAATTGCTTTTCTTGCAAGAATTACACAGAGGATTGGTTTTGACAAAAGCTCAGGAGCTTTTTTTCTTACTCAAAAAATAAAATATATCCAAAACCAGTCAGAGACTAAAAGGAATCTATCTCTTCTGGGAAATGATTTATCATTGGAAAGTGATTCTCAGCCTGAACTTTTTCCATCTGAGGAGGATTTCAGATATGTCGCGGAATTACTCAAGGAATGGAGTCTGAAGACAGATGATAAGATAATCGGGATTGCACCAGGCTCTGTCTGGAATACCAAAAGATGGTTACCGGAAAGATATGGTCAGGTAGCAGAGAACTTGATCGAAAAACTCGGGGTAAAGGTTATCTTCATCGGTGGAAAAGAGGATGAAGTACTCTGTCACGAAATTGTCAATAAAATGAAAACTAAACCTTTCATTGCTGCAGGTGAAATTTCTCCTCTGCAGTCCGCAGCTCTGATTTCAAGCTGTAAGGTAATGTTGTCCAATGATACCGCTCCCCTGCATATAGCAGTAGCGATGGGGGTTCCGGTGGTTGCCATCTTTGGCTCTACAATTCCGGAATTCGGATTTGCTCCCACTGGCAAAAATGACGTGGTCATCCAGAAAAAGCTTTACTGCCGCCCCTGCGGGATTCACGGAAGGAAAAAATGTCCTGAAAAACACTTCAGATGTATGAAAGAAATTACTGCGGAGGATGTTTTTAAGGTAGTGTCTCTGAAGCTGAAATAAGCTATGAATCGTTCCAGGTTGTCGGTTATAGGAACAATTACCAAAGATACCATCGCTTTTCCGAATGGGAAAGTGAAAAAGAGCTTTGGAGGCATTCTTTATAATATACTTCCTCTGGTATTATGGGCGCCTAAGAATCTGGTCATATCACCTGTCTGCAATCTGGGATCGGATATCTATAGTAAGGTTCTCTCTTATCTTAAACGGTTTGAGAATATCGATCTATCCGGAATATCCAGAGTCCAGGAAAAGAATAACCATGTTAACCTTTTTTATGGACGGAGAGGGTTTAAGAAAGAGGTACTGAAGAACCTTGTCCCGAAGATTGAGTTTTCTCAAATCGAGCCCTATCTTAACAGCAATATTTTTCTGATAAATTTTATTTCCGGTTTTGATATCGATTTGGAAACTCTGCAGAGAATGAAGGAGAATGCCGGTTCCCGGATTTTTATGGATTTGCATTCTTTAATATTGGGGATCAAGAAGAATGGCCAAAGATTTTTTAAAGCACCGTTCTTATGGAGGGAATATTTGAAACTGGCTGATATTGTTCAGATGAACTTTAAAGAGATGCAGGTAATTTCAGAAAGTCATCTGAAATCAGAAAATGAGATAAAAGCATTCGCCAGGCACATTCTAAATCTGGGACCTGGTATTCTTCTGGTTACCCGCGGAAGAAATGGTGCTTTGCTCTACCATAGAAAAAAAATGAAGATCGTCCGTTACCATTCTTCTGCTTTGAAAGTGGGAGATCTCATTGACCCTACAGGATGCGGTGACGTTTTCTCCTCGGGTTTTCTTTTGTCCTTTATCAAAACCGCTGATCCTGAGCTTTCCTGCGAATATGCTAGTTTTCTGGCAGGGATGAAAAGCAGATTTTCAGGGATCGAAGGATTTCAGGAAAAAACCTGGAATATAAACCTTTAGGTTTATATAATAAATACTATTGATTCTCGGTATAATGGTAAAGCGAAAGCTTTACACTCCACTCAAGATCAATCCGAAAAACTTAAGAAAAAAGTCTGATTTAGCTTGACAACCTGATGCAGGACTTATAGATTAAAGCGATTTTTTTGATATAGCTCAAGTTTTTGGAAAAGGAGGAAGTTTGAAACAAGCAATCAAAGAGACCCTGGAGTTTCTAAAAAGAAAAAAAGTCGAATATGCGGATATCAGACAGATCCACAAGGTTACTGAGAACATCGAGGTGAAAAACGGGAATATAGATGGGATTTCCTGCGATACGGATCAGGGTTTTGGCATCCGAGTAATCGCCAATGGGGCATGGGGTTTTGCTTCCAGCTCGGTGCTGTCGCCGGCTGAGATGAAAAGGGTAGCCAACAAAGCCCTGGAGATAGCTAAAGCCAGCTCCATAATCAAAAAAGAATTAGCCCGGTTGAGTCCCACCGAGGTTTTCGAAGACCAGTATATCTCAAAATATGAGATCGACCCGTTCAAGGTTTCGCTGGAGGAGAAAATCGAGCTTTTGCTTAAAGCGACCGAGCTCCTGAGAAAAGATAACCGGATCAAAGTGGCAGAAGGAAGCATGGATTTTTACAAAACCGAAAAACTGTTCGCTTCCACTGAGGGAGCCTTTATCCGCCAGTCGATTTTGGAAAGCGGGGCGGGGATTATGGCTACGGCAGTAGATGGAAACGAAGTTCAGAGAAGATCATATCCCAACTCCCACCGGGGAGATTACGCAACCTCAGGGTATGAGTTCATCCGAGGGTTGAAATTAATTGAAAACGCAGACCGGGTGAGGGAAGAAGCAATCGAGCTTCTCTCTGCACCTGCCTGTCCGGATAAGACCACCGATCTGATAATCACCGGTTCCCAGGTAGCTTTGCAGGTGCATGAGTCGTGCGGGCATCCAACCGAGTTAGACCGGGTCTTAGGAACAGAAGTAAGTTTAGCCGGAAGCAGTTTTATGACCCTGGATAAACTGAATAAATTGAAATATGGTTCCGATAAAGTAAGTATAACTGCTGATGCCACCCTCGAAGGAGGGTTGGGCAGTTTCGGGTATGACGACGAAGGAGTGAAAGCGCAGAGGGTCGAGCTGATCAAAAATGGAATCTTCGTAGGATATCTGACCTCCAGGGAAACCGCAAGGGTACTCAATCAAAAAAGCAACGGAACCATGCGGGCTGATGGCTGGAACCGGATACCCCTGATAAGGATGACCAATATCAACTTAGAGCCTGGAGATTGGGATCTGGATAACCTCATCGCAGATACAAAAGACGGATTCCTTCTGGATATGAATAAAAGCTGGTCCATTGATGACAAAAGACTGAATTTCCAGTTCGGGGTCGAGGCCGCTTGGGAGATTAAAGACGGAAAAAAAGGACAAATATACAAGAATGCAGTATACACCGGCATTACCCCGGAATTCTGGAACAGCTGTGATTCGGTCTGTTCCCGGAATCACTGGCATATCTGGGGACTGCCCAACTGTGGAAAAGGAGAGCCGATGCAGACTGCACACGTGGCACATGGAGCAGCTCCAGCCAGGTTTAGAAATGTCAAAGTGGGAGTGAGCAGATGATAGGCAAAGAAAAAATACTGGAAACGCTAAACTCGGTTTTAAAAAAATCCGAAGCGGAAGAATCCGAGGCCTTATACATCGGAGGTGAAAGCGGGCTGACCAGGTACGCCAACTCTTACATCCATCAGAACGTCTCAGAGCATAACAGCAAAATCATCTTTAGAGTCGCTCTGGGCAAAAAAATAGGAGTTTGCTCCACAAATTCTTTTAAGAAAGATGATTTGCTCAAAACCCTGTCTTCTGCCCAGCAGATAGCTTCCCATCAGAAAGAAAATCCCGATTTTTCAGGTATACCGGCAAAACAAAAGTACCCGAAGCTAAAAACCTATTTCAAAAGGACTGCAGATTTCTCGCCGATTCAAAGAGCGGAGATTGTTAGAAATATCTGCGATGAAGCTGCCAAAAATGAGCTTACAGTTGCAGGTTCTTTTTCCACTAGCCAGTCTGAGATAGCGGTTTTAAACAGCCATGGACTTTCCGCTTATCAGCCTCTGACCTCCGCCAGCATAAACCTGGTGACGATGTCGGATGATAGCTCCGGGTATGCCGAGGGATTGAACCGTGACGTCAGCCAGATAGATTTCAAAGAAGTAGCTCAGACTGCGATCCAGAAGTGCCTGGATTCTAAAAAACCGAAAAGCATAGAGCTAGGTGAATATGATGTCATTCTCGAATCAACCGCAGTCGGAAATCTTCTCGAGTGGCTCTGCACTATAGGCTTAGGTGCCAAGCAGCACCAGGAGGGAACAGGCTTTCTCTGCGGGAAGATGGGGAAGAAAGTGATGTCAGAGAAGTTCACCCTGACAGATGACGGGACCGACGAAAACGGGGTCCCTTTTCCTTTTGATTTCGAAGGTGTGCCCAAGAAGAAAGTAGTATTCATCGAGAAAGGTGTAGCCAAAGGCCTGGTCTACGATTCCCAGACTGCCTTCAAGGATAAAGTCAAATCTACCGGTCATTCACTTCCACCACCTGCGACTGAGGGGCCCATACCTTTGAATCTGTTTGTGCGAGGAGGGGATTCTTCCTTGAAGAAGATGATTAAGTCTATGGAAAAAGGTCTGCTGGTCACCCGTTTTCATTACATCAACGGTTACCTTGATACAAAGAATGCCCTGATGACAGGAATGACCAGGGACGGAACGTTCTGGATCGAAAATGGTAAGATAAAGTATGGGGTCAAGAATTTACGCTTCACCGAAAGCATGCTTAGGGCTTTTTCGAACATCTCCTTGCTTTCCAGACAAAGAAAGATAGCCGTTCCCTGGTGGGGAGATATTGGAGCAATTATTACCCCGGCCTTACTGATCAAGAATTTCAAGTTCACCGGGAAAACTGAATTTTAGGGGAATAATGTCCAAATTCGGACTAGATTAAGGATTATTTTGTGAAAAAATTATCAAACTCGAGGATTGGTTTTACGTAAAGAAACAGATAAACAGATTAAATATTTTTTAAAAAAGATGATTTTTTACTTGACAAAGGAAGAAGGTGTAGTTATTTAATAACAATTTATCAAACTCTAACCTGATTACTTTAAGGAGGTGATGGCACAAAAGTAAAAGGTTAGTAAGCAGAAAGGAATCTAACAAAAGAGGAGGAAAAATGAAACGCTTGTTACTAATTTCAACTGTGACTCTGCTTCTCGCGGTTTTGATCGGGGGTTCCGCATTCGCAACTGTAGCTCGCATCAGGGCATTGGGCAACTATGATTATTTCTTCAAAGATATTTATCACATTTATATGAACCCTGCCTATCTGGGTCAGTATACCAATACGGTCTATGGCGAGCTGGGATATTATTACAACTACGATGGTATAGAGCAGTATTATACTCCGACCAATCAGTTTCTCGGAATAAATTACAAATTATATAAAGGATTGTCCTTGGGACTGACCCTGAACCGGCCTGGTGAAACAGATTTTTCTGACGTTG
>DATKKH010000194.1:0-18104 GCA_035543035.1 Terriglobales bacterium | reverse complement strand
TTACTTCACAAGCCTGTCCTTACAGTATAAATCAACCACAGAGCTTTTGAGAATCTTCCCCTACGCCTATTCCATAAAAGGATATTTGAAATCAGAAGGAGGCAAAAGGTTTTCTTTTATTGCCCTGGGTGAGGTCCAGCGAATCATATTGTGCAGAGCACCGGCCTTATCGTTTGTGCCGGAGGCTCTTGCCCCGCCAAACGGCTGCTGGCCAACTACTGCTCCTGTGGGCTTGTCGTTAATGTAGAAATTCCCTGCCGCATTGCGCAAGATATTCTCAGCTAACTCAACTGCCTGTCTATCAGTGGCAAAAATCGCACCAGTCAGAGCATAAGGCGAGGTCTGGTCGCACAGATGCAAAGTCTTTTCGAAATCCGCATCCTCGTAAACATAAATAGTCATCACTGGTCCAAATACTTCCTCCTGCATCGTCTTGAATTTCGGATTTGAAGTCTCGATTACGGTTGCATCGATAAAGTACCCTTTGGAATCATCGCAATTCCCGCCAATCAGGATTTTGGCATCAGCAGAGCTTTTGGCATAATCGATGTAAGCTTTGATGCTGTCATAAGCACCCCGGTCGATTATCGCGTTCATAAAGTTGGTGAAGTCGGATGGATCACCCATTTTGATTTCCTTTATCTGCTTAAGAAGAATCTCTTTTATCCCTGACCAGAGAGATTTCGGAATATATGCCCTGGATGCCGCTGAACACTTTTGTCCCTGGTATTCAAATGCCCCGCGGGTTATGGCTGTGGCAACCTGAGCTGGATTGGCGGAATTATGCACGAAGATGAAATCCTTCCCCCCGGTCTCTCCCACTATGCGCGGATAAGTTTTGTATTTGGCAATATTCTGTCCGATCGTCTTCCACATATTCTGGAAAACCGCAGTCGAGCCGGTGAAATGAATTCCTGCTAAATTCGGATCGTTTAAAACGATCTCACTGATTTCTGCCGAGTTTCCAGTGACGAAGTTAATAACTCCCGGAGGAAGTCCTGCCTCCATCCAGATTTTCATAAGTAAATGGGAAGTGTAAAGCACGCTCCTCGCAGGTTTCCAGACTGCCACATTTCCCCAGAGTGCTGGGGCGCTCGGAAGGTTGCCATTGATTGATACAAAATTGAAAGGAGTAACCGCAAAGATGAATCCTTCAAGTGGACGATAGTCGATCCGGTTCCAGACGTTAGGGTCAGGATTGATCGGCTGGATGTCCATGATCATCTGCATATAGTAGGCATTGAAGCGGAAGAAATCTACCAGCTCACAAACCCCGTCGATCTCGGCCTGGAAAGGAGTTTTGGAGTGCGCCAGCATTGTGGCGGCATTCATCAGATGACGATAGGGTCCAGCCAGCAGGTCAGCCGCTCTTAAGAAAACTGCTACCCTTTGCTGTCCAGACAGAGCTGTCCAGGACTTTTGAGCCTTTAGGGCCGCATCGATTGCCATCTGGAATTCATTCTTTCCTCCGTGATAAGCATAACCTAAGACCAGATTATGATCGTGCGGTGCAGTGATTTTTACTTTCTTGTCAGTGCGAACCTCTTTACCGTCGATTACCAGAGGAATTTCTATTTGTTTCGATTTCAGCTCATTCAAAGCCGCTTTGAGCTTTTCCCTCTCAGGTGAGCCTGGTACATATCCGCATACTGGTTCATTTACTGGCTGTGGTATACGATACTGAGTCATTTAATCCTCCGATTTTTTTCGTTTCTTCCTTTTTCCTTTTTCCGTTTTCCTTCTTCCTTTTTCCTTTGTATTTCTTCCTTGTTCCTTTTTTCACAATCTAAGGTTTAAAAAGAATTTTGCAAGGATTTTTTGGACTCGCCCTCGCCCCCCGCTACCCACTACCCGTTACTTATTTTTTTGTAGCTCCGCGATCTGGTTTTGGAGTTTTGCAAATCCTGCCGAGTCCCACTCTGGCATCCCAGCCTGCTTGAGTTTTTCTTCAGCCTTCGAAAAATAGCTTAGAGCAGAATCTGGATTTGTCTTAGAAAGCTCTATTTCACCCAATTCCCTGTAAGTCAACCCCTCAAACTCAACATCTCCTGTTCTTTCACACCAGGCTAACACCGGACGCAGCCACTTTTCAGCATTTAAATTATCCCCGTTCAGCCGATAAGCATGTCCCACTGCCCAGTCTGCAACCAGCTTGTTCTTCTCGTCACCATAGCGAAAGTGGTATTCACGAGCTTTCAGATACGCCTCAAGCGCTTCTTTATACTTACCCATATCCTCATAAGTGGCACCTAAATTATTCCATAAAGGTCCCAGCCAGCGAGTGACATTGCCTGTTTCTGCTTCCTTTATTCCTTTGTTTCCCCACTCGATCTGCTCTTCTGGTTTTCCGGTAATCGCCACCATATGAGCCGCATCTATTGCTCTCTCGTAAAGTTTACGTCCACTGCAATAGTTGTACATCTCCTTAAAAGTCGATGTTGCTTTTTCGAGCTGACTATCTTTCCATTCGAATCTGCCACGCACGCCTAAATATCTTGACCAGCCCAAAGGCTCTTTGGAATTGGCGATTTTTTCAGCCTTCTGGATCCAGGGTCTGCCCTCCTCTTTTTTGTCAAGGACCAGATAAGTCCTGGCAATCATGGCATAAGCTTCGGTCATTTCTGAGTTTTCTTTGTTTTTTACTGCCTGATCCATGGCTTGAAGGTAAATGGCACGAGAAGCCTCATACTCATTGCCATTGAAAAGGGAATCAGCCTTGTCTAAGAGAGCTTTAGTCATGACTTTTGACTCGTTTGCCATAGAATTTTGACCTCCTGCTGTGGTTATTATTAGTACAAGTAAAAAACTCGCTAACACTACCTGAAATAAACTCAGTTTTCTCATTTTTCCTCCCTGCTTAGAGATGGATGGTTTTTTTATTTTTACGAGGCGTGAGTCATTGTAATTGGACTAAAAAAATATACTGAGTGCTTTGATGCCGCCAACATTTCACCTTGACAACCTCCGTCAGATTATGGTATAGTAGGGCTTAAAATAAAGTATTTTTTTTCATTAAGGAGGTTTTTTTATGTCTCAACAAAGTGGCAGGCTGTGGAGAATCTCTCGAATCATCCTGATGCTGGCAGTTCTCGTTGTCTGCCTTATTGTTTACTGGAAGACAGCTTATCGAACCATACCCTGGTGGGTTGGCTGTTATTATTCGATAGCCGCAATCACCCACGGAATCGCACCGCCTCCAGGCTCTTTGATTTCGACCATTCTCGGCTGGCTCATAACTCAGCTTCCCCTAGGCATATCCAAAATCTTCTCTTTGAATCTTTTTACCGGTGTTCAGGCAGCACTTGTGGCT
Organism: Terriglobales bacterium; assembly: GCA_035543035.1. GTDB lineage: Bacteria > Zixibacteria > MSB-5A5 > MSB-5A5 > RBG-16-43-9 > RBG-16-43-9. The sequence goes on along the minus strand of DATKKH010000194.1, from coordinate 14,794 downwards.
CTCATCGTTATATTAATCAGCCTGAGAATTATTCGCCGCTTCGTGCTGTCTGAGAACATAGAAAGAAAAGAATCAGTTATGTTGTTTGCAAGCTTGGGAGTGATCGCTGCCGGTTTGAATCTTGCCTTTGGTCAGACCATGTGGAAATACGCTCTCCAGTTTACCCCTTATATGCTGACCGCGCTTTTTACCGCTATTTTAATATGGGCAATGCTACGCTGGTTGGAAAAGGCTGAAAAGAGGGCTAGCACTGGCTGGCTTTTTCTGATAATGCTGCTTTTCGGTTTAGATTTCAGCGTTCACCGGACTAATTTGCTCCTTTTGCCCGGATTTTTCATCCTGGTTTTGCTGGGGAATTACAGAGTGCTGGGACGAATAAGAACCTGGCTGGTCGGTTTTGCCGGACTCCTTTTGGGTCTGGCTTTTCATTTTTTAACCATTCCGATCTCCGCAGGAAACCCGGCTTTGAATTTCAATAACCCCAGCAATTTTTCGCGATTTTATGACTACATATCCTTAAAGCAGTTCGGAGGCGGCTGGCTTGTCCAGTTTCTGCCTCGCAAAGCTCCCTTTTTTGCAATTCAGCTTTCGGATTATCTGCATTTTTTTACGGTCAATTTCTTTTCTAGAGGAACCGCTTTGACGATCCTCGTTCTCCTGCTGGCTCTGATTGGATTCTTAGTTCTCTTGAAAAAAGTATGGCGTCTTTCCCTGGGGCTTCTGGTTTTATTCTTATGTTCCAGCCTGGGCGCGGTAATCTATTTTAACCTGCCCAAGGATTTCTTCTGGCCAATGGACCGGCACTATCTTCCTTCTTATGTGATATTCTCCATTTTTGCAGCTTGCGGCGCAGGCAGCATATTCCTGTTTCTCTTCAGTTACCTGAAAAAATTCCGCATAATCGCAATACCTCTGATTGTCTTGATAGTCTTTTCGCTTCCATTTAAACAGCTTTCCCGCAATTATGGTGTTGTCGACAGCTCCAGAAATTATTTTGCCTATGATTATGCCCAGAATATCCTGCAGAATGTAGGACAGGATGCTATCGTCATCGTAGCGGGTGACAATTTTTGGACGCTTTTCTATTTGCAAACAGCTGAAAAGGTCAGACCGGACGTTGTGGTTCTCAGCCCGAGTCTTATGAACACTTCCTGGTATATGAAGCAGACTCTATCGAGATATCCTGATTTTCCCATAACTTTGACGCAGGAGGAGCTGTCACAATTAGGACCCGTCCCATGGCGCGACACCACAGTGGCTGTTCCTTTTGCGGATAAGCCTGATTCGGTGCACATTCGAGTCCAGCCAACGGTTGCAGATCGATATCTGATTCCACAGGATTTTCTGATAGTCAAGCTGTTAGTCCAGAACCAGTGGAGACGCCCCATTTACTGCACTTATCCCCCTCCATACCTTTTCCCCTTAGCGCGTCCTGAGGGATTGGTAACCCAGATCGTGCCAACAGATTCAGTCAGGATGGATTTCAGCGTTCTCAGTAAAAACCTGTTCAGCAAATATTCTTTTCGCGGCTGGGCAGACCCATCCGTGCCGATTGACTGGTTCTCTCAGATGACAGTACAGCAGCTTTTCTCTTCATTCCTGGACCTGGCTCAAATTGAGCTCATGCAGGGCAATTCCACTGCCTGCAAGCAGATCAAATTAGAGCTGGTGAAGAAATTACCCCCGGAGAGGATTCACCCGCCTGAGGAATTATTACAGAGGTATGAGAATTTATGCGATCCCAGTAATAGAAAGTAGAGGGGTAAGCCAGGTGCGCAGAGCACCCGACCTACAAACTGATTGTCGTGATTTTGTTAAGATTTTTCTTGACAAGTAGGGCAGAAATGATTATAAAATAAATAATCCGGTTTTCCGGAGGTGGATGGCGAAAGCCATCGGGCCCGAAAGGGCCTTTTCTTTTTGACTAAATGAATTTTCTGCCAAAGATTACCGCATCCTCTCTATCGTATTTAAAATTTAGAATCTCTTTAACCTTCTTAGAGAACATTGCCAGCGAACGGCCGAGCAATCCGTGTTCTTCCAATATCTCCGAGCGACTGGGATGCGCTATTAAATCGGCCAACTGAAGACCACTTACGTTAGCTGATTTAGGTTTAACCTTCAGTTGGCTACTTGTGAAGGATTCTTGAAATTGCGAAGGTTCAACATAATCTGTTCCCTTCTCCAAAAGTCGATGGAAAGAAGCCTTGAGTCTTAAATCTTCCTTACCGCCGCGGGATTCCGCCATAACATCGCCCTTAGTCTTCCGCCGGTTTAACCAAAAATTGAAACGCTCCAAGAGGACTGCAAGACAATAGTGGTAAGGGTCGTAACGCCATGTCGTATATGTTTCCCAATGCCTTTTCTTGTCCAAGCAAACCGTTATCACGGTATATTCCCATTCTCGTAAATACTTCAAGAGGTCTTCATCGAATGCTTTTCTTTTTTGGTCGTCCTTCAGTGCGTGAAATGGAGACTTGGCATTGACTAATTCCTTTCGGTGAAGAATGATAGGTTCATCCGGATGAGACCCGAAGTGCTTAATTTTTAGTGCCTCCATTTCAGGATGGAGAATGTTTTTAACGTGATCCAGTCCAATAATGACACCTGTAAGGCTAAGGAAGCGATGATTAGGGTTATCTGAGCCTGCAAGATCAGGATTGCCTACTTCATCTACATACATTCGATACTTTGTCATCATTGCTTACCTTTTTTTTCAATCAATTCAATAAACTCCGGCTCGTTTTTTATGCTTTCCAGATCCGGGTCGCGCTTTATCCATTCGTAATCTTCCAGCCCGGCGTTAATCGAGCTTTTTAAGGAATCGAGCGCCAGGCGCTTTTCTCCTATCTGGGCATAAAAACAGGCGGTATTGTAAAGCATTAAAGGGTCCGAGGGGTTCAGCTCTATGGCTTTGGCTGCCTGTGCCTTGCCTTCTTCCAGCCTTCCTGCTCTGGCCAGAGCTACGGCATAAAAGATATGTGCGCGCGGGTCTTCGGGGTACCGGGCAATGTAGCGCGGGTAAACCTCCAACTCGTCCTTCACTGCTTTCTCGTAATTTTCCTTATCCCCTAACCTCTCGTAGACCGTTCTTAAATCCATGTGCACTGCATAAAAATCCGGGTCCAGCGCCACCACTTTTTTATACGGCTCGATTGCCTCCTTATCCCGGTCAGTGGTGTGATAAATCCTGCCTAATATCCAGTAAGCGATGAAATCATCCGGGTCCAGATTGATCGCTTTCTGAACGGCAGAGAGAGCTTCGTTCAGCATGTTCTTGTCGAAATAAGCCATGCCCAGGGCTGCATAAGCATCGGACAATGAAGCATCATAGCTCAGGGCTTTCAGGCTGGCCTCCAGAGATTTGTCGATATAGGCTTCTCTTCGTTCGAAATAAAGGTAGAGGGAGGCATAAGCCTCACCCAGACCGGCATAAGCCAGCGCATAGCGTCGATCCAGCTCGATTGCCCGGTTGAAAAGCTCGATCGAGGATTTGACGTCGTTTTTGGTCATGCGGTAGAGAGCATCCTTTGCCCGGAGATAATAATCGAACGCTTTCAGATTCTCGGTCGGGTGTTTGGAAAGTACATCTTTCTCTGTGGGAGAGAGCCTGACCATCAGCGCATCCACGATTTGTTCTGATACCTGCTCCTGAATGTCGAACACGTCAGAAACCTTCCCCTTGTATTTTCCTGCCCAGAGCTGGGCATCTGTTTCCACGTCCACAAGCTGGGCAGTTATGCGCAGGTCATCCTGAAATTTCCTGATGCTCCCTTCCAGAATGTAGCGCACACCTAACTCTTTGCCAATGGTCTGGATGTCTTTCTTGGTCCCTTTATATTGCATTATGCTGGTGCGTGAGACGACCCTGATATCCTTGAGCCGGGAGAGATTGAGGATAAGCTCCTCGGTCAGCCCGTCAGAAAAATAATCGCTTTCCTTGTCCGGGCTGATGTTTTCGAAAGGCAGAAGTGCAATGGCTTTGGTTTTGGCTGATCTGGAGTCCTGCTCCACCTGTTTTAAGTTAGAGATTATCTCTTCCATCGACTGAAACCTTTGCTCCCTTTTTTTCGAGAGCATCTTCATCACAAAGGAGTCGACTGCCGGTGGAATCCTGCGGTCATGCGATGAGGGGACAAGAGGGTCTTCGTTTACGATCATATAAATCCAGGCCGCTTCATGCTCTGCCCTGAAGGGTAGCTCGCCGGTGAGCATCTCGTAAAAAACAACGCCCAGAGACCAGATATCGGTCCGGTGATCCTCTTCCATTCCCTGCACCTGCTCAGGCGACATATAGGCTAAGGTCCCGGATAAGGTATCAGAACTGAAGGAATGTCCCCCTCCTCTGAGCCTGGCAATGCCAAAGTCCATAATCTTCAAATGACCATCTTTTGTCAGCATGACATTTTCGGGCTTGATATCCCGGTGAACTATACCCTTCTCGTGCGCAGCTTTCAACCCAGAGGCAATCTGCAGGGTCCAGTCAATGGCTTGTTGCAGAGACATCCCATCTCCGGATTTTATTTTTGCCAGACCGGTTCTCAGGGTTTCTCCGGAGATAAATTCCGTGACGAAGAATAGTTTGCCCTCCTGTTCGTCGATCTCATAGATGTGAAGGATATTAGGGTGATTTAGACCTGCCACGATTCTGGCTTCCTGGATAAATCTCTCCTTGTTCTCGTCAGAGGCCTCCTGCAGGAACTTGATAGCCACGGAACGGTCGAGCTTCAAATCCTGGGCTTTATAAACCATCCCCATGCCTCCCTCTCCTAATTTCTCCAAAATTTTATAATGAGAAATAATCTGACCGATCATAAAACTTTTCCTTCTCTTTTAAGAGTCACAAATGTCTGTCAACTGCGCAAGAAACTTACTCGACTATTGCCTGAAGTTTATATTAGGTCTAAAAAGCAAAAAGTCAAGAGGTTTCACCAATGGTTTGTCCCGAATACCGTATAGTTCAATATAAGTGGGAAGAATATACTACAATGTTGACAGACCCCAAGTATTTACTATATTGGTATTGGTAATTCGTCCCAGTAACTAATTACCCTTAAACCATAAGAAGTTATGAAAAGACTTGCCGTATTATTGAAATACATTTTTCTTTTCCTGATGCTTTCTTCCCTGTTAGTATTAGCCTGCAAAAGCGGAAGAACCTCTCCCCGGGGACGCGGGTCCGGAATGCCTGCTGCCCCTCTGGCTGTGGATGCAATGGTTATCCAGCCGCAGCTTTTGGATAATAAGATAATAACCACCGGGACCCTGCTGGCAAACGAGGAGGTCCAGCTTAAGCCGGAAATAGCGGGAAAAGTTACGGATGTTCTTTTCACCGAGGGTAGCCGGGTAGCCAAAGGGGATCTGCTTATAAAGCTGAATGACGCGGATCTTGAGGCTCAGTTGAAGGGGAAAGAGATCGAGGAAAAGCAAGCTTCCGATCTGGAATCGCGTGCTCGCAAGCTGTTCGAGATCAAAGGCATAAGCCAGGAGGATTACGACAAGACCGCCAATACCATGAATATGATCCGGGCACAAAGGGAAGCCATCCAGGCCCAGATTGCCAAGACCGAGATAGTGGCCCCTTTCGACGGGATAGTCGGGTTAAGATACGTCAGCCCGGGAACTTATGTTTCCACGGACATGCTGGTTGCGACATTGGATGATATCGACCCGGTAAAGGTCGAATTTTCAGTGCCGGAAAAATACTCCCGGCAGATAAAGAAGGGAAATGCTGTCACTGCCAAAGTGGGCGACTCGGAAACGGAGTATAAGGGCACGGTCTATGCGGTGGAATCGAAGATTGACCTGGAGACCAGGACTATTAAGGCACGGGCAAGAATCCCGAATCCCAAGGGAGATTTGATTCCCGGCTCTTTTGCCAGGGTAGAGCTTATCCTGGAACAGCTGCCTGAGGCAATAGTCATCCCCTCGGAGTCGGTCATCCCGGAGTTGAATTTGGAAAAGGTGTTTATCTGTGTCAACGGCAAGGCCCGCTCGGTCCCCGTGAAAACTGGCATCCGGACCGAGACCAGCGTCCAGGTAGTCGAAGGATTGAATCCTCAGGATACCCTTATCCTTACCGGCCTGCTTCAGCTGTCCGATGGGAAAAAAGTCGAAATTACAGACCTTAAAAACAAATCAAACTAAATTTCTATGAACCTGCCTTCTGTTTGCATCAATCGCCCGGTTCTTTCCATTGTGCTATCTCTGATGATAGTGCTGTTCGGTGTAATCGGTTACACCTACCTGGGAGTGCGCGAGTATCCCAATGTGGATCCTCCGATCATCACGGTGAGCACCTCTTATACTGGTGCCAATGCGGACATAATCGAATCCCAGATCACGGAGCCACTGGAGGAATCGATCAATGGCATAGCCGGGATCCGTTCTCTTACCTCCTCCAGCAGTGACGGCAGAAGCCGGATCACAGTGGAATTCCAACTGGGAGTGGATATGGAGGCAGCGGCAAACGATGTGCGCGACCGGGTCTCCAGGACAATCCACGATCTTCCGCCGGATGTGGATCCCCCTACAGTTTCCAAAGCCGATGCAGATGCGTCTCCGATCATAATGATGACGGTTCAGAGCGACAAGCGCTCCTTGCTTGAGCTTTCCGCTTTTGCTGATAACATTTTCAAAGAACGGCTGCAGACCATACCCGGGGTCAGTGAGGTCGGCATTTGGGGTGAAAGAAGATATGCTATCCGGCTCTTGATCGACCCGTCTCGCCTGGCTTCACAGGGGTTGACACCGCTGGATGTGAAGGATGCCCTGGACCGGGAAAATGTGGAGTTACCCTCCGGCAGCATCGAAGGATATAACACAGAGCTGGCAATACGGACATTCGGCCGCTTGTCTACTCCGGAGGAATTCAATGATTTGATCATCAAGGATAAAGACGGCTCAGTGGTCAGGTTTAGAGATGTGGGTCGCGCAGTTCTGTCTGCGGAAAACGAGCAGTCGATCATGCTGGGCAACGGCGGTATCCCGATGGTTGCAGTTGCCCTTCTTCCCCAATCCGGATCGAACCAGATAGCCATTGCGGATGCTTTTTACCGCCGCCTGGAACAGATAAAAAGGGATCTTCCGCCGGACATCAAAGTAACCGTGGCTATGGATGTCACCTCTAACATCCGCAGGGCTATAGGCGAGGTCGCGGAGACAATTTTGATAGCATTTCTTCTGGTTCTGGCGGTTATCTTTATATTCCTGCGCCATTGGAGAACGACAATCATCCCGATGCTGGCAATTCCCATTTCTCTGATCGGTGCATTTTTCATTATGTATCTGGCTCACTTTTCCATCAATATCTTATCATTACTGGCTATCGTGTTGTCCACCGGAATAGTGGTGGATGATGCCATCGTGGTGCTGGAAAATATCTATAAAAGAATCGAAAAGGGGATGAATCCAATTGAAGCAGGATTCCAGGGGTCCAAGGAGATCTATTTTGCAATAATTTCTACAACCATCACCCTGGCTTCGGTATTTCTTCCCATAATGTTTTTGCAGGGTCTAACCGGCAGGCTGTTCAGGGAGTTCGGAGTGGTGGTGGCAGGCTCGGTACTGATCTCTGCCTTCGTGTCTTTGACCCTGACCCCGATGATGAGCGCTCACATCCTGCATAAAGCCGAGCACGAGAACAAATTTTTCAAGCTGAGCGAGAAGTGGTTCAACTTGCTGATCTCGGGTTATCACCGGGCTTTGCGGGGATTTATTAGCAGGAGATATCTGGCGCCGGTGATAATGGCCGCCTCGTTAGGGATTATTTTCGGTCTGGGCTCGCTCCTTCGCTCGGAGCTGGCGCCTATGGAGGACAAAAGCCGGCTGATGGTGAGCTCCACTGCTCCTGAAGGGACATCCTATGAGTCGATGTATGATTATATGAGAAAGGTCTTGACTGTAGTTGACAGTCTTCCTGAAAAAGATGTGATAGTTTCTGTGACCGGTATGGGCGGCACGAACAGCGCCTTCGTCAGAGCCAGCCTGGTGCCCCCGGATGCCAGAAAAAGGAGCCAGCAGCAGATCGCGGATGCTCTTACCAAAGAGCTCAGGAGCTATACTTTTGCCAGAACCTATGTAACCCAGGAGCAGACCATCGGAGGAGGCCGTGGAAGAGGACTGCCGGTTCAGTATGTAATCCAGGCACCTACTCTGGACAAGCTAAAACAGGCACTGCCTCGCTTTATGGACAAGGTCCAGTCAGATCCGATTTTCCAAATCAGTGATCTTGACCTGAGATTCAACAAGCCTGAATTGACCGTGGAGATCGACCGGGAGAAGGCGCGTGCACTGGGCGTAACAGTGAGTGATATTGCCCAGACCCTGCAGCTTTTCTTCAGCGGGCAGCAATACGGAAATTTCATCCTGAACGGCAAGCAGTATTATGTTATCGTTCAAGCAGACCGGGTTGACCGGGACCAGCCCCTGGACTTAAGCTCCAGCTTTGTGCGGAACAACCACGGAGATTTGATTCAGCTGGACAACCTGGTGAAGATGTCTTATCGCAGTACTCCTCCGCAATTGTTTCATTATAACCGCTACGTGTCTGCCACGGTTTCAGCTTCCACAGCCAAGGGATACACTCTGGGCGATGGGATCAAAGAGATGGATAAAATAGCCTCAAGCACGCTTGACGAATCGTTTTCGACCAGCCTGGCTGGCACTGCCAAAGAATATGCTGAATCCTCGCACACTCTGGTTTTCGCATTTTTACTGGCATTGATTTTGGTCTATCTGATCCTTTCCGCGCAGTTCGAGAGTTTTAGAGACCCGTTGATCATTATGTTCACCGTGCCGCTGGCTTTAGCTGGTGCAGTGCTGTCACTTTTTATATTTGGGCAGACCCTGAACATCTTCAGCCAGATAGGAATTATCGCTCTGGTGGGGATTGTTACCAAAAATGGAATATTGATCGTGGAATTTGCTAACCAGCGAAAAGCAAAGGGGCTGTCGATACGGGAGGCAGTAATCGATGCAGCCTCCCAGAGGTTCCGTCCGATCTTGATGACCAGCCTGGCTACGGTATTTGGAGTTCTTCCGATAGCTCTTGCTTTAGGCGCAGCAGCCAAAAGCCGTGCTTCTATGGGAATCGTGATTATCGGTGGGCTTCTCTTCTCTCTGGGTTTGACCCTCTTTATTATACCCGCGCTTTATACTTATCTCTCCGGCAAAAAAGGCCGCATTCAAATCCCGGAAGCAGAGCCGGTTAAGCAGGAAAGCATTCAGGAAAAACAGGTTTAGAGTTTACAAGCTTAAGAAGTTTAGAGCATACGTCGGGAGCCTCTCGCTTCTGACACTTTATTTATCAGGTGAGCCTGGTAGTTGACTTGATTATTTATGGCTATTCATATATTCATCCAGCTCTTTATGCCACAGGTCCGGCTGAAATGTTTTTGGAATAGTTTCTTCTTCAAACAGCAGGTCTATAAGATACCTCGGTTGTTTACCTCCCACAAACATCGCTTTGGCGCAGGATACACAGTAAACGATTATCTGGTCAAGCGGCATGGTTGATGCTTTGAGCTTCATCTGCTCTATAACCTCAGGGGTTGGGATACTCTCCCAGAAAACATCCCCACAGCAGGTGCTTTTGGCTCTGGTCAATTCCGGCTCGAATAGTGAAATATTCATCTTGCTCGCCAGTTCCCTTACTGCATCCTGCACTCTGGCCTGGTCCCTAGTAGGACAGGCATCGATTATAGTCATTTCCTGTTTTCCATAATCCGGAAAAGGAAAAAAGGAGTTTTTGGCAATCACTTCCCAAAGAGAGATAGTTGAGGAATCCGGATAGTTCTCCCGGTACCTCTTGTCACAGCCGGGACAGATGTTGATTACTTCTGTTCCTCCAGGCAAAGGAGGAATATGCTTGCAGCAAGCAAGAAACATCTCCATTGGCCCGAGATTCTGGATCAAAATATTATGCAGTTTTTCAGCCAGATGCGGTTTGTAAATCATCAAGGCGCATCCTGGAGCGAACAGTCTTTTCATCAAAGTCCCTTTACTTTCATCTCCGCTTGTACGAGCTTGACCAGTAGGTCAGTAGTCAGTAGATTATGGGGTTCAGGCTCCTATACCAGTTCACTAAAGTGAACTGCAATTTATTAGCTTGATCTTCTCTATTCCAACTGATAACGGCTAAGTTTTGACTATTGCTTGATCCAGTCAACAATACAATCAGCCAATGAATCCCTGTATCCCTCAAAGGAGTGGTCAGTATCAAAGACTTCAATTTTAAGATTTTTCGCGCCACATTCTTGCAGGGCACGGAAAAGTGGAAGAATGTGATCCTCTACTCGAATCGCTTGATCTCTCCACCCGCCGATCAAGAATATGGTTTTGTTGGAAAGTTCTTTGGCGTGTTTGATTATGTCGTAATCATACCTGTTTTTCAGGAGCCATTCGTGGGACGCTTTTCCACCCAGTCCCCGCACCATATTCGAATCCGCCATGCAATTATCCATAAATTGCTGATGTTCCTTTTTAAATTCAGGATTCTTTTCTATCAAACCGGCCACGACGTTGAGATCACCGCCAGCTATTGATACCACCTTCCTGATTGCCGGATCGAAGAGGGAGCCTAATAATGCCATTCCCCCTCCATAACTATAGCCAACAATCGATAGTTGAGCCGTATCAATCGAGAGGCTCTCGGTGATCTGGGGTGACTTTAGAAAATTAATCGAGGATTTAACATCTTCCAGAGATGTTAACGGCAACCATAATCCCTCGCTCTTCCAAGTTCCTCTATAATTAAAAGTGAATACATTGATCCCTTCCTTGCTAAAGCGCTGGCCCAGCCCGAATATATCTCCTTCACCGCCCGGCAAACCTTGCAGTAATATTACCGTCGGAAATGGTCCAGCTCCTTTTGCCGGGAAGAATCGACCTGCTAATTTAGAACTGTCACTTGTGAAAACGACAGGTATGCTACCCTCCGCGCTATCTTGTAATCCAGCCATAGCATCATATCCGCTAAAAATGAAAATGGCAATCAATATTAGCTCTTTGACGATCATTATGAATACTTTATTTCAATATTAGGCACTTGTTAATCTCAATTTATTCGGGCGATTTGATAAAGTAGTCAGGATCCCGGTGCTTCTGACACCTTTGTCTGTCTACATTTTCAACAGTTCTAGCACCTTATACATTATCACCGCAGGCCAAAAAATCGCTTTCAAAACACCAAGCACCCCACCTAAGAACGAGGTCGCATGCTGGATGTAATAGACCAGCCCACCAAGAAAAGCCAGCCCATACATCCCTCCCCACATACCTTTGTGTTCCATACCTTTCCTCCTTTCATGTTAATACGATTTCAGGTTTTTGTAATTAGTCATCTTGTATCCCTGAGTCAAGGGTCGTGGATTTTATGTTTCTAAGCCCAAAAATCTAATATCGACGGTTGGTTAGGCAGTCTTCAATATCTGTTTACCATGGCTTATCTAATGCCAGTGATTTTGGCGAATTGGGTCATGTCGAGACTAAAGTGAAGGAACCAGAACCACACGACATCACGCGATCGCTGCACGACAAGTATTACTGCAACGCCAAGCCCAGCGTCTCGCACCAGGCCGGCCAGTTCGGACCATATCGCACCCTGCGATAACATTGCTGGAATGTGGCCGGCGGCAAAAAGACACGCAACAATTACTGTTGCCCAGCGGTTTGAGATAGCACTTGCCAGACGAACGAACAGGATGGCTATCGCGAGATCTTCAAGAAACACCTGTGCCATCATGTCGATGTGCTCGTAACGCCATACCTTACCAATGATGACCCAGGGAGAATCAGCACCTGCCCGCAGGACTGAGTATGCACCAACAGCGACAAACGACAGCACTAAACCTACCAGAAGTCTTGTCACGATTCGGGCTCGGGGAAGCCAAGCAGAGGTCCAGGGTTGCCGACGAATCACAACTACCAGCAGGATCGGAGCAAAAATCAGGAGCTGATTGATAGAGCCCAGTAAGGGACCAAACGCACCTTTATCTGGTAGACGAATTCCACTGCTCCAAAGCTGACCCATCGCCAGAACACCTATTACTCCTACCAGAGCGATTCCGAACTCTTTCCAGGGACGCTCAAACCTTTGGTCTGGCTGCAATGGCCATACATTCGGCAACAGTCGATTGGCCAGCAACCACCCACCCAGACCAATCATGTAGGCTATGACAAGCGGTAAGTAATGTTCTTGAAACATACAGCTCCTCTCAATTTTATCAGTCCATTGTAATGAACTGCAATTGATTTCACTGAGTTTATCTATTTCCTTTTGCCTTCAGATAACGGACAAGACCTCTTTATGGCCAAAGGGTGATTGCATCACGGCGAAAATTATCTGTTATTCCCTGAAACTTAGTGTCAAGACCAATGAACTGATTCGTGCTGAGTGGGCTCAGAGAGATGCATCCCAGGCCGTGCTTTAGGTTCATCTGGTAGCTGAGGCTCTGCATTTTCGGAACTTCTACGCTGTAATCGCACGTATCCAAAAGGACCAGGAAGTCGTAGTCTGATCTCTCCATCGCAGTCCCGCGCGCACGCGAACCGACGAGCTTTAAGGATTTTAGTCTTTCCCCATAAAGGGTCTGAATTTCTCCGAGCAGGTCTGAAAAAAAATCCAACTCCCGGGAACTAAAGGAACTTCGAATTTCATCCAAGGGGCGCCCAAAACTTAAGGTGTCTTGACTCATTCTGTTTTTTCTTGTCTCTCTGTTGCACAATTCCCGTTGCTTCTAAGCAACGAACAGATCAATAGTCTTATGTGGCTAAAGCCATTTTGATATATTTTCCTTAACCAGTTCGCTAAAGCGAACTGCAATTGATCTTCTAATTCGATCTATTCCCGTTGTCTTCAGGCAACGGACAAGCAACTAACTGACAAGATCACTATAACTTCACCAATTCCACCCGGCGATTATTTGCCTTTCCCTCCGGAGTACTGTTTGTATCAATCGATTTCGATTCGCCCCAGCCTTTGGATTCCAGACGTTCAGGAGCAATCTTGTAGTTTGTAATGAGATAATCCCTCACCGAGGCTGCCCGTTTTTGAGACAATGTCATGTTATATTCATCCGTACCATCGTTGTCCGTGTGTCCCTCTATGGAAACCCTTAATTTCGGATCATCAGTCAGAAGCTGGCCAATCTCCCTCAGGGTCTGATATGACTCGCCCTTTATTTTGTCGGAACCGGAATCAAACAAAATTCCGTGGGTCACAATCCGTCCTGATTCGTCCAGTTGCTCTCTCAGCGTTTTACCACCTTCTGCGTAGCGGAAGGTCCCGATCAGCATCGGGTTGTCTGGTTCATCCTTCCAGGGATCCATGCGAACCCCGATGTCGACCGGTTTGAAGCCCTCGACAGCCGGCACGTTGGCTACACGTTCGTTGTCGATGTAACATTTCATCGTGCTCTGGGTGGCCATAACGCGCATAGTATGAGTCCCGCCGGAAAGGGGCGTGCTTAGATCCTTGCTGGCAAGGTCTTTTTCCAGAAGCCTGAGGTTGGTGTGGATATTGTCTTGTATTCTTAGGTTGCCAATCTCCTCACCCTGATCGTTGTACCAGTTGATGAAGAACCAGTGTCCCTTCGCTTCCCCACCCTTGACGTAGAACTCCATTTCGATGGTGTACTTCGGCGGAAGGGATCCGGTTGTAATTTTGGGGCGGATGATCCCCTCGTCCGTGCACAAGATATAATTCTTGCTGCCCTGTTTCGCCACCTCAAAGACCCCCTGATCAAGCCTCCAGCGCGAAGGGAACTCCCCGATTTCCTCACCGGAGAGGTCATCGTAGAAAATGACCTTGTCCCCGGGAACAAAGTCGAACTTAGTATAAAGCGACATATCTTCTGAAGCTCCGGGAGTAGACGGCTGTGTTTTCGCAGTATCCGAAGCTGGTTTTTCTGCTGACTCTTCGCCTGCTTTGGCCGTGTCCGAAGTTGTTTCCTCTACCCCCTCGGCTGTCTTCTTAACCTTCTTCTCCACTTTCTCTTTTACTTTGTCCTTGAGCTTCCCAAACTGAGCCCTGGCTGGGAACGACATAGCTATGAAAGCAAGGCACAACAAGACAACGAAAATGAATTTTGACTTCATAAAACTCTCCTTTCTTTATTAAGCTTACTGGGAAATTACTTCTCACCCATTAAGAAGTTTGGTTTTTTATCCCTGGCTCAAAACGAGCAGGCATTAGCTCTTTTTGTTCAAACTTGAAGCAAATAAATTCATATTTTGGGGCTAAATAGAAAATCATACAAAAAATATACTGACTTTGAACCTTGTCAAGCCTTTTCTTGCGAAGATAGTAACTAGTAGGTCAGGAGACTCTACTATCGGACGAGGACAAATCTATCAATCTCAATTCTTCGCCTTAAACACCCAGCGCGGGGCAGAATCGATGGTCTGCCGGAGAATAAGGTTCAACTGTGCCGCATGGTGCTGCACATGCCGCATATTGTAAAGAAGCAGTTCCGCAATATTTAAGTCGACTGATCCAAATTTCCAGCGCTTTTGAGCCTCTTCGTCTGTCAGAGCTTCAATCCTTGCCCGGCATTTTTTGCGGCAGTACTCCAGATAAGTCTGAAGCTCGTCTTTGGTATAAGCACGTTCGGGGATAATTCCTGCCGCGTCCATCTCCTCCAGTCCAAAAGGAGCAGGAGGCTTGAACCCCTCAGGCGAAGCGGAAAGGTTGAAGTCCAGCCAAAAAAGCGTGTGGAAAATAATATACCAGAACTCCGGCTTGCGAGAGCGATCGCTCCATAATTTTTCCGGACAGGCGACCATGGCATTCTCC